>DATMNP010000126.1:0-20419 GCA_035568935.1 Opitutaceae bacterium | reverse complement strand
CCAACCGGCTGGTCGGCATCGCCGCTCAGCTGGGCGAAGTTTTCCAGGGCCTTGCGCTGCTCGGCCGTGAGGCTGGTCGGCACCTCGACCTGCACGCGGACGAGCTGGTCGCCCTGGCTGCCGTCGCGCAGGTGCGGCATGCCCTTGCCCCGCAGGCGGAAGGTGGTGCCGCTCTGCGTCGCGGGGGGAATTTTCAGCGAGGCCTTGCCGGAGAGCGTGGGCACCTCGATCGTGCCGCCCAGCGTGGCAAGCGTGAACTTGATCGGTATCTCGCAAAACAAACTGTCGCCCTGGCGTTCAAAGACCTCGTGTTCGGACACGCTCAGCACGATGTAGAGGTCGCCGGCTGACCCGCCTTGCACGCCGGCCTCGCCATTGCCGCCGGAACGCAGGCGTGAGCCGGTCTCGACCCCGGCGGGGATGCGCACGGTGAGTTTCGTCGTTTTGGCGCTGCGGCCCTCGCCGCGGCACTGGGTGCACGGCTTCTCGATGCGCGTGCCCGTGCCGCCGCAAGTGGGGCACGTCTGGGTGAAAGTGATGATGCCGCCCGATCGGCGGATCTGGCCCGCGCCGCGGCAGGTCGGGCAGGTGACGCGCTTCGAGCCGGGCTCGGCGCCATTGCCGTGGCAACGCTCGCACTCGACCAGCTTGCGGAACGAAATTTCCCTTTCCACGCCGCGGGCGGCTTCCTCGAGCGTGATCTCGAGGTCGTAGCGCAGGTCGGCGCCATCGTGCCCGCTCTCGCGGCCGTTGCCGGCGCCGAACATCTGTTCGAAAATGCCCCCACCGCCCCCGCCGCCCTGGCTGAAGACCTCGCGGAAGATATCGAACGGATCGTGGAATCCACCGGGGCCGCGCGGGCCCGCGGCGCCACCCTGCGCAAAGGCCGCATGGCCGTAGCGGTCGTAGGCGGCGCGCTTGTCCGGGTCTTTCAACACCTCGTAAGCCTCGGAAACTTTCTTGAAGGTCTCCTCGGCCTCCTTGTTGCCGGGGTTTTTGTCCGGGTGATATTGGATGGCCTTCTTGCGATAGGCCTTTTTGAGCTCCTCCTCGGTGACGTTTTTATCGACGCCGAGCAATTCGTAGTAGTCTTCCTTTGCCATGGTATCAGCCGGCCGGAACGCGCGCCGAAATTGTTAGTTTTTTTTCTCCGGTTGGGCCGGGCCGCCGGAGAGCACAACACTGGCCGGGCGGAGGAGGCGGCCGTTGAGCGAGTAGCCGGGGCGCACGACGTTGAGCACATGCTCGGCGGGCACATCGGCGCTGGGCTGGTGGGAAAGCGATTCGTGCTGGTGCGGATCGAAGGCTTGGCCCACGGCGGGAATAATCTCCTTGAGGCCGTGCGGCGCAAGCGCGCCTTTAAGCTGGCCCAAGACCAGCTCGACGCCACCGGTGAGCGCCTTCAGGTCGGCCCCCGGCTGTTTCGCGGCGGCGAGGCCGAGCGCAAGGTTGTCGAGCGCGGGCAGCAAATCCTCGAGCACGCGCGCGATGGCGAACTGCCGCAGCTCTTCCTTTTCCCGCACGGTGCGGCGGCGGAAATTCTCGAGGTCGGCCGTGGTGCGCAGGAAGCGGTCGTAGTTGTCGGCGGCCTCTTTTTTGGCGGCGGCAAGCTGCGCGACAGGGTCGGAGATTGCACCCGGCGCCGGCTGCGCGGGCGCAACCGGGGAGTCGGGTGGCAGGACGTCGGGCTGTTCGGGAGCGGTCATAAGCCGCCAACTAAACTATTGCTTTGGCTTTTCTTCAAGTGAATCGAACAAGCCTTTGAACAAATCTTTCGTTTTCTTGCCGGTGCCTTGCAGGATGCCGCCGGCGTCCTTGCCCACCACTCCAAGCTGTTGAAGAACGGGCGCCGGGAGCATGACGCCGAGGATGTTGTCGGCGAGTTTTCCGGCACCGGCCACGCTGAGGTCCGCGAGGAGCGGCACGCTGATCTGCTTGATATCCGTGATATCCGTGAAGGTGTGGTTTATTTTAACCGCAATCTCATGCACTTTTGGCTCGGGCCCAGAGTAATCGGCGATGATGATTTTATCGAGTTTCACGACGAGATGGCGGATGAGAAACTGCGCGGCAGGCGCCTCTTTTTTGGGCGCAGCGGCGGGCTTGGGCTGGGATTTTTTATCCGGGGTTTTTTCTTCCGGGCCGGCCGGCAGCATGCCGGCCTTGAAAACATCGAGGTTGGTCTCGCCCTGGGCATTTTTAACCACGGCGATGAACGCGACGTCAAAAAGAGCGTCTTTCACCACAACGCGGTCGCTGAAAACAGAGTTGGGCTCGATTGCCGTCCTGAACTCGTTGACCAAGACAAAGTCATCTTGCGGAAAGGTGTCAGGATTGTTGATTTTGAACTGGCTGACATAAACACTCGCGGTGAGCGGGTTGACGTAGAGACGCTGTACTGTGGCGTCGAAACCCGTGCGTTTTTTTATGATGCCGGTCACAATAGACGGCAGCAGCAGCATCCACATGAGGGCAAAAGTTGCCACGAGCGCACAAGCGAAAACAAACAGCTTGGTCAGGATGTTCCCGCGGCAGGTACAAAAACTAGGGGCGAGGGTTTTCATAAGTTGGGAGTGTGAAAATTTTCGGTGATAAGTGCAATCACGCCGCTAAGCGCCTCAAAAGTAAAGGCCCCGGCACACGGGAGCAGGACATTATCCCCGCGCATGAGCGTGTCCCCACTGGGCCCAGCCACGCGCAGGCTCCCCGCCACGACACTAAACAGGCGGGGTTGTTCGCCAGCGGCGATGGATAATTTTTCGCCCTTGGCCATGGGCATCCGGCGGATGAGGAACTCGGGGCAGTCGGCAATGACCTCGGCGGTGGGCGCACCACGCACAACCGCCGGCGCAGGATCATCCCATAGAATGGAGCGAAGGGACTCGGCCACGTGAAGCTGGCGCGGCTTTCCGTCCAGCCCAGCGCGGTTCCAGTCGAAAACGCGATAGGTCGTGTCGGAGTTTTGCTGGATCTCGAGCAGAAGATTGCCTGCGTCGATGGCGTGGATCTGGCCGCTGTGCACCAGGATGGAATCACCCGGCACGACGGGGAACCGGTGCACGCATTGCTCAACCGTGCCATCGGCAAGGGCACGCTCAAACTGGTCGCGCGTTGCGCCTGGCCGCAATCCGACGATAAGATGCGCGCCGGGCATGGTTTCGACGATGTACCAGTTTTCCGTCTTTGGCTCGCCACCGAGCTCCGCCGCGATTTTTGCCGGCGGATGCACTTGCAGGCTGAGCCGTTCGCGGCAGTCGAGCCATTTTACCAGCAAGGGGAACGGTCGCGCTGCGGGCCAGCCCGGCCCCATGATATCAGCCGGATACTTTTCAAGCAAAGCCCGCAATGTCTGGCCGGCCAACGATCCGGTCATGATGACCGACTGGGCCTCGGGCCGGTCAACCAAGTCCCAACTCTCGCCGATGGGCCGGTTTGACGGGAGTGTGCGGCCCAAGACGGTCTCGAGCACGCGCCCACCCCAGACACGATCGAAGTAAACCGGTTGAAAACGAAGCAGTTCGTGCATATTTGAAATCTCAGAGATTTGTGAAAATTTTCTCAGGGCCGATTACGTTTGACCGTAGAAATCGTTGGCTTGGAATCTAGATGGCCTTTCTCAGGCCATTTCAAATGCGCAAGCCCGCAAGTTCAAACCCAAAGAATGTCTCAGCTTTCGCCGGGCCGCGCCACCGGCCCCGCTGGCTGCTCGGTGCGGCTTGTTTTTTATTCGCCGTGCTGCTCACCGTCGCACTGCTGGATTTCCGTCCAAACCAGAGCTCACATGCGACCACCAACCCGACCAACACAAATCTCGTCGGCAGGTTTGGGGCCGAGTTCAGCTGGTTGTCGCTGCATATCATCGGCGTAAGCACGTTTTTGATCCCGGTGTTTTTTTTCTGGGCAGCTTACCTTTCGCTTCGCTCTTCGCGGCGGCTGGTCGTCTCGCGTATTTTCGCCATGATCTTGTGCATTGTGACGCTCTCGGGACTTGCCTCGATGCAGACCTCCTTTCTCGCCAATCCCAGATATTTCACCTATGGCCCCGGAGGCAGGATTGGCCGGACCGTTTATGACATGCTAGAAGGATTCTGGGGCGTCTTCGGATCGGGCCTGCTGCTCGCGACCATTTACGGGCTTTGCATGCTGTTTATCTTCACCCGCGACGTCGCGGGAGAAATCGAACGCACCGTCGCCTCTTTTAATGAATGGCGGGAAGATCATTCCAAGCATCGCGCCGAACGCGCGGAAGCCAAACGCATCGCCAAGGAAGCCCGCGCCAAGGAAAAAAGCCTCGGCCTCGAGGTCAAACCCGCGGCGGCGGCGGCACCCATGCCGAAAAAGCTCACCCTTCCGCGCACCGGCCAGACCAACCCGCCTTTCGCTCCCCGCACCGGCCCGAGCAATCCACCTCTTCCGACACCCCCGCCCGCCGCGGAAACCAAGCCCGCCGAGCCGCCCGCGCCAGAGGCAAAACCCACGGCCAAGCTCGAAGCTCCCAAGCCGGCCGAAGCGCCCCCTGAAAAAGAAGAAAAAACCAAGCCGGTCACACCCGGCGGCAAGATCGCCCTCAACATTGTCAAACCCGAGGAGCCCAAAAAAGCCAAATCCACCATTCCCCTGCGGGCGGACGACAATTACCGGTTTCCGCCGCTTTCCCTCCTCAAGGAAGAGGCCAAGCCCACCGCCGCCAACAGCGAGGAGGAACACACCCGCAATGCCGAGAACCTCCTGCGCATCCTCGCCGAGTTTGGCGTCGACGTTACCCTCGGGGAAATTCACGTCGGCCCCGTCATTACCCGCTACGAATTGGTTCCCGCCGCCGGCGTGCGCGTCGAGAAAATTGCCAGCCTCGATAAAAACATCGCCCTCGGCATGCGCGCGCAGTCCGTGCGCATCCTCGCTCCCATCCCCGGCAAGGCCGCCGTCGGCGTCGAAGTCCCGAACCAGACGCCCACCCCGGTCGGCCTGCGCGAAATCCTTGAAAGCGAAGACTGGGTCAACGCCAAGGCCGAGTTGCCCATCGCCCTCGGCCGCGACGTCTCCGGCAAGCCGCTCGTCTCCGATCTCACAAAAATGCCGCATCTGCTCATCGCCGGTGCCACCGGCTCGGGCAAAAGCGTCTGCCTCAACGCCATCATCTCCTCCATCCTCTACAGCAAGACACCCAAGGACGTGCGCCTGCTCATGGTGGATCCAAAAATCGTCGAGCTGCAAATTTTCAACACGCTCCCGCACATGCTCATCCCGGTCGTCACTGCGACGAAGAAAGTCCCGGCTGCGCTCAAGTGGCTCCTGCGTGAGATGGAACAGCGCTACCAGATTTTTGCCAAGGTCGGCGTGCGCAACGTCAGCAGCTTCAACTCGCGCAAAAAAACCGCCGGGCCCGCCACGCCATCGGCCGACACCCAACAACAGCTTGCCGGCGTCACCCCAGACGACATCGAAATCCCCGACCGGCTGCCCTATATCATCGCAATCGTGGACGAACTCGCTGACCTCATGGCGACCGCACCCGCCGAGATCGAGTCGAGTATCGCCCGCCTCGCCCAGCTCGCCCGCGCCGCCGGCATCCACATCATCATCGCCACCCAGCGCCCCTCGGTCAACGTCATCACCGGCATCATCAAGGCCAACCTCCCCTCGCGCATCGCCTTCCAAGTCGCCTCGCAAGTGGATTCGCGCACCATCATTGACACCAAGGGCGCCGACACCCTCATCGGCCGCGGCGACATGCTCTTCTCGCCACCCGGCTCTTCGCGCCTGGTCCGCGCGCAGGGAGCCTATGTTTCCGACGAGGAAATCACCAGCATCGTCGAATTCATGAAGAAAAACGGCCCGCCGCAATACGCCCAGGCCGTGCAGGTCGAGATCGACCGCGACCCCGAGGCCGAGGAAGCCGAGGCCGACGTTGCCGATGGCGACCTTGGCAACGACGACGAACTCTTCAAACAGGCCGTCGACGTCCTCAAGACCACCCGCCGCGCCTCCACCTCCATGCTGCAGCGCCGCCTGCGCATCGGCTACAACCGTGCCGCCCGCATCATGGAAATCATGGAAGAAAAAGGTATCGTCGGCCCCGAAAACGGCTCCAACCCCCGCGAAATTTTGGCCGATTTGGACAAGATTTGAGGTTCCATGTTCAACGTTCAAAGTTCAAGGTTGAGCAGACAAAACTCTGAACGTTGAACATGGAACCTTGAACCTTTCGTGCAGTTCCTGCTTCCACTCCATCACCAAATACCCTAACTGAACTGTCATGCAGACCATTGGCGAACGCCTCGAGGAAGCGCGCAAGCGCAAAGGCATCTCCCTGCGCGAAGCCGCGGAGGCCACCAAAATCCGCGGCGACTATCTGCTTAAATTCGAGGGCAACCAGTACGACATCAACCTGCCCGAAATCTATGTGCGCGGCTTTCTCCGCACCTACGCAGGTTTCCTGAAGCTTTCGGTGGACAAAATCACCGCCGATTTCACGGCGCTTGGCCATCCTGCCGCGCGCTCCGGGCCCCGCATGCCCAGCCGCGAAATCTACGGACGCATGGATTTGTCGGTCGCCTCCGGTCCCTCGGCCACTGCGAGCGAGGGGAAGCCGGCACCGGCCGAGGAAGCCGCCGCGCCCGAGCAGCCGCAGCCGCAGCTGCAGCCGCTGCGCCGCATGCCCCAGCCTTTTCGCAACAACATGCCGAGCACCAGCATACCGCTCGATGTCATTCTAAAATTTGCCGTCATCATCATCGTTGCCGCGTTCCTTCTCATGTTTCTCGGTTGGGGCGTGAAAGAGTTTTTCTTCACCAGTGCAAAAAAAAGCCAGGCCACCGTTGTGACCGGCGAGATCACCGCCGCGCCACAGGCGATCCCCGAACAAACCATCATGCTCACCGCGCTCGGGCCCGTCGATGTGCAGGTGAAGCAGGAAATCGACGGCAAAATTATTTACCGCGGAACCCTCGCGACCGGCGATCGCATCCCCATCACCAAGCGAGGGGCAATTTTCATCACCTACACCGCGGGCAAAAATTTGCAGATCGAAATTAATGGCCGGATCTACGGCATGCCCTCGACCGGCTACGACCGCGCCCGCATCGAGTAAGAGATAATCGGGAAAGGTGGAGCGCGTCAGGGACTGTATAGACGACGCGCTCCACCACAGCTCCCCTTCACCGCAGCCCGACCGGCTCGCCGAGGATTTCGCGCAACATCCATGCGCGGCGCAGGCTGTCCGGCTCGCGCAGATCCGCCAGTAGTTTATCGCGCGCGGTTACGACCGTCGTTTTTGGATCGGCCCCACCGCGATAAGCCACCGCCTTCGCCTCCGTCCGCTGCTGTCCCTGCAGTGTGCGCTGGACATCCAGCAAATGTTGGGCCTCGGCCCGCTCCCTGGATTTCTGTTCGTCTTCCATCCGCTGCTGCACCTGGGCCTCGGATGCGGCCCGCGCACGTTCCTGCATCTCAGCCATCTTTTTGGCTTCCGCCATCTGCCGCGCCAGCTCCTGGAAAATATTCCTGGCGGGCGGCTCTGCCGCCGGCCCAGCCGCCGGCGACGGGGAAACGGGCGGCGGGCTCGCCGGCAGGCGGCCTGCACGCTCGGCGATCTTGCGGCGGATTTCTTCCTGCACGCGGCGGGTGCGCTCACGCTCCGCCGAGTCGGAGTCAAGGACTCGGCGCGCCTCCTGCTGCGTGCCCGCCTTTTTTATTTTCTGCACGAAATTTGCCACCGCAACGGCGACAACGAACAGGATCAGCGGATGGTTGAGCAGCCAGATCATAACGCCTCACTTTTTCTCTTCGGGATTGGCGATGCTCGACCGCATGGACGTGTCGGCCTGGATGTTTTGCATTTTATAATAGTCCATCACGCCAAGCCGGCCGCTGCGGAAGGCCTCGGCCATGGCGAGCGGCACCTGGGCCTGCGCCTCGACAACCTTGGCCTGCATCTCCTGCACGCGCGCCTTCATCTCCTGCTCGACCGCCACCGCCGCTGCGCGGCGGATCTCGGCCTGCGCCTGCGCGATGCTCTTGTTCGCCTCGGCCTGCGCTTGCTGCAATTTGGCGCCGACATTTTCACCCACGTCCACGTCGGCAATGTCGATGGACAAAATCTCGAAGGCCGAGCCGACATCGAGGCCGCGCGCGAGCACCGTCTTGGAAATGCTGTCCGGCGACTCGAGCACTTTCTTGTAGCTCTCCGCCGAGCCAATGGTGGAGACAATGCCCTCGCCCACGCGCGCGATGATCGTCTCCTCTTTCGCGCCGCCGACAAAGCGCTCGAGGTGCGTGCGCACGGTCACGCGCGCCTTCACCTTCACCTGGATGCCGTCCTTGGCCACGCCGTCGATCGTCGTGCGCCCGCTGGCCGGATTCGGACAATCGATCACCTTCGGGTCGACGGAAGTGCGCACGGCCTCGATGACGGATTTTTCGGAGCCTTTTGTCGCCAGGTCGATGGCACAGGCATGGTCCCAATCGAGCTTGAGGCCGGCCTTTTGCGCCGCAATGAGCGCCTGGATCGTCGGCACGACATTGCCGCCGGCCAGATAATGCGCTGAGATCTGGTCTGTCGTCAGCGGAATGCCCGCTTTGACCGAATTGATCCGGGCTTGGACCACGAGGTCGTAAGGCACGCCGCCAAGGCGCATCCCGAGAAGATTGAGCAGGCTGACCGGCGCGCCATTGAGCCGCGCTTTCACCCATGTGCTGATAAACATGAGGAAAATGCTCCCGAAAATAAGGACCGCGAGGCCGATTACAGCATAGACAACATAGACGATAATGTCGGAGGTGGGCATAAGGATTTAGGGTTTGGTGACGATCAGACGAAAATTATCGACGCCCACGACGCGCAGCGCCACGCCTTTTTCCACGAAGCCGGTTTCGCAAAACGCCTCGTAGCGGCGGCCTTCAACCATGACATAGCCGCTCGGCGCGAGCGCAGTCGCGGCCTCGGCGGGCTTGCCGACCACGGCGGCGGCTTCGGCCGGCAGGGGCTGGCTCGTCGAGCTGACGGTCGAGCGCACGGTGAGTTTGTCGAAAAACCAGCTGTCCGGCAGAAACTTCGCCAGCGCCACGCCCAGCACCATCGCGATGAGCACACCAAGACCAACTTGATCCAGCGGCTTGGCCAGCGCCGCGCCCCAATGCGCCGGCCCACCCGGCCAGATATCCGCCAACGCCCACACGAGCGAACCCAGCATCATAAAAAGGCCGACCAGGCCGAGAAATCCCGCGCTGTGAAAAAAGGCCAGTTCCAGCGCCACCAGGATTAATCCGAGGGCAAACACCAGGATCGGCTCATGCCCGGAAAATCCGGCCACGTAGTGCCCGAGGAAAACCAGGCCGAGCAATACCGCGCCCGCGAAGGCTAATGCCCCATGACTCGGCAGCTTGACCTCGAGAAAAAACGCCAGCAACCCCAGCCCGATGAGCACGGGCGAGAGTGCGTTGAGCCACACGGCGAGTTGCTCCGACCAGGTGACTTCCAGCCGGGTCACGACGCAACCACCCGCACCGAATTTTTTTGCGAGCAAGTCATCGAGGTTTTTTGCGATCCCTGCGCCCAGCAGTGGCTGCGGCGGAGAGCCGTATGTCTTCATTGCATCCTCATCCGTAAGCGTGAGCAGCCCGCCCGCCGGCTTGATCACCTTGTCGCCAATTTTCAGTTCAAAATCCTTGTCGATCATTGCCGCCAGCACATCGCCGCGGTAACCCTTGCCTTCCGAGGCCGCCCGGGTTTTCCCACGCAAAAAACTGGTCCATTTCAACCGCATGGTTTCCTGGATGTCCTCCCCCGTTCCCGACACCACCGCCGCCGCACCGATCACGCCCTTGGGCACAAACCATATTTCCTGCGTCGCCGCCGAGATGAAGGCACCCGCCGACATCGCTTTGTTATTCACATAGGTCAAAGTGGCACCCGGGTATTTGTCCAGCGCGTCCATCATGTCGATCGCCGTGGCGGCCGATCCGCCCAGCGTATCGATGTCGAGCACGACGAGGTCGGCTTTTTGCGCGATGGCATCCTTCAATCCTCGGCGCAAAATGTAGAGGATCGGGTCGGCAATTTCGCCCTTCACCGGAATCACAAACACCACGGCCACTTTGGCCGGGGTTGCGGCCGCCGGGGTATCCGCATGGGCATCGGCCGCGGCGCCGGCCCGCGCAGCCATGGCCACCAGGATTGCGGCAAAAGCCGCGAGGAGAAATCTGGAAAATGACCGGGGCATGCAAAGGACATTCTTAGAGCCAGCCCCGCCACTAGCAAGCGCCGACCAACCCGCGGGCATTACAATGCCGGCCTTTGTTTCCAAACATTAATTTTCATGCCGCATTGCAAAAGTCTTTGCGCAACGCACTTTGTCCTGTTTTTTAGAAAGCTCATGGAAAAAATTTCATACCTTGGCACCAAGCTCACGCGCTGGCAGGTCGGCCCTTCGACCTTCCTGGTGCGGCCCGAACTTGGCGCGCGACTGATGAACTGGAACATCGCCCTCGGCGACGGTTCCGTGCGCGACGTGATCTACTGGCCCGAGCTCGCCACGCTCGACGGATTCCACACCGTGCGCGGCGGCAACCCGATCCTGTTTCCCTTTAATGGCCGCTGTTTCGACAACGGCGAGATGCTTTTCTGGCGCGGAGCCGATGGCATCCGCCGGCCAATGCCGCTGCACGGCATCGCGCGGCAGGGCGAGTTCAAGGTCACCCATGCCAACGAACGCGGTTTCACCGCGCTCTTTGTGCCCGGCGCGGAGGCCCGCGAGTGCTACCCGTTCGACTATGAGTTCACCGTGGCCTACCGCTTTGAGCCGCTTGGCCTTTTTTGCGAGCTCACCCTGAAGAATCTCGGCACCGTGCCGTTGCCATGGAGCGCGGGGCACCATTTTTATTTCACCCTGCCGTGGAGCGAAGGCCTTGCGCGCAGCGACTACTCCATCCGCATCCCCGCGACAAAGACCTATCGCCAGGATTTCACCAACGGGCAGCTCGGGCCCGGCCCGCGCCTCGCCGCCGAGGAAAGTTTTGCCAATAAAGACCTGGTCGACTGCATCCACACCGGCCTGCGCAGCAACGAAGTCGTTTTCGGCGAGAAAAAGGGCCCCAGCCGGATCACCATCCGCCACGGCGTCGATCGCGTGCCCGCGCCCGATGCCCCGATCGTAACCTGGACGGCTGAAGACGCCTCGCCGTTCTACTGCGTCGAGCCGTGGATGGGGCCGGCCAATGCCCCCGGGCACAAGGTTGGCCTGCACCATGTCCCGCCCGGCGGCACGCAAACCTTCCTCGTCGAAGTGCGCGTCCAGTGATCATTTTTCCCGCGGATATCGCGGATTTACGCGCATAAGTTCACGACCTCAGGCATTGATACCCCGCAGGGGAAAGAAATCCTCATGGATTGTTTTCGGCTAGGTTCCGGATTGGCTGTCACATCTGCGATATCCGCGCCATCCGCGGAAAAATTCTCCTCCTCCGCGGCTATACGGAGCATCTGCAGTTTTTGGCCGAACTGCACTCCCGAGTTGCCAAGGCTCGCGTGATGGAGAATCTATTTCCGCCATGACCTCCCCAGCATTATACCTCGCCGGCCTTTTCGACTTCGGCGGCACTGAAATTTTGGTGATCATGGTCGTGGTGCTGATTTTTTTTGGCGGGGAAAAATTGCCCGTTTTCGCCCGCGGCCTCGGCAAAGCGATCCGCGAATTCAAGAAAGCCACCGCCGGCATCGAGGAAGAGTTCAAGCGCGCCATGGAAGAACCGCCCAAGCCCGCGATGAAAACCGGCCCCGTCCAGGGACCGACGAATCCACCCTTGACGAAAACGGCCGCGCCGGCGGAGCATGCCGACTTCGAACACGGCGAAAATTGACCACATTCTCGTAATCATCCTCGTTCTCATATTCTATCGATGGATCGAGAATGATGGACTTGGACTAGAAAAATCGATGAGCGCCGATGAACCGCCCGTTCCGCTGCCCATCACCGGCGAACTCGACCTGCACACCTTTCGCCCCGGCGACGTCGGCACGCTGATCCCCGCCTATCTCGCCGAGTGCCAGATGCGCGGAATTTTTTCCGTCCGCATCGTGCACGGTAAAGGCACCGGCGCGCTGCGCGAAACGGTGCACGCCCTCCTGCGGCGCTCACCCCTCGTGCATAGCTTCCACCTTGGCGACGAAACCAGCGGCAGCTGGGGAGCGACGCTCGTGGCGCTCCGCGAACGCCCAACTCCCAACGTCGAACATCCAACGTCCAAGTGAGCACTGAACGACGAACAACCAACTACTAATTACTAACTACCAACTGCTGAAAATGAAAGAGGCCGGGGCTTGCGCCCCGGCCTCTCGCAGTTCGTTCCTTAGGCTGTTATTTGCCTAAAGCCCGACGCCAACCCGTCCGGTAGTCGGAGGCCACAAGCGCCAGCAACGCGAGCACGGAGCCGCTGCCGATGAATGCATCGGCATGAGCACGCGCCACGATGCCAAGGAGCATCAAGGCCACTCCGGCGAGTACCGCCGCGAGTTGGAACCCAACGAGGGTTGTGTATTTCATGTTTATTTTCTGGTTCAGTTTAATGGCCGGAAAATCCGGCCGACATCATGATAGCCCCGATTTGCTATTATTAAAATTATTTGTTACTATCGTTGTCATAGTTTTAACCTATGGAACTGCATCAACTACGCTACCTTGTGGCCGTGGCCGAAACGGGCAGCTTTACTCGTGCATCTGAACGCAATCACATAAGCCAACCATCTCTAAGCCAGCAAATTATAAAACTTGAGCGCGAACTTGGCCACAAGCTATTCCACCGGCTTGGCCGGCGAGCGGTGCCCACGGAAGTGGGTGCGGTCTTCTTGGAGCGCGCGCGCCGCATTCTTAGCGAGGTGGACGGCACGCTGCGCGAACTGCGCGATGATCCCCATGCCCTGCGACGCATCACAGTGGGGGCGACGCCGACCATCGCGCCCTACCTTCTTCCGCGGCTGCTCGCCCGCTGCCGGGAGGCGCATCCCAACCTGCAAGTGCAGACCCAGGAGAATTTTCGCAACCCACTTGCGCGTGCGGTCGTGGAGGGCGAGCTCGACCTGGTAATCATGTCGATGCCGATGAGCGACCGGCGCCTTCACATCGAACCGATGTTCAGCGAGCCACTGTTGCTGGTCGTCGGAAAAGACCATCGGCTCGCCACCAAACCGCGCGTCACGCCAATGGACCTGGTGGACGAAATTTTCGTCCTGCCGGGAGACGGCAGCAGCCTCGCACAACAAATCCAGCGTTTTTGCGGCGACAATGATTTCGAACCCCACATCGGCCACCGGTGCGCCCAAATCGCCACGGTCAAGGCGATCGTCGCGCTCGGCGCAGGCATTTCGATCCTGCCGCTGATGGCTCGCTCGCCCGAAGACGCGGAATCGCTCACCTACCGGGATCTCGCCGGCCATGCACCCAAGCGAGAGATCGGCGTGCTGCGCCACCTCCAGCGTTACCAAAGCCGGGGCGCCGAGCAATTTCTCGCCATCCTGCGCGAAACCCTCGCCTCGCTGCCGAGCCGCGTCGGTTGACGCGCAGCTTCGCCACAATATTTTTGGAAAACCTCGGCGGTCGCGCCCTAAAAACCTGAACCCAGACCGTAATGAGCATTACTTTTTTAACGCCCTGGCTGCGCCGGCGACGACGAGCACGCCACCACCAATCATAAGCCAAGTGGCATCGGTGATTTTTACCTCACCGTTCCAGGTCTTCTGGACATCGGAGCTAACCTGTTGGGCCTTGCCTTTGAGCGAATCGCGAACTTGCAAGCCGTGCCAGATGAGGCCGGCACCGACAATGATGAGGATCAGGGCAATGATTTTATTCATGGTATTTTTTACTGTGCGCTATCGACCGTCGCCGGGTGGGCTTGGGCGGCGTCCTTTGGCAGCAAGAAATAAAAATCGCTGCCTTCATTGGGGCGGCTGGTGCAGGCGATGGAACCGCCATGGGTCAGCACGATTTCGCGGGCAATGGTCAGGCCCAGGCCGGCGCCCTTTTTTGCCTGGCCGGATACGCGATAGAATTTTTCGAAGATGAAAGGCAGGTTTTCAGCCGAGATGCCCGGACCGCGATCGCGCACGCCGAAGCGCACGAAATTGTCGGGGGCCGGCTCGGCGTAGAGCGTGATGACCCCGCCGGCGGGCGAATGTTTTGAGGCGTTGCTCAGAAGATTTATGAAGACGTGGCGGATGCGGTCGGAATCGACGTCCACCGAATCGATCTTGGGCGCAATATTCACGTCGATCGCCTGACTGGCGGCATCGACGATGGCACGCATCTCGCGGGCGGCGTCGGCGAGCAGGGCCGCAACCGGCCGGCGGGCGAGGTGAAGCTGCGCGACACCGCTTTCCAGGCGGTTGAGGTCGAGCAGGTCGTTGAGGATTTGGAGCAGGCGATCGGAATCGTCCCGCGCGGTCTCGACCAGTTCGCGTTGCGCGGCGGTGAGCTGGCCCAGGTTTTCATTTTTCTCGAGGAGCAGATAGATGGCCAGGCGCAGGCTGGTGAGCGGTGTTTTCAACTCGTGGCTGACCGTGCCGACGAGGTTGCTCTTGGCATCATCGAGCAGGCGAAACTTGGTGACGTCGTGCAACAGGAGTGCCGCGCCGCCAAACCCCGTCAGGGCATCGCCGATGGCGAGAATGCGCGGAAGAAAATGTTTGGTCTCACGGCCCACGCGAAGCATGACGGTATGCTCATAGCCCGTGGGCAGGTAGTGGATGCCGGTGGCGAGCACCCGCTGGAGCGGCTCAGCCAGCGCGGAAGGAAACCCGGCGCCAAAATCGGGCGACTGGGCGAGTGCGTCCGCCGCGGGATTGCGCAGCTCATGCCCGCCCATGCGCGAGACGACGAAAACCGGATCGGGCACGGAGATGAGCGTGGCTTCCATCGTACGCTGGGTGAGGAGCATTTTTTCCGTGGTGGCCTGGCGGTAGAGGCGAAGCTTGGCGACCATGGCGTTGAAGGCGCCGGCCAGTTCCCCGAGTTCGTCGTCGGAACTCACGGGCACATCGTGGTCGAGCCGGCCTTCGCCGAGTGCGACCGCAGAATCCTTGAGGGCCTGGATCGGAAGCAAGAACGAGCGCGCGAGGCGGTAGGACAAAAACACCGAAAGCAGGATCGCCCCGACCATGGCGGCGTAGAGAAAATCCCTGCTGTATTGCGCCAGACGCGCAGCCTGGCCCTCGGCCCGCTGAAGCTCGGCAAAGTCGCGCTGGGTGATCGCCTCAAGGGCCTGGAGCGTGTCAAAAAGCGCCGCTTCAGTTTCGCGAAAGCTGGCGAGCGGCGAGACGGTGCCTTCGGTCAGGAGCTTGTTGCCCTGCGCGGCAAATTTGCCGTAGGCCGCATCGAGTTTCTGAATAAGCGGGACGCGCGATGTGCCGGCGGAAGCGAGCTCTTGTTCGTGAAAGGACTTTTCAAAACGTTCGCGCTGCTTGGTATAGGCGCCGCGCGCGGCGAGGGCATCGCCGTGCTGGGCAGTGGCGAGGGCGCCGTCCATCAGGGTGGCGGCCTCGCGCATGTCATAGCACGCGCGCAGGGCGTCATAGCTGGGAAACAACTCGTGCTCAATGGCGCGCGCGAGCTCGTTGCAGGTGTAAATTGCGCAGAAGCCGACCGCGATGGAGAGGAGCAGGAGTGGCAGCAGGCCGAGGTAAAGGCGGGTGCGAAGCATGGAGCATCACAGCAACCCGAGTTTTTGCCGCTTGCGATAAAGTGTGGCCGGGTCGATGCCGAGGATCCGCGCAGCCTCGTCGAGGTTTTTGGCCAGGCCGATGACGCGGCGGACATGCTCGGCCTCCAGCTCGCTGACCGTCACCCTTGCCCCAACGGCGATGGCGGAGTCGGGCGAGGTGCGCATGAAATCATCCGGGAGATCGGCCAGCTCGATCGTGGTGCCGCCCGCGAGGATGACCGCCCGCTCGACAACGTTGCGCAGCTCGCGCAGGTTGCCGGGCCAGCCGTAGGCGGCGAAGGCGTCGCGCACTTGCGGCGAAAAGCCGGTGGTTTTCTTGCCCATGCGGCCGGCAAAAAACTTCAAGTAATTGTCGGCCAGCCGCAGCAAATCGGCCGGACGGTCCTTGAGGCCGGGCAACGCCACGTTGATGACATTGAGCCGATAGAAAAGGTCTTCGCGAAAATGGGCCGCCTTGACTTCCTCCGCCAGGTTGCGGTTGGTGGCGGCAATGACGCGCACGGTGGCCTTGCGGGGCCTGGCTTCACCGACGCGCTCGTATTCGCGCTCCTGCAAGAGACGCAGGAGTTTGGGTTGGATCTCCAGCGGCATTTCGCCGATTTCATCAAGGAAGAGCGTGCCGCCCTCGGCGGCGGCGACTTTCCCGACGGTATCGACGACGGCGCCGGTAAACGAACCTTTGACGTGGCCGAAGAGTTCACTTTCGAGCAGTTCGCGAGAGAGCGAGGGGCAATTAACCGTGACAAAGGGTGCGTCGCGCTGCGCGCCGCGGCGGTGGATTTCACGCGCGAGGATGCTTTTGCCGGTGCCGCTCGGGCCGAGGATGAGAATGGTGGCGGGTGTTTCCGCGGCCTTGAAGGCGATGGAGAGCGTCTTCTGCAGCGCGACTTCAGCCGAGCTGAGGTCGATCTCGGGCGATTCGTCGGCGAGCTGGGTTTCGAGCTGCTTCACCCGTCGCTCGAGCGAGCGGGTCTTGGCAATTTTTCCGAGCACCTGGCGGATTTGGTCGGGCGTGAAAGGCTTGGGGATGAAATCGAACGCACCTTTGCGCATCGCCTCGACCGCCGCGCTGATGGTGGCGTAGGCGGTGAACATCACGACCGCCATGTCGGGCGCGGCCTTGAGCAGCTTATCGAGCACTTCGAGGCCATCCTCGGCGCCGAGGTTGAGATCCAGAAAGCAAACATCGAAGGACTCCGTCTCGAGCGTTTTCAACGCACGGACGCCCCCCGGTACGCTCACCACCTCGTAACCCATCGTTTCAACAGCGATGGCGGTGGTTTTGCGAATACCCAGTTCGTCATCGACGATGAGGACACGCATAATGTTCGTCTAAGCTAACTCTTGTTCAATGCAGGCCAACTAGAAAAGCCGAGGCGGGGCCACCTAAGGCAGCCCCGCCAGGTCCAGCTTCAACTAACAATCCCGAAGCTCTCGCCCCGGGAATTCAAAAAAAATCGCCCTGAAAACAAGGACTCGCACTCAATGGATTCGGTGATGTTTGTGGTTTCGAAATAAAATTATCAGCGCAAAAACAAAAAAGCCGGCTGCAAGGATACATGCCGACTGACCCACAAACCCCGGGTCAGTTCCGAAAAATCCCACCACGCTGAAAACAACCGCGAGCAGTAAAAAGGTGATGACCCAGGTAATCATGAAAGGAGTTCTGCCCTTTTTACTGCCCATGCCATGCCAACCCTGCTGACTGCCAAACAAGCCATTTGTCTGCAATGAGTTAGAGCCTACTACGAGGATTTTCATCGGGTAACGATCCTGCAACTTGCAGCCGCTGCCCACGCCCGGCACGGCACTTTGCACGCCTTGCCGCCGTCATGGAAATTGCCGATTTCCCGCAACTTTCGCGCGACAATTCGCGTCAGGCCAATCACAAGCAATGCTTAAAGTATGGACATCACCGACTCGACGGCGTTGGCCGATCTCGTGCGCGAGGCACAACGAGGCCGCGATGCCGCCCAGCGCGAGCTCATCGGCCGCTACCAGCAGCGGATGGCGGGTTTTGCCTATGCGATCACGGGCCGCAGCGACACCGTCGAGGATCTCACCCAGATCATTTTCATCAAAATGTTTCGCGCCCTCAACCGGCTCGATGATCCCGAGCGCTTCGAAGCCTGGCTCTTCCGCCTGGCCCGCAACAGTTGCATCGACCACCTGCGCCGGGAGAAATGGCGCCGCTTTTTCACGCCCATCGAAACTGAACACGAAGAAACCATCGCCGAAACCAACGCTCCCGTCGACTCGGCCGAGCTCGATGCGCTCCGCCACGCCCTGCAACAATTGAAACCCAAAGACCGCGTGCTCATCGCGCTCGCCCAGGAAGGCCGCAGCCAGGTCGAGATGGCCGCCATCACCCACACCACTGTCTCCGCCATCAAAGCCCGCCTGCACCGCGCCCGCGAACAACTCCGCCAAATTTATGAACACGACACCTGATTTTTCCGAGGCCTGGCCCGCGCTCCGCTCCCGCGCCAGCGAACAACTGCCGCCCGATTTCGCCGACCGCGTGCTCCGCACCCTGCGCCTGCAAAACTTTTCCGTCCGCGATGTTGCCGACCGGTTTATCATTGCCGCCGGCACCGCCGCCGCGTGTGTCCTGCTTGTCGTGCTCGTCCATTCCCACAAAACCCGGCAGATCAACCAGGTCGCCCTGGCGGACTGGCGCCAAGTTTCCGCCCAAGCCGACTCGTATGCGGCCATCCCATGAAACTGCGCCTCCTCATCGCCACACTCACGGTTCTCGTTTTTGCCGCCGGCTTTGGGGCGAGCGTCTGGACGCAGCAGCACTGTCCCCTGCTCGCACCGCCCGTCAGCCTGCTGGGCGAAATCAGGGATCGCAACGTGGATGTCCGGCTGCCGCTCAACGACGCTTCAACCCTTGCGCAAATCAACGCCGAGATCGAGCGCATCAAGCCCGAGATCGACGCCTTCCACAAAAAACTCGATGCGATCAACCACGACCTCCACCAGAAGATCGACGCCGAGCTCACGCCCGCCCAGCGCAAGGAATTTGAAAAAATGCACCGGCACTATGAACAACGCCGGGCCGAGCGCGCCAATTCCTTGCTGCCAACCGTCGAGTCGTCGCCCTCGGGCGGCAGTGTGCTCAAGCTTCCCTTTTTTGCCGAGCCCATCGAGGGCATGACCTCGGCCATCGTCGTGCCGCTCACGCTCGACCATCTGGCCACCGCGCTGCAGCTCGACGACCGGCAAAGGGCCGCGGTGCGCCAACTGCTGCTTGAACGCCGCGAAAGGTTCCTGGCCCTCATCGATTCCACCCCGCCGCCCAGCCTCGGCCTGAACCGCCTCGCGCCCATCATCAACAAGCTCGCCGGGCCGCCCGTGCCGGAAAAATAGGCAACGGTCGAGACGGCTCAACCGTCGCCAGGGGCAGTCAAAAGGTTCTCATTTCTTTGATCGAATCTCCCGGAAAATCCGTCATGTTGGCCGTCGTTTCCCCGACGCGCATGACACCACCCGCCTCCACCAAGCCAGCCGCGCCCGCTCCGGCGCCCGCCAACAGCGCCCGCCTGCCAGACCTTGAGATCAAGGACGCCCAGCTCATCTTCCAGGCCGTCTGGCAGGAACTTGAAGCGGACGTTGGCCGGGAAAACCTGCGTTTCCCCAAGGAAATCATCCTGCTCGGCGGTGCGCCCGGCGCCGGCAAAGGCACCAACACCGCCTTCATCGCCCGGGCCCGCGGCCTCACCTGCCCGCCCATCGTCATCAGCGCCCTGCTCGACACCCCCGAAGCCAAGCGCATCAAGGATGCCGGCGGCATGGTCGGCGACCGCGAAGTCGTCGGACTGCTTTTGCGCCGCCTGCTGCGACCGGAGTTTCGCGACGGCGTCATCCTCGACGGCTTTCCCCGCACGAAAGTGCAGGTCGAGTGCCTCAAGCTGCTCATCGACCGCATGCACCGGCTTCGCCACGAATACTACCGCACGCCGGTGGGCATTCATTTCCGCCAGCCCACCGTGCACATCATGGTGCTCTTCGTGGATGAAAAAACGAGCATCGCCCGCCAGCTCAACCGCGGCCGCGAAGTGCGCGCCCACAACGAGGAAGTCCGCCGCAGCGGCATGGGCGAACTGCGGGAAGAGCGCACGACCGACTACGATGAGGAACTCGCGCGCCGCCGCTACCGCGTTTTCAAGGAAGAAACCTGGGGCGCGCTCCAGTCGCTGAAGGAAATCTTCCACTACCATTTCATCAACGCACAAGGCTCCATCGAGGAAGTTGAGCAAAACATCCTGCAGGAATCACAGTATCAAAGCACCCTCGAGCTCGACCCGCAGACGCACGACCGCCTGCGCGTCGTGCCCGTGGCCAGCGAAATCGTCGTCCATGCGCGGCAGGAATTGGTCAAGCGGCTGGATGCCTACGAACTGGACCACACCGAGCTTTTTCAAAGAGTAGTTACCTTTATCGACAAAAAACTGATGCCCATCGTGCTGCGCCACGCCATTTCCGGCCTCGCGCTGGTCAATACCGAGGACCTCCTGCTCGATGACCCGCTGGCGCTCGCCATGCTGATCGATGTCTTTTCCGAGCGCGGCTATCACGCCATCGTCGATCTTCATCGCATCGAAGTCCCCGAGAAAGTCGACCTCGCCACCGGCCTCATCCATTGCCGCGTGAAAAAAGTCTTCCGCCTGCAAATCCGGTTCCCAGGCTCGGAAATCCGGCGGGG
>DATMNP010000125.1:0-19926 GCA_035568935.1 Opitutaceae bacterium | reverse complement strand
CTCGATCCCATCGCCGGCTTTGAGTTGAGGCTGCTCGACAAAAAATTTCCGGTTGAAATCACGGCCGGTGGAAAAACCGAGGTGCATGGTGTTCCGGTTTGGGTTTTCATGCCGGAGGCGGGCCAGGCCCAGGCGCCGCTGGAAGACATTACTCAACCCGCGGATTTGGACGATGGCACCACCTTGCTGCCAGCACCGCCGGACGGATTTGGCCTCCGCGCGCTCAAGCTGCCCATTCGGGAGAGTTTTATCCTGGCGGACGGGCGGCAGGCCATCGTCGAAATCCCCGTGTTTGTCTATTTCCGTCGCGTGGAGGTACCCACTCGACTGTCGACCCTGCCATGACCCAAAGCTTTCCCTATAGCCGGCAGCTCAACCGGCCGATCCGCTACTTCAAGTATTTCACCATGGTGGATCTTTTTGGCCTGTGCATCAGCACGGTCATTGTCCCGCAAATCTTCGGTCTCACGTTGCTCATCGTCGGCTTTGTTTTCTGGTTTGCCCATAACCTGGTCTTTCGGATGGGCCGCCCACCGGGCTACGGCTGGCATTATTTCAAGAGCCTGATGCGGCCGGAGTGTTTTAATGCAGGACGAGGCCGGCCGCGCCGGATGGTGAGGAGGGAACCATGAGTGGGCCGGCTTTCTTTGAAGAGCGCCCATGGGTGCGCAACAACCGCCTTTCTGGCGACCTGCTGGCACCGCTGCTTCCCACCGTTGCCTTTGAGGACAACCTTATCGTGAACGTTGATGGTAGTTTTGGCCTGGGTTGGCGCTGTGCCTTTCCCTACCTCTTCACGCTGGGCCATGACCGCAGCGGCCAGCTTTTCAACCAGCTCAAGAAAATGCTCAACGTGTTGCCCGAGGATTTCGACATGCAGGTGATCTTCTCCGGGGGCCAGCGAACCACCGGGCTGGAAAAGCGCCTCGCCGAGGCGCGTCCGGTCGAGGGTATTTTGGCGGACTATGGAAAGGAGCAGAAAAATGACCTGCTCAGGCGCTTTCAGCAAAACGAACTTCGTTGGATGGAGGGGTATGTCGCTTTGATCCGCAAAAATCCCTTCACCCTCGATCACTTTAAACGCCCTGAGAAAAAATCCGCCCTGGCCAGGCTAAAAAATCTGTTTGGCTCGGCGGAGGTGGAAATTGGCTACACCGAAGCAGAGTGGGAGCGGGTGAAACAAGAGTTTTTCGATTATGCCGACAGCCTGCACGCCGACTTGGATCAGGCGGGTTTTTCGCCGCAGGTTCTCGATCCAGACGGATGCCTTGAACTGCTCTTCAGTTACTACCATGGCGAAGCCTGCGATTCCGGCGGGCGACCGCGCAAGTTTAGCCCGATCGAAGACCTTCCTTTGTCGGATCACTACCTGCCCGGTCCATGCCAGTGGGATCGGGACTCGGGTGAGATTCGGCTGGGCCGGCGGCTGATCAAAGTTTGTGTGGTGCGAACGCCGCCGGAAAGCGTCCGGTTCAGCCAGTTCGCGGGATTGCTGCTGCACGGGCACCTGTTCAAGACGAAGTACATTGTCACCTGCCGGCGCGCGGACATCGAGAAGAGGAAGAAACTGGTCAGGGATCGCATCACCGAACTTGCGGCTCGCGCCAGAAAAGATCCCGAGTTTGTGGTCGCCCACGGGGAAGCCGTGCGCGAATTGTGCGAGCTGGGTGCCGGCACGGAAAAAACCTGGCTGATCCAGCAGGTGTTTGTGGTGGGAGGAGACACGCGGGAGGAACTGGATCGCAATGTCCTGGCCGTCAGGAAGGCCGCCGAGGAGGCAAATGGCATGCGCCTGGACGTCGAAACCCATGCATGCATCGATTTCCTGATTGCGGCGCAGCCTTTCTGGACGCGGGACAAGGACAAACACCGGTTGAATGCCTTCAACACCTCCCAGCTCGTGACCCAGTTGCCTGCCTGTGGCCAGAGCACCTATTTTCACTTGTCCGATGATACCCCGGCGAGAATCGGCGCCATTTACGAGACCACCTCGCAGACCCTGGTGAATTTCTTTCCGCACGAAGATCGTCGCTTCGGCAACGCCAACATCATGATTCTGGGGGCCTCGGGCTCGGGCAAGGGCATGGCCGTGAACGATCTCATCGCCCAGACGCGCCTGCGCCACCCGGCCCGTTTTGTGATCATCGACATCGGTGGGTCGTATCGGAAAACCAGCGAAGCGCTCTCGCCCGGCGGTTATTTCGACATGACCCTGAAACAGACCGGCCGGGTAATTAATCCATTCTACATCGCCGACCTGGAAAAGCGCTTTCCCGATGCGGATGAAATCGACGGGATGGTCCGGTTTGTTGAGCGAATTCTCGTCGGCCAGGACGAAAAGCGGCTCGAACCCGAACAGATGGCCGTGGTCGAGCAGACGATCGTCCAGCTTTTCCGCGCGGCCCAAGGCGTCCGGGAGGTGACGCTCGGCGATTTTCGAACATTGCTTCAGGAAAATCCGCGCGGCGAAAAACTTGCGCAGCGGCTGGCACGCTGGGTGGGCACGGGAAGCTTCGCCAATATGTTCGACGGAAAAAACCAGCTCGACACGGGCAACTGGCTCACGGTTTTCGATCTCACGGCGATCAAGGAGAACAAGCTCGTCTGCCCGGTGATGTTCGGCGTCATCTTTTCGGTCATTGCCCAGCTGGCAGCGCGCTACCCGCACGACCTGAAATTTGTGGTCTTTGATGAATGCGCAGATTTTTTGCGCGATCCGCTGGTGGCCGCCTACATCGAGACCTGCTACCGGCAGATGAGAAAATTCGGCGTCTCCGTCGTTGGCATGTCGCAAGGCTTGGAAGAATGGCTCTCGACGAACTCCAAAACGGCATTCGTGAACAACACCACGCATCTGGTCGTTCTCCGTCAGGACGTTGGCCAGGCGGCGGATCTCATCCGCGACACTTTTAACCTTTCAGAACACGAGCATGGCATCATCACCCGCCTGCAGAGCATCCCGGGTGAATTTTCCCAGGCCTTGCTTTGGCAAAAATTAGGGGAGGGGAAGACCGTCTCCAGCGTCATCGTCAAGCGTCCAACCCCGCTTGGGTATGCCTTGGGTACGACAAATCCCCGCGACAAGACTGCATTCCAGGAACTCCGTGATCGCGGTCTCTCCTACCACGATGCCATCCGCGAATTTGCGCAGGCGTATCCGCAGGGCGTGTCCCACGGGAAAGTTGCACCCAAATCATGAAGCCCTCCGTCCCCCCACTTCTTGCCGTCGCGCTCCTGGCCGGGCTGGTGGCCGGCTGTGCATCAAGTCCTGTCGGCCAACCGACCGCCTATCCCACGCCCGGTCAGGCCGTCGTGCTGGCCGGTGAGACGGCCGGTGGCGCATTCCTTGGAAGTTCGATCAACAAAAAAATCGGCGGCCCCATGGGTGCGGTGGTGGGACTCGGTGCTGGGCTGCTTACCAACAAGTACATCACGGACAATGAGAGGCAGGCCTATGACGAGGGATATGAAGAGGGTGCACGCGAGGCGCGGGCCAACATGCTCAAACAATACTGGGAGGAGAAAACCACTGAGAAACGCGGCGCCGGCGGAGCGGCCGGCACGCAAACGCCGGTAGAAACGAGCTATAATGCAGGGGTGGTCGATGGCGTGCGCCTCGGTCCGCGCACGGCCGCCACCCAAGGACTGACCGAGCCGATGAGGTAACCTCCATGAAAAGGCTGCGTCACATTATTGCCATGGTGATCCTGGTCGTCTCTGTCCAGGACGCTCACGCCTATGGAGTCCTGACCTTTGACCTTCAATCCTACCTGCAGCAACTCGCGTTGAGGACGATTGGCCATGATCAAATCACTTTTCTCGGCCAATTGCTTGGCGTAAACAACCAGCAGCTTTTGGCGGCCAAGGAAATTTATTCGGTGCTGGGCGATAATAACACATCCGGATTGGCCAATTTTAACCTCAGCGACCTGCAAACGGTATTAAAGGGAGTTCCCGGCCTGGAGAACACCAATCTGGAATCCTTGTTCCCGGCGGGTGTGGGCAGCGCTTTCCTCGGCTTGTCCCTGGCCAACTGGCAAAATACCATCGGCAATCCGTCGAGCCTGTTCGCGGCGCAATTGGCGCATGCGGCCATGGGCGACATCACACGGAAGGCGGGATTGGCACCGGACGAAAGCGCTTTCCTGAACTATCTCGCCACGCCGGGAAATTTTCTGGCGAGAAATCAAATGAACCTGGCCCTGTCGCTCGGCCAATTGCTCACGTCGCACCTGCTGGAGTCGGTCCGGACGCAGGCCAAACAAGCGGCTGTCTTTGCGGCCCAAAGGCAACAGTTCGATGACCAGGCGAAGCAAAACCTCACCCTTGTCGACCGGGCCAAGCTGAATAACAACCAGAATACCCTCAGCTTGGACATGCAGTTGCAGCAGATGCAGGCGCAGTCCCTGGGCAATTCGGCGCAGGCGGCGCAGCTCGATGCGCAAAACCAGCTTTTGCAGCAACAGATGGACCGCGAGGACGTGGATCGCGCCGCACGGGCCAACGACGATTAGAACGTTTTCGATTTTGATGGTCACATGAGCCCTCTTTTTTGTCATTCTGAGCGGCAGCGAAGAATCTCACGGGATTACTCGGGTGAGATTCTTCGCACGGCTGCCAATGAACCGATGGCAGTTACGGTTCGGATTCAGCCTTCCAAGGTGGAGCGTGTCGTCCCGACGCGCTCAAAGCGCGCACGGAGTGTCGCGCTCCACCCGCGCTGCCGCGCGAAACAGTTCATTGGCCTGTTCTACGCAAGCCGTGCAGCGGTTTGCTCAGGCTCTCGGAATGACAAGGAGCGTGTCCATGGGCCAAGGTGACTCGAAACCGCTCTAGCAGGGAAACATCGAATGAAAATAAGCGCGCCAAAAACAGCCGCCTTCGGTGCGACGTTGCTTGCCATTTTGCCGGGCTCTTCGCGGGCCAACTGGTGGGATTACTATGTCATCATCCAGGCCGGGGGACAGGTGCAGGATGTTTCGCGCATTGAAAACGAGGCTGGGCAATACGTGCAGAATTTGAACAAACTAAACCTGATAAATTCCTCGGTCGGCAGCGCCCGGGAAAAATTTGTGGCCTGGCAGGCCATGGAAAAAACCATCGGCGATGGAAGTGGCGTGCCGGCCTACGTCCCAAACCAAGTTGCGGCCTCGGCAAAAATGCAGCAGGAAATATCCCGCTATGCGGAAAACCTTCCGCAGACCCCGGAGGGTGACCGCCTGCGGGATTACCTGCAAAGACAACGCCAGCGCGACCAGGTGATCCAGGCCTACTCTGCACGGCTCCGGGCCCAGGCCCGGGCGGCGGGACAATCTTCGCTTACCCTCGAACGGTGCGCGGCCTTGGGCAACTCCCTGGCCAATCTCGGTTACGACAACCGGCTCCTGCAGATCAACGAAGCGGCAGAGTCCAATTCCATGAAGAGCATGGAGCGGGAAGGCCAACTGAAAATGCGCGAGTACCGCCTGTTCCGCCAGGAGTCCGATGCAGCCTGGGCACAAAAATGAAAACGATATTTTTTGTTTTTCTATATACAATCTGCGCCCCGGTGGCATGGGCGCAGGTCAACCAATCAACGGCGCTTGGCCAGATCGAGCTGGCCGAACTGGAACGGGGCAACGTCGATCCATCCAACAACGTCCTGGAGCAGCACATCGCCAACTACAAAGACTCCAATGGCGGGCCGATGCTCGCAAAAATCGGGGTGCAGTTGGGCAATATCATTCGCAACACCTATGCCGGCCTCTTGATGACCGTGATCATGACCTTGATGGTCGGTGCCAGCTGGCTCCATGCGATGCGCGAACAAGCCGCCTTTGGTGAGCTGGCGGCATCCCTCGCCTTGAAATTTATCATCGGCATCGCCGTGTTCCACCTGCCGTCCCTGGTCTACGGGGTGGGGATGACGGTGAGGGATTTGGGCGCCATCATGGCAAAAATGGCTTTTACCAGCCCATCGGCGGGACCGGCCTTGAGCCAAATGAGCATCACCGGATCACCCGAGTCGCTGGGTTTTGAGCGCGTTCGCGCCACGGCCATCGACCGTGCCATCCAGGATTTGGGCCAGCCGATGAACGGGGTGGGCGCCAATGTCGCCTACCTTCTTTACGACCAACTGGTCGCGCGCGCCGTTTCCCTCGCCGGCTCGGCCGGTGCCAGTACCGCGGCCGATCTCGGGCTGCAGACCGCCGGCAAGCAGGGGACTGCCATTGAGAAAAGCCGCATTATTAATGCAAATCTTTCGAAGCTCCTCCAGAATCTCGACCGCGCGGATCAGGCTGATTCATTTGTTTACAAGGCCTACCGGGTGGGACCGGACGGCCTGCCGGATACACAGGCCGGCGCCGATGGAGGGAATTTCGACAACCGGAAGTCGGATGGAATGAACGCATTGCAGAATGACATCGACGCCTCTACCATCGCTATAACGACGGCGACGCTGCACTACTGGCTTGGCGAGGCGGAGGACATTCGGAAGAATTTCGAACAACAGGCGGAGCAGGGCAGGATGCCGTCCCAGGCGGCTTATGCGGCTGCCTATCGGTCGGCCCTCGCTGACTACGGCAATTTGGTCTATGTTCGCACGGGCGGCTTCATCAAAAAAACCTTCTGGGAGAACCTAAGTTTCTCCTGTGGTGCCACGGGCGGGGTGAATTGGTCGTACATCGGCAATTACAGCGACAACGACCGCCAGGCCATTGGCGTCGCCCAGAAAAACCTTTCAACCTGGTATGAGAACACCACGGGCCGGCCGGCCGCCAGTTTTTCCCCGGCACCTGCGGCCGATAACAGGGAAAAGGAGTTTTCGAAAGCCGTCATCGACACGTTGGCCTATTGCCGGGATCAGGTCGTCACCCGGGGCGCGATGTATGTGTTCGATCTCATCATTGAGGTCTACGTCTTTGTCATCTGGCTGGCTTATCCGCTTTGGTTTTACAAGGGGACGGAGAAGGCGTTCACCGGCGCGCTGAATATATTCACCGTGGCCTGCCTGACCCCCGCGGTCTTCACGCTTCTTTTCGTCATCTGGGACGCTTTTGTCGGGTTCATGATCTATTGGTGCAATGGCGGGGCCATTGCTTCTTTATAGAGTATTTTTGCTTTAATCGGCCCTCTTCGCATGCCTTTGCGACACATCTATTATTTTGTCGTTCCGAGCCGAGCGAGGAATCTCTGCGGCTCTTATCGATTTCCATTTCGGAGGTTTCTTGCTCGGCCGCCAATGAACTCACGCCAATTGTTGTCGGACTTTGGCGCGGCAGCGCCGGTAGGGTCCGCTCACCGAGCGGCCCGCGGCCCGTTGGGTCAACGGGCCCTACCTGCCAACCGTTCGTCGGCACGTCTACGCAAGCGGCGCAGCGGCTTGCGTAAGGCCTCGGAATAACAATTTCACCTGTCATGGGTCTATTAAAACCGAAAAAGCTCCAGTCATGTTCCCGCTTCCTGTGATTGCTTTTTTAACCGGCATGCTTGTTGCGGCTGCGTACTCGGCCCTTGTCGTTATATTTTGGGGCGTTGTCTATATTATTGGCTGTGTTCTCATCGTCGTTAAGTCCCCTAAAATTTGCAAAGGGATCTTTGCCGGTTCGTGCAACCTGGGCTTGATGGTCGGCGGCGCCCTGACGGCTGTCACCTCGGCGGCGATGGGCATGGGAAAGCTTGGTGTGGCCATGGGAGCATTCGGCGCTGGAAGGATTGGACAGGCTGCAAGCACGGTATTTGACGTCCCTCTTCCAGGGGGTGGCGCGGCCAAGCCCAAGCCGTTGCCCAAGCGTCCGGGCGATGAACCCGCATCCGGCGGTGCCAGCCAGCCAGGCATGGGACAACCGCCGGCCTCCATGGAGGCAATTCTCGCCACGGGTGGGCCAACCACAAACCATCAGGCGATGGGTGGCGTCTTGCGACGCCTGGCGAGGTGCAAAACTGTCCGCCCCAGGCCAGATTGCAATGACCCGTGATATTAGTGAATGGTGAGGCCAAAGCCAGGCTGAACGAGGAAAGGATTGGCTGCCGCGATGTGGCTCATGCTGAGCCCGTTGAAGGTGGCTGACCCGTTTCCGGTGTAAGTGTAGAATGCTTCCCCGAGGTGGGGTGAGGAGAACCTGGATGTAGTCGTGTTATCCAAGCCGGTGGTATCGATAATTATGCTGTTGAAGACGATATTGTTAAATCCGCCACCGTAGCCCATCTGGATGGCGTCACGTTGCGTATCGACGATATCTATGTTCGTGAAGGTGACATTCTGGATGCCTGTATTGGTGGCTTGCAGGTCAATGGCTCCACATTCACCGTTGTAAACATCATGGCTGGTGCCGCAGTTCACGATGGTTGTGTCGGAGAATATAATACCCGAATTGTTCTCAAAATGGTACCCCGGGAAGGTGGTGTTCATCCGGATGCCCGGGCACATGAAACAATCCTTGATGTAGTTGTATTGTGCCTTGTGGCCGGAGCCTCCGAAGAACGCGATGCCGCTCGCGCGCCAATTGTTCTCAATCGTATTGTGCAGGTAGGAATTATTGACCTCCATCGGCGCGCCATTGGTGGAGTCGGGCCAGCACGCCAGCGCGTCGTCCCCGTTGTTCCTCAGGCTGCAGTTTTGCACGGTGCTGTTCTTCGTGCCCTGGCAGAAGTTGATGCCATCGGCCAGGTTGTTGCGCACCCGGCCGTTGGAAATCACCAGGCCATCGGCCACCCACACCGGCTGGTGGGCATAATCGGCGACCCAGAAACCGCACTCGAAATGCTCTTCCCAGAAGTCATGAACCCTGGAATTGGTGCCAAAGTTATCCATAAAGGCTTTGTAGACGGCGTTCTGGTTGTAGCGGGAGCGCAGGGACGAGTTCATGTAGACGTTGCTGAAATCCAATGAGCCCGATACCCGGAAGGAGATGCCGCCCCCGGCGACATTTGGGTTGGTGAATTTGAGGTTCGTATACCAGATACCGGCTCCCGTTATGGTAATGTTAGAAATGGGATTCCCGACCGAACCGATGATCCACATGCTGCTCAGGTTGTACGTGCCGGGGGGTATATAGAGGCTCCTCCCCGAAGAGGCTGCCGCGGATACGGCAGCATTGAATGCACCCAGGCAGTCCGTGCTGCCATTGCCCACGGCGCCGAAATCGGTGACCGAAACAGAGTTTGCCGGTTGTCCAATCGCGGCTGGAACGGGTTCGATTTCCAGGAAATCGACGCCATATTCCAGGCCATCGCCGTTGGTTTTCTGGATGCGGATCCTGTCGCCCGGCTGAAGCGCCGTGGGAAGCTTCCAGTGCACTTCGTCGAATTTGAAGGCGGCTTGCCCGCCGTTGGGAGCATCCTGCGGTTGGTCGCTGCCGATGGCGAAGTACTGCCACGAGTAATATGAGGTCAAGTTGACGGTTTGGACTTTCGTGCCATTGACAAAGCAATCCAGCGAACCGTTCAACCCCATGCCGTTGCTCGAGTCAGGCATGGTGAAGCGCATATCCACGCCCGCCCCGCCGCCACCCGCACCGACGATCCATTCAACGTAGGAGCCATTCGAGGGCAGGCCCACGTAGGCCTGGTTGGAGGCTTCCGCCGCGATCTGCGAATAGTCGAAGTTTTGATCGGTGTGCAAGCTAGCGCCGCCGCCGTAGGCCCCGTCTTCCGATTCATACCTCGTGTAAGGCACGGCCGCGCCCCGTCCGCTTGAAGTCGTCGCTTGGAATGCGGCGCTGATCGAATGATTGGCCTGCACGTTCGGAAAATTGTAGGAGGTGATGGCACCCTGGTTCGCACCGTCCACCGTCACACTGGATACATTGTAGCCGGTGTTGGGTGTAATCGTGAACAATTTGCTGGCGCCTTGGTTGACCGGGACACTGCCAGACGGACTGATCGATCCGTTCGCACCGGCACTGGCAGCAATGGAATAGATCGTGGAACCGCCGCCGCCCGAAGTCGCGAAGCTAAGGTAGTTGATGTTCCAGTTAACGTTGTCCTCAACCAGGGTCAGTACCTGTTGGCCTGCAGGCAGCGTGACGCTGGCTGTCACGGTGGTCCAGGCTTGGTAGCCGCCGGTGGCGGGAACAGTGACGGAACCGCTCAGGTTCGCGCCTGAAGAGTTCGAAAGGTGGAAGGCATCCGTTACCGTGTTCGGACCGGCCACGCGCAAGCTGACGGTGTAAGCCCCGGCCGTGGCCACATTGACGGTATATTTAAACCACTGGCCGCCGGTGGTCCACCCCAGGTCATAGCCGCCTCCTGTGTCGGAAGTCGTTTCCAGATCAACGCCGTTGGAACGGTAGCTGTTTCCTGTCCCATTGATTGAAGTGACATTGTAGGCGACGCCTTGGCCACCGGTGTCATAGTTTTCGGCCTGGATCGTGCCAGGAATAGCCGCAGGACTTCCACCGTAGGGCGCTTCACCGCCGCCCGAAGCCGCGAAGCTAAGGTAGTTGATGTTCCAGTTAACGTTGTCCTCAACCAAGGTCAGTACCTGTTGGCCTGCAGGCAGCGTGACGCTGGCTGTCACGGTGGTCCAGGCTTGGTAGCCGCCGGTGGCGGGAACAGTGACGGAACCGCTCAGGTTCGCGCCTGAAGAGTTCGAAAGATGGAAGGCATCCGTTACCGCGTTCGGACTGGCCACGCGCAAGCTGACGGTGTAAGTCCCGGCCGTGGCCACATTGACGGTATATTTAAACCACTGGCCGCCAGTGGTCCAGCCCAGGTCATAGCCGCCTCCTGTGTCGGAAGTCGTTTCCAGATCAACGCCGTTGGAACGGTAGCTGTTTCCTGTCCCATTGATTGAAGTGACATTGTAGGCGACACCTTGGCCACCGGTGTCATAGTTTTCGGCCTGGATCGTGCCAGGAATAGCCGCAGGGCTTCCACCGTAAGGCGCTTCACCGGATTGGATCCCCGGGGGCGTGATTGAGTATTGCAGCGTGCTGTCATTGAACTTGAACACGTAGTTCCCCGCCGCGGCTGTCGTGTAATTGATGTTGGCCGCGTTTGCCGCGCCCACACCGGGAGTGCCACTGACGCCCCAGTTCTGGCCTGTCGTCCAAAGCCCCGATGCATCGTACTTGTACTGGTACGCTGTGCTCGCCGGCAGCGAAACCGTTGCCTGCCAGGTGTTGTTTGCCACGAGCGTCATTGCCGTGGTGCCCCAGTTATTCATGGTGCCCCGGAGGTACATGGCCGGGTAATTGGACGAACCGCGGGCAACGACTGAGGCAAATAGCGCGGTGAGGAAACCGCCTGCGAGAAAGCCTGTGCGTTTAAGCCGGCTGGGCCGGGCCTGATTTAGGGATAAACGAAGCGTTTTCATTGGGTGGGGTGGGGTCTGCATCTTCCAAAGATGCTCAAATGAACGGGATGATCGCCAAAGCAGCCTGCAAAGTGTGCAGCCAAGGCGAAATCCAGATGGCCAAACGAGGAGGGGCTAGTTGGGGGGCAAAAAGCTCAGAGGGGCAGCAAACGGGGCAAAGCAGAGCGAGCTTCTGTTAGAAAACGTAAAATAAGTCGCCCTGAAAAGTCAATTCAGTATGTATGCTAGTCACTATTGATGTTGTGCTTACAACTAAATTGCATTTAGTCTGAGTGAACAAAACTCCCTCGCGGGCAAAAAATTAGCACGCTTTTGACGATTTTTCCTGCGCTCGGAATGGCCCCAGCAGGCTGTCGAATTTTGTCCTCCAACCTGCCAAAGGAAAACGGCTGCGCCGTTTTAATGGATAGAAAAGCGGTGATAAATATTATCGGAAGCCAATCTGCCCACCAACGCCCCGTTCAGGACTTTCCTGAACGCTCGAACCTTTTGCGTTCGGTCGCGCTGAGGATGCGTTTGCGCAGGCGCAGGTTCTTTGGCGTCACTTCCACGAATTCGTCCGAGGCGATGTATTCGATCGCTCGTTCGAGGGAAAGTTTCGAGGCCGGGATGAGTCCGGTGGCCACGCCCGAGCCTTGCGAACGGAAGTTGGTGAGCGCCTTCGCGCGCACCGCATTGCATGAGATGTCCTCGTTGCGCGGATTTTCACCCACGATCATGCCTTCGTAAACTTCCTCGCCCGGGCTGACAAAGAGCTTGCCGCGTTCCTGCACCATCTCGAGGGCATAGCCGGTGGTCGTGCCGGCTTCCGTCGCCATGATGGTGCCGGTCAGGCGCGTGAGTACCTCGCCGGCATAGGGGCCGTATTCCTTGAAAAGATGGCTGAGCACGCCGCGGCCGCTGGTGGCGTTGACGACGTCGATTTCCATGCCGATGAGCCCGCGGGTGGTGATGGTGGCCTCGATCATGGTCGAGTGGGACAGCTTCTCCATGTTCGTGAGCTGGCCTTTGCGGTTGGCGAGGTTCTGCATGATCGTGCCGACGCATTCGTCCGGCACTTCGATCCAGACGGTTTCGAAGGGTTCGAAGCGTTTGCCCTCGACCGTTCTCTCGATCACGGTCGGTCGCGAGACGAGGAGTTCGAAACCCTCGCGGCGCATGGTCTCGACCAGCACGGCGATCTGCATGGCGCCGCGCGCCTTGACGTTGAAGACGCCGGCCTTGTCGGTGTCGTCAACCTTGATCGAGACGTTGGTCTTGATCTCGCGGTGGAGGCGTTCGCCGAGCTGGCGCGAGGTGACGAGCTTGCCTTCGCGGCCGACCAGCGGGCCGTCGTTGACGCAAAACTGCATCTCGAGGGTCGGCGGATCGATCTCGGTGAAGGGCAGGGGATGGGCGTCCTCGGTGAGGGCGATCGTGTCGCCGATATCGATGTCTTCGAAGCCGGAGATGCCGACGATGTTGCCGGCTTCGCCGGTCGGCGCCTCGGCGGTGCCGAGGCCGGTGAACTCAAAAATCTTGGTGACCTTGGCGCGCACGCGTTTGCTGTCGGAGTTGCGGATGACAAAAACCGGGTCGCCGACCTTGACGGTGCCACCGAGGATCTTGCCGACGGCGATGCGGCCGACGTAGTCACTCCAGTCGATGTTGGAGACGAGCATGTGGAACGGCTCGTTGGGCTTGGCAAAAGGAGGCGGAACGTGGTCGAGCACGGTTTGAAAAAGGGGCGTCATGTCCTTCTTTTCCTCGCCGAGGTGGTACATCATGTAGCCGTCGCGGCCCGACCCGTAGACGACCGGGGCGTCGAACTGTTCCTCGGTGGCATTGAGCTCCATGAGGAGTTCGAGGACCTTGTCATACATTTTTGCCGGCTCGGCATTGTCGCGGTCGATCTTGTTGATGACGATCACGACCTTGAGGCCGTGGGCGAGGGCCTTGCGCAGCACGAAGCGCGTCTGGGCCTGCGGGCCGTCGTAGGCGTCCACCAGCAGCAGCACGCCATCGACCATGCGCAGTGCGCGCTCGACCTCGCCGCCGAAGTCGGCGTGGCCGGGGGTGTCCACGATGTTGATCGTCTTGTCGTGCCAGTGGACGGAGGTGTTCTTGGCCTTGATCGTGATGCCCTTTTCTTTTTCCAGATCCATCGAGTCCATGGCGCGTTCGACGACCTGCTGGTTGGCGCGGTAAACTCCGCCTTCCTTGAGGAGCTTGTCTACGAGGGTGGTTTTCCCATGGTCAACGTGGGCGATGATGGCGATATTACGGATGTTCTGGTTCATGGCTAAACAGGCGGAAAATTGAGGAAAAGCTAAAGAAAGTGCGCGTGTGTTGCGCCGAACGCAAGGCCGAAGGTAGGCGCCGGGCAATTGTAACATGGAGGCCCCAATGTAGCCGGCTAAATTTGAAAAACAAAAAGGCCGGCTCAAGGGCCGGCCTTTTGCACAAAAACGTTTTTCAGTGCGCTTACTGCACCGTGACAGGGATGGTCACGGTGCCTGCGCCGTAGCCCTTGAGCACCAGGCTTCCGTTGCCGGAGCGGCCGCCTTGCACGGTGACCGTGACGCTGGAGCTGCCGGCCGGCACGACGACTTCGGGCATGATGACGCTGTCGGGTACGTCCGTGGTCACGTCGAGCAATAGTCCGCCGGCCGGTGCCGCGATGGGCACGGTGAAGGTGAGGGATTGCCGTTCGCCGGTGCGCAGGGTGAGCGAGGCGGGCGCAGCCTGGATGCTCAACGAATCGACATGGAAGGTGCCGACGTCCGCGCTGCCGGCTGAGCCGCTGATCGTCACTTTGTAACTTTGGTCAGGCTCGACTGCGGGAACGAAAAAATTCAGTGCGGTAGGCGAGGCGTAAACCGTGCGCGTGGGCGTTCCTTCAAAATAAACGATGTCCTGCGGGGTGAAGCCGGAGCCGCTCACGCCGATCTGGGCGCCGACCGGGCCGCGGTCGGCCTGGAGCGACAGCACATAGCGGCCGGCAATTTTCACATGCACCGTTTCGATGTAGGTCTCACGATCGACAGGGGGGCCGTCGTTGCTCGCGGTCTTGTAGTTGACCAGGATGTAGTAGGCGAATTCATCCCGCCCCGGCGGCAATTGATAGTCGAGCGTGTAGACGTCGCCCTGGCTTTGCTTCATGACCAAGTCCTGGCCGTCGATGATGAGGTGCGGCACGATGCTGCCGGCGACGACATTGCCGCCGGTATTCTCGATGCGTGCGGAAATGGTGTAGATTTGTGACGGATTCTCCCGCAGGGTGGTCGGCGTGAGGTTGACGATTTTCACGTCGCAGCCAGCCAGCAAAATGAGGCCCAACGCAGCGCCGAGCCAGGTAAGGAATTTTCTCGCGTGAGCGGAATGATTTTTATGCATTGGGTTTTTGGGCGAATTCCGGATGATATGCAGAACAGTTTGTAATGAGCGATTTTACATTAGCGCAAGAAAAAGCCGCCAGTGCGACGCCGCTCGGGCTCTACGTGCATGTCCCGTTTTGTGCCTCAACCTGCGATTTTTGCGCATTTTATCAGACTGCACCGACCGCGGAAGCGGTGGCCAGGTTCCTCTCCAGCCTCGCGTTCGAGGCCGATTTGGCGGCGTGGAAGCAACCGGTGACGACGGTGTTCTGGGGCGGTGGCACGCCTGGTTTGCTCGCGCCGCGCGATCTGCTAAAACTCGGTGAAATCGTGCGCGGGCGGCTGGGCGGCACGCCGCGCGAGTGGTCGATTGAGCTGGCGCCCGCCTCGGTGACGGATGAGCGGCTGGCAGTCTTGCGCGAGGCGGGCGTTACGCGCGTATCGCTGGGTGTTCAAAGCTTCCAGCCGGCCTTGCTTGAGGCGCTCGGGCGGCGCCACACGCGCGAGCAGGCGCTGCGGGCCTATGCGCGCGTGCGCGCGGCGGGCTTTGCGAGCGTAAACCTGGATTTGATTTTTGCCGTGCCCGGCCAGGATGAAGCGGCGTGGCGTGCCGACCTGCGCGAGGCCGTGGCGCTCGCGCCCGACCACATTTCCACCTATTGCCTGACGTTTGAGGAGGACACGGCGCTGTGGGTGAAACTTTCGCGCGGGCAGGTGAAGCGCGACATCGCCGTCGAGGCGCAGTTCTACGAGCTGACGTGGGCCGAACTCGCCGCGGCTGGCTACGCGCAGTATGAAGTTTCCAACTTCGCCCGGCCCGGGCATGCCTGCCTGCACAATCTCAACACCTGGCGCATGCATGAGTGGGTCGGCCTCGGGCCGAGCGCGGCGTCGCAACATGCCGGCTGGCGCGGGGCGAACGTGTCCGACCTGGAAAAATGGAGCACGCAGGTTTCCGCGGGTGAGCGCATGACGGAACAGCGGGTGCCGCTCACGCCCGCCCTGCTGGCGGAGGACGCCTTGATCTTCGGCCTGCGCATGAATGAAGGCGTGAATCTCGCCGTGTTGCGCACGCGCTGGCCAAATGCGCCGTGGGCCACGGCCGAGGCGCTGGCTGACCGGTTTGCCGCCGAAGGACTGGCCGAGCGGGTCGGCGAATTGCTGCAGCTGACCTCGCGTGGGCGCCTGCTGGCCGATGCGGTGGGCGCGGAAATTTTGGAAAAAATGTCCGACCCGGTTTCCGCCTGAAAAAGTCCCTGCCGCTCCAAAGGTCTGGGGATTCCACCCGTTCGACAGGCTCAGGGTCACGAAGCTGCGCTGCCTCTCATATTTACTTACCGCAACACATGCTTTCTTTGTGCTCCTTGTGATCTTTTGTGGCTGCCTCATCTGTTTGTTTACAGCTTTGCCGCGCAAAGTCTGGCTCCGCGTCACAAAGATTTCCTCGCAGATGTTTTGGCCACAAAGGATCACAAGGATCGCAAGGAGATTATCCCTGCGATGTCAGCGGCGGTGTCGGTGCGAGGCAGAGCGGATCGCCCACGCGGATGATCTTGCCTGCTTCGGACTTCCCGATGGAGGTGTTGACCGCGAAACGATAGTAATGGTTGAAGCGCCGCGCATCGGCCCAAGCCGGAAGATGCTGTCGCCGCAATTCCATGAAGGTTTTCTGGAAATTTGGAATGGGTTCGGCGGTATCGGGATCCCGGGTCGGAACCACGCAGCGCTGGCATGGGTTGTGGCCCTGGAACTGCACCGCGCCGATGGAAAATGGCCGCAGTTCATCCGGGCCGCCAAAGAGCGAATCCTCGGCAAAGGCGCCGCCGTCGATTTCCAGATTGGTGCGAAAACGCCGGCGCACGCTTTCGAGTTCCAGTCCCGGGTACCAGCTTGCGACTGCGCGCAGGCTCGCCTCGCAAACCACGGTTGGCCCGAAGGCCGTCCGGTCATCGGGAAATCCGCTGTGCGGCTCGTGGCGCACGGTGACGGGGAAACCGAAAAAATCGCCCAGCCAGCGATTGAGACGCGAACGCTCATCAAGGTTGAAAACCATCCGCGTGGACTGGCCTTCTTCCCATAACTGGATTTCCCGCAACGTCGGATCGTATTCGCACCGCAGGAGCTGGATTCGGGCGGTGCGCTTGCCATTCACATAGGTTCCCGCTTCGTCAAAGATCGCATAGATTCGGTCCTGTTCCAGGATGCCCCCGGCGGTGATGCGAGCTGCATCGACCGAGACTCCATCCAGGGATTTTATAGGAAAAACAAGAATTCGTCCCAAATGCAAAGGCATGCGCGTAGTCGATTCATTCGCAGGCGCCGAGTGGATTCAAGTTAATTGAAAACAGCATTTGCCGGCAGGGGCGGAATGAGCTCCCGCCATTGAACGACTGCAATTATCGCCGGGTTAGGCCGGCGAGATTCTTGCCATATCACCCCGGCGGATGATTCCGCCCTGCAGAACGGAAGCGTAGGCGCCGACCTGCGCCTGATTGTATTTGGCCGCGGTCCTCAGCACCCCGACATCCTTGGGCAGGTCTCCTTGGGACAGAGTCGTCATCACACAGCGGCCGCAAGGCCCCGTCACCTTGAGCCGCACCTCGCTGCCGATGGCGATCACGCTGTCCGTCCACGCGCCCTCGGGGAACCCGGTCAAGTCCGGCAACGTGTCGATCACCAGGTTCGGACGGAAGCGGCGAGCTTCAATTTGACCGCCGGGATGAAGCCGGCGAAGCTCGGCCAGGGTGGCCGTGGTGAGAAAGTGCACGGTGGCACAATCAAAAAAGGTTTCCGACGGAATCGCTTCATCGGTGACCTCGTCGCGCCTGGCCAGGCCCTCCACGTCCGGCCAATATTCCTCGAGCGTGCTCCGGGAGGGAGCTATGCCGAGAAGATGAACCGGCCGGCCCACGGAGGCCGAAAGCAAATCGTCGACGGCTGCATGATCCGTGAGAACCGCTTCACCATTCGGCAGCGTGATGCGAATCCGTGGACTGTGCCCGTTGTCAATCGGATCGACGTACGCGGCGTGAAAGTCGAAAAGGTTGGGCCACTTCGCGGGATTTTTCGCGCTCGCCACTTTTCCCGTCACCGGGTCGGCCAGCGCGAAAAGCCGGTCGCCGTGGAGCCCTTTCGGGCCCACGCGCGACGTATTCAACTCTTCCCCGATCATCGATTTCACCGGATAGCGGTGGATTGAGACCAGGGTGCCAATATTTTGTGGGCTCATGGCCATCCTCAGGCCTGCGAAAAACATCTTTCCGTCTCGGCGCTGATCGCATGGTGCCTTTCCGGCTTGGCGATGTACATGAACAGCAAGCGGAGTCCGCCCAACAGGAGATACCCGAGGAAGACGTACGGATAATAGTTCAGAGGCGGAGCCGGCACGGGATAGACACTACCCACTGCGGGGATGAGCATCAACGCGACGCCGGCCACACAGAAAACAACATCCTTGATTTTGATTTCCTTGCGCTTCCACAGGAAAAAGGGCGCGGCGATGGTGACGAGGAAGTAGGCGCCGAGAAACCCAAACGCACCCATGGTCCCCGCGTCGTTGAAGATGTCGAGCACCTCCATGCCGAAGTGTTTCATTTTGCACACCGATGCGATTCCAAAAACCAGGACGCCCATGACCGCAAGCGCGACATGCGGGGTTTCGTGCACCTTGTGGACCGCGCTGGTCGACTTGGGAAAAAAATCATGCCGACCCATCGCAAACATGACGCGGGCGCCCGAATTGATGCAGGCGAGCGCGAGGGCGAAGAAGCTTAACATCGCTCCCGCTGAAACGACCGGTGCGAAGGCGCTGACGCCGTACCGTTCGGCGAGCGTGTTGAGGGGAGCCCCGAGCTGGTCGAGCGTTTGGCTGTAGCCATGCGTGCCCAGCACCTCGACATAAGTAATAAAGACGAAGAACAGGCCGGTGGCGACCAGGCTCCAGATGATGGAACGAGGGATCGTTTTCAGCGGATCCTTGGCTTCATCGCCAAAGGCGGTCGAACTCTCAAATCCAACAAGGCTGAAGATGGCGACCACGATTCCGAGGCCGAGGCTGGAATGGGTGACGCTCTTAAAGTCGAACTGCGCCGGATCAGGGGTGAATTGCGTTTTGCCGAGAACGATGAAGGCAAGGATCAAGATGAACAGGACCGAGATTCCCTCGAGTACGAGCGAAACGATCGTTGAGATCTTGATATCCTGATAAGCGACGTAGAAGCAACCGCCCACGCAGGTTGCAAACAGCAACACGGGCGGGGCATGGATGTGAACCATTTGTAGGAGTGTGTCGGCAAAAATGGTGAAGCCGGTGGTGCCCGCAATCCCGATGAAGAGGTAGGCCCAGACCAGGCACCACCCGCACATCGAACCAGCACCTGCGCCCAAGCCGGAACAGGTGTAGCTGTACATCGATCCGGTGCCTGCGCCGCGCTTGGCGAACTGGTTCAGGTTGTAGGCGACAAACAAGAGCATGATGGTCGCGACGGCGTAGGAGAGCCAGCTCATGTTTCCGGAATTGGAAAACATCAGCGGCACGATCAACGCGGCGGTCATGGTCGGGGATATCATTGCGATATTCTGCGCCCAGAGTTCCACGAAGTTGAGGACTTTTGGCTTGAGACTGGGGCTCGTAGACCCCGGTTGTGTATCTGATGCCTGGTTCATGATGGCCTTTACTTTGATTGTGACGTTGTAGATGCGGAATGAGACTGAACCCGGGGGTGCTTGGAGATTTGAGAAAGGCGGAACATTTGCTGGAATTTCGTGGGAAGCAGGACATCAGGGCCTGGGCAAACCCGGGCGGCGCGCCGGCCGGACGGGAGCGCCACTTGTGCGCCCCGATGGGCTGGCGACGACGATTACTTTCACGTCCCGGCCGCCCCGTGGGATCAGCCGGTGTGGCAAACGTGAATCGAAATGGGCCGAGTCGCCCGGATCCAAATCGTAGGTATCGCCCGCGAGGGAAAGCGTCAGCCGGCCCGTGAGGACATGGATCCATTCCTCGCCCTCGTGCTGGAAATGTTCGTTGCCCGCCCGATCCGCCGGCACGGTCACCAACATGGGCTGCAAGCTCAACAGGCGATCGGGATTGGACAACGCGGCGTAAGTGAGCCCATTCGCCCGTCGCGTGACCGCGTCTTCTGCGCGGATGACGAGGCAGGGCTCGGACGCCAGTGGACTTTCGAAAAGAAAGTCCAGCGAGACCTTGAAAATGCGAGCCAGTGTGAGGGCGGCCGCGATCGAAGCCTGGCGATCGCCCGATTCGAGGCG
>DATMNP010000124.1:0-12250 GCA_035568935.1 Opitutaceae bacterium | reverse complement strand
TGGCTGCCCGGGCTGGGATCGAACCAGCGACCAAGTGATTAACAGTCACCTGCTCTGCCACTGAGCTACCGGGCAATCTAGTCTCACGATCTGAGCGCGCAATGTCGCGCTTCGCAACCGTTAGAACGGTCATTACTACGGGCGTGCCACAATCTCGGGCAAGCAAAAATGGTACTTCTTGGACACGGCTGTCCTCTCAGTCGCCGAAACTGTGGCTGGCCGACAAGGCCGGTGACGCTTTTGGGGACAGGTCAAAAAAGCTCATTTTTATGCTGCCATCGCGGCGGTTTTTATCCTCATTTGCAAATGAATGGCATTCAGCATTCAAGACTCGGAAAATTTTTCGCGGATGCTGCGGGAACATTCCACGCTTACGCGTGAGCAGAACCATGAACTTGCGGTAAAGTTCATTGTGCGGCAGGACGAGGTGAGTGGCATGCTGGCAGCCATGCTTTACCCGGTGGAGCGCATGATGGCGGAGCTCAAGTCGGGCCGGCAGCCGTACTACCGGGAAAAGGCCGAGAAATCCAAGAAGGGAAAAAAATCGCAGACAAAATATTCCGGCGTTTCACCGTCCCATGCGGAGGAGTTTGAGCGGCAAATCGACACGTTTCGATCCGGTCAATGCAGCCCCGGGGCTTTTGAAGGCTGGCTCCATGGATTTCTTCGCGGCTTCACTTACGAAGTGATCGAGGCGATGGCGAGCTTCGCACGGGAAGTTGCGGATGATCTTCGCGACCCGCAAATGCGGGTCCGCCTGGACCAGGCGTTGCACGAGGCCGGCGAGATCCGCAACCAGGTCATCCAGGGCAACCTCAGGCTCGTGCTGAAGGAAGTGAACAGCGAGCGCATCCGGCGCAAGCTGCGCGGCCCGGCCCAGGCGCGAGTGTCGGAAGACGATCTTTTCATGATCGGGGTTCACCACGGGCTGTCGGTCGCCGTGAACCGGTTCAACCCGGAGGCGGGGGCTTTCTCGACCTATGCGACCTTGTGGATCCAGCAAGCCATCACGCGGCACATCAAAGAGAATCAATACCTCTACCATATCCCGATCGGCTTGCAGGACCAACTGCACGCTGATCCGGATAAAACATCCGGTTCGCGCCGCGGCTGCAACAAACACGTGATCCTGCCCTCCGAGGAATCAATCCACGCTCCGCTCGGCGAAAACTCCGAAGCCAGCGTCGGGGAAGTGATCCCCGACGATACGGTGGAAATGCCGTACACGACCGCCGCGATGAGCGAGCTGAAGGAAATGGTGGACGAAGGGGTGCAGGGCATGGACGAGCCGACGAGGATGGTGCTGGCCTTGCGCTATGGCCTGGGCGACCCCATCGCGCTGGCGAAGAAGCTATTCCTCGATGAAGCCGCGCAATCCGACCGGCGCGCGAAAGCAACCGTCGCCGTCGCTGCTTCGGCCCTGACGGAACCCGTGCAGCTCAAGCTCAACGAGGGGCAACCGGTGCCCTCACGGTTGCTGATGGGTTAATTTTTACCACGGATTACGGATCCCCGGATTTTGAACAGAAGCTAACGAAGCGCCGCTGGATTTCCGTGATCAAATGCAAGAGCAGCGCCTGCTTGAAGGTTTGATGTGAGCCAATCCCCGTCGCTTCGTTACCTTTGTTGCCTTCTGTAAAAACGCTTTTTAACCGCAGATGGACGCAGATAAACGCGGATATATCCAGATTTTGAACGGAAGAAAACGAAGCGCCGCCGGGTTTCAGTTATCAAAGGGTAGGCTTTGCGTTCTTTGCGACCTTCGTGTAAAAATGCTTTTTAACCGCGGATGGACGCGGATGATTACTGCACCAACCACCAACTATCCTCCCCGGATTTCGGCTAAGAATCGTCGGCCGGAATTTTTTTCACCGTGCTTTTCGTGGCGTCCAGCAGCTTCCGGTCGTCGTCCAAAGTCTTGAGTTCGGCTTCGCAGGCGGCCGGCTGGGAGGCGCGCCATTCGCCGATGCGAACCTCCATGAGGCCGATTTCCACGCCGATGCGCTCGAGCCGGTTCAGGACGAGCCCGCGGTTTGAGGCGTCGGCCGCGCTTTGCAGTGCCTGGATGTCCGCATTCATGCTCCCCAGGCTTTTTTGCAAATCCCCGATGGTTTCATCCGGCGAGCCATCGAAAATGCGCCGGTTCGAGGCCGGGACCGGATGCGTGGCGGCGAGGGACGGGTCGGGCCCTGGATTTTCGATCGTCGGGGTGATAAAGGCGACGAGGGTGGTGGTGACGGTTTCATCGCTCGTGGAATTAAAGGCATGGCCGATGATCGGGATGCTGCCGAAGACTGGCACTTTGTTGGACGTCGTCGTGTGAGTGCGCTCGTCCAGGCCGGCAATGGCCAGGGTAAACCCGTTTTCAATGGCCACGGAGTATTCGTACGTTTTTGAGGAGAGGACGGGGTAGGTGTTCCCGGCAATAATGCTCTGGTTGGTGATCCGCGAAGTGACGATCGAGATGTTAAGTTGGATGAGCTCGTGCCCGGGCCGTGAACCGGGAAGGACCGTGGGGAGGATGGAAACGATTGGGCCGACCTCGAGATAAACGACCTGCGAGGTGGTGGTGGTGGTGGCCTGGCCGATGTTGGTGGAGGATTGTTGCACGGGCTGCTGGGTGGTGTCCTTGAAAGTGACTTCGCGATTGTTGCTGGTCACCAGGACGGGATCCTGCACCACCGCGCTGGAACTATCGGTTGCAAATGCATGCAACGTGAGTTGAAGGGCCTGCGCCGAGAGGATGGCCTGGGGCAGTTGGACGCTGCCTGGATGGGCCAGGCTGAAGGGAGCGGTGGCCAGCGGGGTTCCGGGGCCGCCGGTGCCCGATAACGAAATCGGGCCGCCATTCGGCCCGATTGAGGTTCCGCTCCAATCGATGCCGAAATCCGTCCGCGGGTCGCGCGCGGTCTCTACAAATTTTACCGCCAGGCGTACCAGGCGCTGCGGCCGGTCGACCATTTTGAGGTAATGGTCGATCATGGCGTGCTGCTGCTGCGTCGCGAGCACCAGCAGCTCGTTGTTGTCGGGATTCCAGATGACCTGCGGCGTCGGGGCCGTGGCTGATTTATGCGCGGCCTCCGGTTTAGCGCTGTTTCCATCGTCGATGACCGCGGTGGAAGGTATCCCGAGGATTTGTTTTATGTCGGAAACCACCCGGTCCGCATCGACCTTGAAAGGCGAACCATAATTCCGGGTGGTGGCCGGGGAATTGAGGGAGGAACCGCCGGTCGATGTCGTCAGGTCGGAGTTGATCGACGGTGACGTGATGACGACCTTGCTCAGGTTATTGAACCGAAGAGAATAGGTCTTCGGGATCATTTCATTTTGGTCGGCGCGATAAAAATGCCAGATCCCGTGCTCGTCGTACTCCTGGGTAAAGCCATAGGTCTGGCCCAGCACGTCGAGCATGTCCTTCGGGTTCATGCCCGCGATGTTGAGGCTGATCCGTTCGTTGAAGTCGGCTTCAGCGGGAGCGATGTAGCGCATGTCCGCTTCCTCGGCGAGCGCCACGACCGCGGTGTAGAGCCTGGCTTGTTTGAGTGGCACCGAGCTCACCGGGAGCCCCTTCAGCCGGGCCAGCTCTTCGTCCGGGGGCAGGATCCGGGTTAGGCTGGCGGGCTTTTCGGCTTTGGCGACGTCGTTGAGCTGGGCGGCGATCTCGCCTGCAGGCTGAGGCTTGGCGTCGGATTCGGGCGCGGCTGACTTCAGGTCCTGGGTGACTTGGTCATGAGGCTGCACCACGATGGGCGAAGGTGCAACCGAGGCTTGGTCCAATGGCTGGCCGTGGCTGGCGCTCGCACAAGCCAGGCTTGCCGCGAGCACGGTAAGGAGTCGGCTGGAAATCATGGCGATACTATAACGTGAAAGTTGAAGCGTTATCATAATTAAACTAATTTGCATTAAGGTGGAAGAAATTTCGCGCTATAATGGTTCATGCACTTTTCCCGACCGTCATCCGACGAACCGCTTTTGGCGGAGCTCCTGGCCCAGGGGGTGGTGACGCAATCGCTCTGGAATTCGCTGCCGATGCCGGACGAGGGCAATCTCGTGGATGTCCTCATCGAACACGGGGAAAGGTTCGATGACGAGAAATGGGCTTACTGGCTGGTGAAGCAGCATGGCTGCTTGCGGATGGCAGGGCTCGAACCCGACCCGGATTTTTACGGAGCCCTGTCCTGGCCGGCAAAGATCGAGACTCACTCCAGGTTTTTTGGCTGCTTCCCTTGCCATCTCCGGGATGGGATCGCCGGCCTGGCTTGCGTGCGGCCGGACCTCGGCGCCGTTTTGGAGGAAATTTTAACTTGGCTGGGAGCCAGTCGCCGCTACTTGTTTGCCCTGACGCCAAGAGAACTTAAATTTTGGACCCGGATGAAACGCCCCGCGATTTGACAGGCTGTTTTAAAACTATCATGGCCCACTGGATCAAAGCCGCTCCCAAGGAAATCTATTTGGTGCAGACGCCCGACGAGGTCGCCCAAACGCTGGATCTCGCGTTCCCCGCCAAGACCGATGCGATTTCGGGCAAAGGCTATTTGAAGGTCGCGGCCGCGAGCTGCCCAATCCCTCCCGGTCTCGAAGCCGACGGGCCCGATACGCCGGGAGTTTAACCGTGATCTAACCGCGAAACCGCGAATGAACGCGAATACGGATTATTTAACATAATGTCGAAGCCGTGAGGGAGGCCTTGCGTGCCTTTCGCTGGCAAAACATCGGTCGTCAACACGGCGAGCGGGTGGCGCTGCGCCAGAGCCGTGCAGGCCAGCGGATGGGCGAAAACGACGCCTGGCAGGCCGCCGTGGCAGAAAACATGGAGGCGGTGCTGGTCGGCCATGACCCCAAGGCGTTTGCCCGGCTGGGCGAACGTTACGACGACCACCGCAAGTCCTAGGAGCCCGTCAGGCTTCGCCCACGGGCTCCTCAACCAGTGACTCTGCCATTTGCGAGACAGATCAATAAAAGCCTCTCTTCCGTTTTTTAGCCTGTCCCTTTAAATTTTCTCGGAGCCGTTGAAACACGGAAGGCTTTCCTGTTTTCGCCGTTCCGTCCGTGTTTCCGTGATGGGCTTGGCCAACATCAATCGTCGGCGTCCTCGTCAAAATCGATTGGCGGCGTCAACCCCGTGTAGTCCCCGATAACCTTGGCGTCGTAGGGCGAATACAATCCTTTCTGCGTGGTGTGGAGATCATAGCCCGTGTTTGTGCCAATTGTGCCGGATCCACCAGCCAGCGGAAGTCCAAAACTTGCGACGATGTGGCCGGCTTGATTGACGCGAATCACCCGGTTGTTGAACTGGTCGCTGATCAGCGTGTCGCCATTGCGCAGGCGGACCGCCCGCGTCGGCAGCGGTGCCGGAATGCTGAGCGGATCCGTGTTCGTGAAATATTGCCAGACGACATGGTCGTTGGCGTCCACTTCCACGATGCGCGCGTTGCCGGCATCGGTGAGGAGCGTGTCGCCGTTGTCGAGCCGGCTGGCAAAGGCGACGGTGCTGACCGTGCCGCTGGCGGTGAACGTTTTGACGATCGCGTCGCCCCGCGTGACTTCGATCGCGCGGTTGTTGTTTTCGTCGGCGATCAAGATGTGGCCATTTTCGAGCAGCTCGGCGGAGTTCGGGCTGTTCAGCTGGTCGGCCGGCGTGGAGTTTGTCCCTGGATACTGCCAGGAAATCTGCTTCGGGAAGAGATTCACGTCGATGATCCGGTTGTTGCCCTGGTCCGTGATGAGAACGTGGAAATCCGGCAGGAAGGTGGTTTGCACCGGCGTATTTAAAAGATTGGGACCGGAGCCGGTTTTCCCGAACTGTCCATATTGCCAGACAACCTGGCCGCGCTTGTCGACAATGAGCACACGGTTGTCTGCGGCCCCGGCGGGGCTTTGCGGGATCACACCGGGTGGTGTCCCGGTGCCCGCCATCAACGTAAATGGCCCGATACGCTGGGCATCATTGCACCCGATGATCGATTTCTCGGTAAAGTCATTCGGTCCCAGCCCGAACGACCAGACAATCTGGCCCGTTGGAGTCGCCTCGATCACGCGATTGTTGAACTGGTCCGCGATCAAGATATTGCCGGGATGATTGAAACCTTGGGACGCCAGCGCCGGAACGGCGCCGAGCAACAGGGAAAGTGGAACGACCAAGGCAGCCGCCAAGCCGCCGATGAAACGCCCCGCCAGAGTTTGTTTATTCATAATTTCTCCTTGGTCCTGAATGATTGCTGTCAATGTGCCCAATAGACCGGTTCGCAACCCGGTGGTTGCATTGACCGTAGGGCCGGGGTGAAGAGGTAGGCATTTGCGCCATGGGAGAAAGGCGTTTTCCGTAACAAGTCTGTTACGCTTTGGCGCCGCATTTCAACCTGCTGTGCTTACAGCCGCTGCTTGACTTGGGCAGCAGCGGAGTGGTTGTTTCGGCGCGATGCGCCAACGCCTCCAACTCTCCGCCTTGCTGCTCGCGTGGTTCATGGCCACGGGCAGCCAGTGGGATGTGGTGCAGGTTTTTGCGTGGGGCCGCATGTTCGCGGGTTACTCGCGCAGCATGTCGGTCGGGTCGGCGCTGCGCCTGACGTTCAAGCCGGACAAGATGTGCAGTGTGTGCAAAATGGTCAAAGCCGCGAAGCAGCAACAGGAGCAATCACCGGTCGCGCCGGCCAAAGCGTTGGGAAAAATCCTGCTGGTGTTCGCACCTGTCCCCACGGTGGTAGTGGCGTCTGTGCCATCGGGGCAGTGGCCGGTGGGAATGGCGACGATGTGCAGTGCCGAACGCGGCGCGCCGCCGATTCCGCCGCCGCGGGGGCTGGCGACCTAGGGCGTGTCTTTGCCGGCCCGCGTTCGCCGCGTGCGAACGGTTGGCCGTGATCTCTATTCGCCGGCGTGTGCGCCGGCAACCTCTGCAGCTGCGCGCCACCGTGCGCGCGAAACGATAAACTTTTCAATCATGTCCTCTTTTCATTTTTCTTCGATTTTTAACTCGCGCGGTCTCTTGTGGATCGCGCTTGGCCTGCTGGCGGCGCATCCCGTGCGCAGCCTGGCCTGCTCGGCCTGCGGCTGTTCGGTCAACTCTGACTGGACGGTGCAGGGTTCCCGCGCCAGCTCGGGTGTTGGGCTCGACGTGCGTTACGAGTACCTCGACCAATCCGATTTACGCAGCGGTGAGCACGACGTGAATCGGGCGACGCTGCCGATTCCCAATGAGCGGGAAATCCAGCAGGCTACGCTCAGCCGCAACGTATGGCTTGGCCTGAGCTATGCCGCCAGCGACACGTGGAATTTCACCGCGCAGCTGCCCGTGATCGACCGATTCCACACCACGATCGTGGCGGGTGACACCGATGTTTCAAGCTCGCGCACGCACAGTGTGGGCGACCTGAAGCTGCTCGCGGGCTACCAGGGGTTTTCGGCCATGCAAAATCTTGGCGTGCAGTTTGGCCTGAAACTGCCCACCGGAAGATTCAACCAAAACTTCGCCGCCGGCCCGCAGGCCGGCGGGCTGCTCGACCGCGGTTTGCAGGCCGGCACCGGCACGACGGATGGCCTGCTGGGTGTTTTCAAATCCGGTTCGCTCACGCCGTCGCTTGGCTATTTCTCGCAGGCTTTGCTCGACCAGCCGCTGGCTTCACGCGACGAATTCCGACCCGGCACGAGCGTGAATGCCAACGCCGGGCTGCGCTATGCCGTCTCGCGCTGGCTTGAGCCGCAACTTCAGCTCGACGCGCATTGGGAAGCGCGCGAGTCGGGCGAGCTGGCCGACCGCGACAACAGCGGTGCGACCCAGCTCCTTATTGCGCCCGGGCTGACCATTCACGTGGCCACGCACCTGGACGCGTATGCGTTCGTTCAGGTGCCGCTCTGGCAGCACGTCAATGGCCTGCAGCTCGAATCGCGCTGGCTGCTTTCAACGGGAGTGCGCTGGCGGCTGTGACTGTTTGCGAGGGCTTTTCGATTTACTGAGAATGACATAATGATGTGACGAATTACCAAGGTAGGGCGAGACGTCCCGGCGAGCCGAACTTACCTCGGCTCGTCAAGGATGCCTCGCCCTACCTTGGTGGCGCCTGCATGTAACTTCATTGGGTAAGGTACCTCGCACGGCTGCCAATGAACTCGTATCGAACATCGTTTAATGCGGATTTTGGCGCGGCAGCGCCGGTAGGGTCCGCTCACCGAGCGGACCGCGGCCCGTTGGGTCAACGGGCCCTACCTGCCAGCCGTTCATTGGCGCGTTCTACGCAAGCCGCACCGCGGTTTGCTGAGGGTCTCGGAATGACAATTTCACCCATCGTGGGTCTACTTAAACCGAAAATGCCCTGGAAATGCGTGTCAGTGGTTCGACTGCGCTTACGGTTTCTGTCCCGACCAAAAGGACTTCCAGCCCTTCGACTGCGCTCAGGGCTTTCAGCCTGAACTCGCTAAAAACGGCTTCCAGCCCCCGAACGAGGAGATGTTGCGCGCGCCTTCGACGGCGTGGGCTTCGCAGAGAAATCCCTGCACCGACGTGCCGTCTTCAAGGGCGAGCGTGCCGATGCCGAGCGGAGCGGGGATGGCGGCGACGAAGCGTCCGTAGGTGTCCGAAGGCAGTTCCCACACTTCCACTTCGATGGAGGCGCCGCCATTCTTCACGCGCACGAGTCCGGGCTTCGGTGGGGTGGTGCCGGGCAGCGCGTAGAGTTGGTAATGCGGCGCGGTGCGCGTGGCGCGCACCAGCTTTGCGCCGAGCTGCGTGAGCTGCGGGTTCAATGGCAACCCGCTCAAGTGGGCGCCGCATACAGCGAGGTGGATCAACGCTGAACTCTGAACATCGAACGCGGAACGCCGAAGTAATGACGGATCGCAGTCTCCTGTTCGGTGTTCAACGTTCAGCGTTCGAAGTTCGGCGTTCGGCTGCTGCGCCGCTGCGGCGAGCTCCAGCAGCCGCTCGTCATGATTCGCCGGCGCGACGAGCGTCACGCCCCAGGGCAGGCCGTTGGACAAAAAACCGGCTGGAACCGCCACAGCGCAGAGATCGAGCAGGTTCAGGTAGTTGGTATAGTAACCGAGGTTGCTGTTGAGTCGCACCGGGTCGGCTTCGATCTCGGCGAGAGTGTAGATCGTTCCTGCGGTCGGCGTGAGCAGCACGTCGATTTCTTTCCACACCGGTTCGGCTTTTTGCCGCAGTTCCGCCAGTTTGTAGAAACCTTCAAACGTCGCGACCGCCGTGATGGATTTTCCGCCTTCGATGATCTGCCGCGTCACCGGATGCAGCGCCTCGGGTCTTTTTTCGATGAAATTGCGGATGGCCGCGTAGCGCTCGGCCACCCACGGGCCTTCGTAGAGTAGCCGGGCGGTTTCGACGAATGGTGCGAAATCGATTTCGACGATGCGCGCCCCGATATCCTGCCAGTGCGCGACCGCCTTCGAAAAAAGCTTCGCGGCGTCGGCATTGCCGAAGAAGTTGAGCTGGTCCGCGCGTGGGATTCCCACGCGCGGAGTAGTTGGTAATTGGTAGTTGGTAATTGGTTTCGATCCAACGATTGCCGTGGCCTGAGCCTGCCGAAGGGCGTCCTTACTAACTACCAAATCCAAATTACTAACTACTCTGAGGACTTCAGCCGCATCCTCGCAATTGCGGCTGAAGACAGAAATACAATCCAGGCTGCGGCAGGCGGGGACCACGCCGCGCGTACTGAGCAGTCCGCGCGTCGGTTTGAGCCCGACGAGATTATTGAACGCGGCGGGCACGCGGCCCGAGCCGGCCGTGTCGGTGCCGAGCGCGAAGCTGCACAAATCCGCCGCGACCGCGACCGCCGAGCCGCTGCTTGATCCGCCCGGAATATAGGCCGGGTTGAACGGATTGCGGGGCGTGCCATAGGGCGAGCGCGTGCCGACCAGGCCCGTGGCGAATTGATCGAGATTGGTTTTGCCGATGGGGATCGCCCCGGCGTCGAGCAGCCGCTGGACGACCGGTGCGGATTCGGCCGGGGTGTAGGCAAATTCCCGGCACGCCGCGGTGGTGGGCGCACCCGCGAGATCGATGTTGTCCTTGATCGCGAACGGCACGCCGTAGAGCGGTTGCGTCGCCGGGCTGCGCGCCTCGACGCGCCGCGCGTGGGTCTTCAGTTCGTCGAGCGACAACCGATGGATCCACAACGCCGGATCGTTGTGCGCCTCGCACCGCCGCCAGATCTCCCCGGCCAGCACGGTCGGGGTGAGATCGCCGCGGGCGTAGGCCGCGCTCAACGAGGCAAGATCAAGAGAAAGTTCACGGTTCACGGTTCAAAGTTCACAGTTGGAGGAGGGAGGACAACTTCGAACGTCGAACGCTGAACGTCGAACGCCGAATTATGATTGGTTGCTGGTGTTGAAAAACGGGTCTTCGGAGTCTTGGGTTAGAAATGGTGCTTTGTAGATTGGACTTCAGCGTTCGACGTTCGGAGTTCAACGTTCAGCGTTCGTCGTGCTGTTCCAGCACGACGAGTGTCTCCCCCGCGTTGACCGGCCGGCCTTCGGCGCAGCGTACTTCGCGGACGCGGCCGGCGCGCGAGGCGACGATGGTGATTTCCATCTTCATCGATTCGATGATGAGCAGCGCGTCGCCGGCCTTCACGATGGCCCCGGGTGCGACGTGAATTTTCCACACGTTGCCCGGGATGTGCGCGGGCACGGCGATGCAGCCGGGCGGCAGCGCGTCGGACTTCTCCGATGCGGCCGCAGCCGGGGTCTCGGCGGAGAAGTTGAGCTGCCCCGACACTTCCCAGCGATGGCGCTCGGCCTCGAAGGAGGCTTGCTGGTTAGCCTTGAACGCGGTGATCGTGCCGCGGTTTTTTTCGAGGAACGCGTTGTAGTCGCGCAGGCGGAACGTCTCGTGCTCGATCTCGAGCTTCACCTTGCCCTGGACGAAATCGTCGCGGAAGCGCGTCAGCTCCGCGTTGCTCACCGGATAAAAGCGAATCTGGTCGAAGAACCGCAGCAGCCACGGCTTGTCCTCGGTGAAGTCGGCCGTCTGCCGGTAGCGGTTCCACATCTGGCAGGTGCGGCCGATGAACTGGTAGCCGCCTGGCCCTTCCATGCCATAGATGCAGAGGTACGCGCCGCCGATGCCGACGGCATTCTCCGGCGTCCACGTGCGCGCGGGATTGTATTTCGTGGTGACGAGCCGGTGGCGCGGATCGACGGGCGTGGCCACGGGCGCGCCGAGGTAAACGTCGCCGAGGCCGAGCACGAGGTAGCTCGCGTTGAACGCGATCTCCTTCACCTGTTCGATCGAGTCGAGCCCGTTGATGCGGCGGATGAACTCGATGTTGCTCGGGCACCAGGGCGCATCCTTGCGCACGATCTGCATGTATTTGCGGATGGCGAGCAGGGTGGATTCGTCCTCCCAGGAAAGCGGCAGGTGGACGACGCGGGTCGGCACCTCCATGTCGTCGGTGGCGGGCAGCAGGGCCTCGGCCTCGAGCAGGGTTTCCATCAGGCGCTCGAGCGGCAGCACGCGGTTGTCGAAATGAACCTGGAGCGAACGGATGCCGGGGGTGAGGTCGAGCAGGCCGGGCATGGGATGCTGCTGGAGCCACTGGTGCAATGCGTGCACGCGGAAGCGCAGGTTCAGGTCGAGCGCGAGCGGCCCGTATTCAATCAGCAAATACCGATCGCCGGAGCGGCGGTAGACGACCGCCGGAGCCGAGGCACGCGCCGGCAGCGCGTGCAAGATAGCCGGCTCCGGCGGAGTATTTGGTATTTGGTAATTGGTACTTGGTGGCTTGGCGCTAGTGATGGGCTTCGATCTAACGCGTGCGTCCGTACCAACTACTAACTCCGAATTACTAACTACGCGATTGAAACGCTTGTGCCCGCGTGCGGGCACAAGCGTTTCAATCGCCGCATCCTGCGCGAACTCGGCCGCCTGCGCGGCGGCGGCGGTGAGGCGCAGGAAGCGCACCTTGTCGCCCGGCTTGAGCTGGCCGATTTTCCACAGCTCGCTTTGCACGATGGTCGCGGGGCAGACGAAGCCGCCGAGGCTCGGGCCGTCGGGGCCGAGGATGATCGGCATGTCGCCGGTGAAATCGATCGTGCCGATGGCGTAGGCGTTGTCGTGGATGTTCGACGGATGCAGGCCGGCCTCGCCGCCGTCCTGGCGCGCCCAGCGCGGCTTCGGGCCGATCAGGCGCACCCCCGTGCGCGCCGAGTTGTAATGCACCTCGTAGGTCGCGGAAAAAAGATCGGCGATGTCTTCGTCGGTGAAAAAGTCCGGCGCGCCGTGCGGGCCGTAGAGGACGCC
>DATMNP010000123.1:0-30002 GCA_035568935.1 Opitutaceae bacterium | reverse complement strand
GATCATCGTCGGTTAATTTCATAACAATCCCATGGTTTGGAAATCATTTCTCCGGCCACTGCTCTTCTCCATCGGTGCGGTCATTGGCGTTCTGGCCCATCACCCTGCCATGGCGGCGCCAGAAACCGCCCGCGAGACCATTGTCCGGGCCATCCTTACGACGGACGACGATAAGAAGCGTGAGATTATTGCCTCCCTCGCCGGCCAGGGTGATGAGGCGATCCGGGAATTGTTCACCGCCTGGCGGCAAGACAGCCTGTTTGTCTACACCGCGCCTGATGGGACCAAAATCCCCATCGAGCTAACGGGAGACAACGATGCGAACGGCGCCCAGGCCGCGATCCGCGTGGACAACGGTGAACCGCTGAAGGATGCCGACGGCCAGCCGCTCCGCCTGGCGGGAACCCATTTGGTCGCGGTGGAACATGATGCGAACCTCCGGCGTGCCATGAGGGCGATTGTCGACCTGCTCGACCTCGGCTCTCCCCTCCTCAGCAAACGCCTGCGGGCCATCCAAACCATCGGTTTTAGCCAAAAGGCCGACAAGCTGCCGGTGTTGCAGGCACGCAGCCAGGTTGAGACAGATGCCAAAGCCAAGGTCGCGTTGCGCGAGGCGATTGCGCTGATCCAACTGGCCGATCCCAACGACACCACAAAGCTCAAGGCTCTCGACGAGTTGGGCAAACTGCATAGCTCATCCAGCTATGACGTGATCAAAGCCGCCCAGGCCAAGGCCGTGGCCAGCGCCAAACCGGAGGTCGCGGCGGCGGCAGGCGCGGCACTCGCGGCGATCGATCACCACAAATCCGTGGTGAAATTTTTCGGCACGCTCTTTCGCGGCCTCAGCGCCGGCAGCCTTTTGCTCGTGGTGGCGCTGGGCCTCGCCATCACGTTTGGCTTGATGGGCATCATCAATATGGCCCACGGCGAGATGATCACGGTCGGCGCCTATGCCACCTACATCACCCAGCACGTCTTTGGCGAGGGGATGGATTTCACCCTGCCGTTTGTCAGGATTGCCATCCACCTGCCCGGGCTGCATCTGACCGGCTGGGCCTACCAGCTCTATTTCCTGGCCGCGATTCCCATCGGTTTTCTGAGCGCCGCCCTGGTGGGCATTGCGCTTGAGCGCAGCGTCATCCGCTTTCTCTACCGCCGCCCGCTCGAAAGCCTGCTCGCGACTTTCGGGGTTTCGCTGATTTTGCAGCAATTGTTCAAGCTCACATTTGGCTCCAACAACGTGAACGTGGACAGCCCGGTTTACCTGAGCAGCAACTGGACGGTTTTTGACATCACCTTCGATTGGAGCCGCGTTTTCGTGATCGGCTTTGCGGTGGTGATTGTCTTCGGCGTGTGGCTGGCGCTGACCAAGACCCCGCTCGGCTTGCTCATCCGTTGCGTGATGCAAAATCGGACGATGGCGGCCTGCATGGGCGTGCGCACCGAGCGGGTGAACATGCTCACCTTCGGCCTCGGCAGCGGACTGGCGGGGCTGGCCGGCGTATTTGTGACCCAACTCGGCACGGTGGGCCCGTCGATGGGGCAGGAGTATATCGTGGATAGTTTCATGACGGTCGTCGTCGGGGGAGTCGGCAGCATCTTCGGCACCGTGGTGAGCGCGCTGGGGATCGGCCTGGCCGACCAATCGATCCAGCAGATTCTCCTCAATCCCGTGCTGGGAAAAATTCTCGTGCTGGTTGCGATCATCCTGTTCCTGCAATGGCGCCCCACCGGCCTCTTCTCCGCCCGCAGCCGCAGCCTTGATTGATCACCCCCGCCCAAACCGCATGAGTTCACCTGACACCGGACACTTCTTCCGCTCCCGCCACCTGGAATTCACCGTGGTCGGCATCTTCCTGGCGCTGCTGGGCGTGATTTTTCCGGTGCTCAATGCCCATGGCCTGCTCAGCGATTACATGATCACCCTCTGGGGAAAATATCTTTGTTACGCTCTGCTCGCCCTGTCGGTGGACCTCCTTTGGGGTTACACGGGATTGCTGAGCCTCGGACAAGCCCTGTTCTTCAGCTTGGGCGGCTATATGTTCGGCATGTATCTCATGCTGCTGATCGGCCCCTTGGGCAGCTACGCCAAGGCGGGGCAGAATCCGGCCGGCCTGCCGGATTTCATGGTTTTCCTTGGGCACACGTTTCTGCCGCCGTTTTGGCGGCCGTTCCATTCCTTCGGGTTTGCGGTGATGATGGTGTTTGCCCTGCCCGGCCTGCTGGCGCTCGTCTTTGGATTCCTGGCGTTCCGCTCGCGCATCAAGGGCGTGTATTTTTCCATCCTCACCCAGGCGTTGACCTACGGGGCGATGCTCCTGTTCTTTCAGAACGATTTCACGATGGGCGGAAACAATGGCTTCACCGATTTCAAGTTCATCCTGGGCCATTCGCTCGTCGATAAAGTCGCCGGCCCCGCCACCATGCGCGGGCTTTTCATGGTCACCACCGCGGTGGTGCTACTCGTCTCCCTCGGCTGCTACTGGCTCAACGGCACCAAGTTCGGCCTCGTGCGCCAGGCAATCCGCGACGGCGAAAACCGCGTGCTCTTCAGCGGCTATGCCACCGCCAACTACAAACTGTTTGTTTTCGTCGTGGCCGCGATGATCGCGGCCGTCGGCGGCGCGTTGTTTGTTCCGCAGGCGGGCATCATCAACCCGGACCAAATGACGCCGGAAAAATCGATCGAGGCCGTGGTCTGGGTCGCCGTCGGCGGCCGCGGCACACTCATCGGGCCGATCATCGGGGCGATCGGCATTAACGCGCTCCGAAGCTGGGCCACCCATGCCTACCCGGATTCGTGGCTCATTATCCTCGGGGCCATCTTCCTCAGCGTGGTCCTTTTCCTGCCGGGCGGCGTCGTCAGCCTGCCGCCCAAGCTGATGGAACTCTGGCGGCGCTCCCGCAAATCTTCCGACCGCCCATGAGCCATCCCATCCTCACCGTCGAAGACGTCTCCAAGTCCTACGATGGCTTCAAGGCCATCTCGGATCTTACCTTCTATCTTTTCCCGGGTGAGTTGCGCACCGTCATCGGGCCGAACGGCGCCGGCAAATCCACTTTCTTCGATCTCATCACCGGCCGCGCCCGGCCGGACAAGGGCGTGATCGAATTCGACGCCGGTCCGCGCACCCACGACCTGACCACCCTCAACGAATACGAGATCAACCGCCTTGGCGTCGGCCGCAAGTTCCAGACCCCGAGCGTCTACGTCGAGCACACCGTCTGGAACAATCTCCTGCTTTCACTCAAGGGCCCGCGGGGGGTTTTCGCTTCGCTCTTCAACCGCACGTCATCCACCGAACGCGACCGCATTGCCGACCTGCTCAAGCTCATCCGGCTCGACGCCAAGCGCGACTGGAAGGCCGGCCTGCTCGCGCACGGGGAGAAGCAATGGCTGGAGATCGGCATGCTGCTGGCCCAGGATCCGCAGGTGCTCCTCGTGGACGAACCGGCCGCCGGCATGACCGACGAAGAAACCCATCGCACGGGCGAGTTGCTCATCAGCCTCGCGGGCAAGCACAGCATCATCGTCATCGAGCACGACATGACGTTTGTCCGCCAGATCGCCCGCGACAACCCGGTCACCGTCCTTCACCAGGGTCATGTGCTCTGCGAGGGAAAGTTCGAGGAAGTGCAGGCCAATCCCAAGGTCCGCGAAGTCTATCTCGGCCGCGGCAAACACGGCACCCGATGAGCGCACTCCTCCAACTTTCCTCAGTCGAGGCGGACATCGGCGGCTCGCGCATTCTCCGCGGTGTCACGATCGAGGTTAACTCCGGCGAGGTGGTCGCCCTCATGGGCCGCAACGGCGTGGGCAAGACGACGACGCTGAAGTCCATCACCGGCGTGCTGCCGGTGCGCGCTGGCTCCATCACCTTTGCCGGCCAGCGCATCGATTCGCTGCCGGCCGATGCGCGCGCCCGGGCCGGCATCGCCTACGTGCCACAGGGCCGCGACATATTTCCGCATCTGACGATCGAGGAGAACCTCCACGTCGGCCTCGTGGTCCATCGCTGCCGCGGGGCGGTGGCGCGCCGCATGCTCGACCGCGTCTACGCGTTGTTTCCCGTGCTGACAGAGATGCGTTCGCGCAAGGGCGGCGTGCTTTCCGGCGGGCAGCAGCAGCAGCTCGCCATCGGGCGCGCCCTGCTCACCAATCCCAAGCTGCTCATCCTCGACGAGCCGACCGAGGGCATCCAGCCGTCCATCATCGACCAGATCGGCGACACCCTGAAGAAGCTGAAGATCAGCAATATCTCCGAGGAGGAGGCCACGGCCCCGTCCCGGCAGGATGCCGCAAAGATCATGAGTGTGGTGAAGGAACTAAAGCGCGAGGGCGCCCTCGCCATCCTGCTGGTCGAACAATACGTTGATTTCTGCCGCGATGTTGCCGACCGTTTCTATGCCATGGATCGCGGCGCCGTCACCTTCTCCGGCCCCATCGCCACGCTCACCGACGAAGTGGTAAAAGAACATTTACAAGTTTAGTTTGAACCACGGAGTCACAGAGAACACAGAGGAAACAATAAAATGAGCGATGCTTCTTTGTTTTCTCCGCCTTGTTGCTCTCCGTGTCCTCCGTGCCTCTGTGGTTAACTTAATTTTTTCATGCATCTCACTCCTCGCGAACGCGAAAAGCTCATCGTCGTGGTTGCCGCCGACCTCGCGCGGCGCCGGCAGGCACGCGGCCTCAAGCTGAACTATCCCGAGGCCATCGCCATCATCACCTACGAAATCATGGAGGGCGCGCGCGATGGGAAATCCGTCGCCGAGCTCATGAGCTTCGGCACCACCATCCTCAAACGCTCCGATGTCATGGAAGGCGTGTCCGAAATGATCCACGAAGTGCAGGCCGAAGCCACCTTCCCCGACGGCACCAAGCTCGTCACGGTACATAACCCCATACGCTGAGCGAGGCTCCGCTAATTTAAAATGCAGAATGAAAAATTCAGAATAATCCGCCAATCCGAAACTCCTCTCTGATTCTGCATTCTCCATTCATAATTCTTCATTTGTCTTCATGATTCCCGGCGAAATCATCACCGCACCCGACTCCGCTCGGCTCGACGCCAACACCGGCCTGCCGACCAGGAAGCTCGAAGTCACCAACACTGGCGACCGGCCCATCCAGGTCGGCTCGCACTTCCATTTTTTCGAAGTGAACGAGGCCCTGACCTTCGACCGCTCCGCCGCACGCGGCTTTCGCCTCAACATCCCCGCCGGCACCGCCGTGCGCTTCGAGGCCGGTGACACCAAGCGCGTTGAACTCGTCGCCCTCTCCGGCACGCGCGAAGTTTACGGACTCAATGGAAAAATCAATGGACCTTTAGATATTAAGAAAAACGCCAAAACCCAAAGGGTCAAAATTCCAAAATAAGTTTCAGCCTTTCAGTTTTTCAGCCCTTCAGCCCTTCCCATGAAAATGACCCGCCGCCAATACGCCGAGATGTTTGGCCCCACCGTGGGCGACAAGGTGCGCCTCGCCGACACGGAGTTGTTTGTGCAGGTCGAGCGCGACCTCATCGCCGAGGGCGGCGGTTACGGCAACGAAATCAAGTTCGGCGGCGGCAAGGTCATCCGCGACGGCATGGGCCAGTCGCCCGTCGCCACCGACGCCGAATCGCTCGACCTCGTCATCACCAACGCCCTCATCCTCGATCCCATCCTCGGCATCATCAAGGCCGACATCGGCATCAAGCACGGCCGCATCGTCGGCATCGGTCACGCCGGCAACCCCGGCATCCAAAGCGGCCTCGGCTCGATTTATCCCGATCCGGTGACGAAGAAAAAGAATCCCATGATTGTCGGCGCCGGCACCGAAGCCCTCGCCGGCGAAGGCTGCATCGTCACCGCCGGCGGCATCGACACGCACATCCACTTCATCTGCCCGCAGCAAATCGACGAAGCCATCAGCTCCGGCGTCACCACGCTGATCGGCGGCGGCACCGGCCCCGCCCACGGCACGCTCGCCACCACCTGCACGCCCGGAAAATGGAACATGCACCGCATGCTCGAGGCCGCCGAGGCCTACCCGGTCAACCTCGGCTTCCTCGGCAAAGGCAACTGCTCGACGCCGCAGCCGCTGCGCGACCAGGTGCTCGCCGGCGCCATCGGCCTGAAACTTCACGAAGATTGGGGCACCACGCCCGCCGCGATCGACACCTGCCTCGGCGTCGCCGACGAACTCGACGTGCAGGTCGCCATCCACACCGACACGCTCAACGAATCCGGCTTCGTCGAGGAATCGATCAAGGCCTTCAAGGGCCGCGCCATTCACACCTACCACTCCGAAGGCGCCGGCGGCGGCCACGCGCCCGACATCATCCGCGTCTGCGGCGAGCCCAACGTCCTGCCTTCATCGACCAATCCCACGCGCCCGTTCACGGTCAACACCATCGACGAGCACCTCGACATGCTCATGGTCTGCCATCACCTCGATGCCAAGATTCCCGAGGACGTGGCCTTCGCCGAATCGCGCATCCGCCCCGAGACCATCGCCGCCGAGGACCGCCTGCACGACCTCGGCGCCATCTCGATGATGTCGAGCGACAGCCAGGCCATGGGTCGCATCGGCGAAGTCGTCTGCCGCACCTGGCAGACCGCGCACAAGATGAAAACGCAGTTTGGCCGGCTCATCGGCCCCACGCACGCCGCGGCCGACAACTTCCGCGCACTGCGTTACCTCGCAAAATACACCATCAATCCCGCGATCACCCATGGCATCTCGCATGTCGTCGGCTCGCTCGAAGTCGGCAAGCTCGCCGATCTGGTCATCTTCAAGCCCGCGCTCTTTGGCGTGAAACCCGAATTGATTTTAAAAGGCGGCTTCATCGCGTGGGCCAACATGGGCGATCCCAACGCGTCCATCCCCACGCCGCAGCCCACGTTTTACCGTCCGCAATTCGGCGCAGCCGGACGCGCGCTCGGCCGCACCTGCCTTACCTTCGTCAGCGAAGCGTCGCTGCGCAGCAAAACCGGCCCGAAACAACTCGGCCTGACGCGCCACCTCGAAGCGGTGAAGCGCTGCCGCAAGATCGGCAAGCGCCACATGGTGCTGAACGACGCGCTGCCCAAGATCGAAGTCGACCCCGAAACCTACACCGTCAAAGCCGACGGCGTGCATCTGACTTGCGAGCCGGCGAAAATCCTCCCGCTAGCTCAACGCTACTTCCTGTTTTAGCCTGTCCGCAGGAACGTCTGCAAATGTAGGTCGGGGTTTATCCCCGACATCCACTTCGTACAGACAAATGTCGGGCGTAAAGCCCGACCTACAAAACAATCCGCTAACTGCCTTACAATTTCCGTAGGTCGCTCTGCAGGGCCGAAAGTTTTTCCGACAGAATTCCGCGCAGCTCCGCCAGCGTGTCGCGCAGCGCCTGGCCTCCCGGCGCGACCACGCGCACAATCCAGCCGCCACGCCGCAGCCGCGTGACGCCGAGCCAGCGCCCGCCGCCATGCAGTGCCCGCACGCGCTCCCACACCGGATCGTCCGGCGCAAGGCGCGACGAAATGATCACCGCCGTCGCAAACCACGCTTCGCGCATGCCGTAAAATGCCGCGAGCCGCGCCATGTCCGCGCCCGAACCGTTGAGCCGTTCGCGCAGCACGGGCTCGCCCGCCAGCGTCACATCAAGCGAAATCCCCAGCCGCCGCCACGCCCATGATTCGCCGCGCCCCACCCGGCCGGGCGCCAGCGTGTCCACATAAAAAGCCTCGGCACCGTCCGCGACCTCGACGTGTGTGGCCTGCACATAGTCGCAGTCGCGGTGCGGACACAACGGCTCCGGCGCGTATTCAAGCCAGCCTCCCGTCTCGACCGAAAAACTTTGCCGGCACTCGGCCGCTCCGCTGCGCATCATGAACGCGCGCGTGGCCGCCGGCGTCGTCACCAGCAGCGCTGCGCCGGTTTTCACGCTCACCGCCAGCTCCAGTTTGTCGCCCGCAAGAATTCCAGCCGTCGGGTTGACGATCTGCACCTGCAGCACCTGCCCGTCCCAGTACGGTTTGCTAATATGAAACGGCGCGCGAAACGACTGCCGCCCAAGCACCGTGCGCCCATCATCGCGCAACGCGGCCTCGAGATGGAGATGGCCAATGAAAGTCGAGCCGGCTTTGACCACGGAAGGCATGGAAAGTTTGTTAACCGCAAATAAATGCTGCCGGGTATGTTTTTTGGAACCGCGAATGAACGCAAATGGCCGCGAATAAATATGGGGCGGAGAAAAAGGCATGTGGCCAAAAACATATGCAGTTTTTCAGCCAGCCTGATCCGGATTCGCGTTTATTCGCGTCCATTCGCGGTTAAAAAATCAGCGGGCCTTCGCGGTCGCAAACAGCACCTCGCGTTCGATCCACGCCACGACCTGGTCGAGGTTGTGCTCACGCTTGAGATCGCAAAACACGAACGGCTTCTCGCCGCGCATGAGTTTCGCGTCGCGCTCCATCACGCCAAGGTCGGCGCCGACGTGCGGCGCAAGGTCGATTTTGTTGATGATCAGCAGATCGCTGAACCGGATCGCCGGGCCGCCCTTGCGCGGGATTTTGTCACCCTCGGCGACGTCGATGACGTAGATAAACGCATCAACCAGCTCGGGTGAAAACGTCGCCGAGAGATTGTCGCCGCCGCTTTCGACCAGCACGAGCTGCAGTTGCGGAAATTTCGCCTCGAGCGCACGCACGGCCTGCTCGTTCATCGTCGTGTCGTCGCGGATCGCCGTATGCGGACATCCGCCGGTCTCGACTCCGACGATACGCTCGGCCGGCAACGCGCCGCTTCGCGTGAGAAACTGCGCGTCCTCGAGCGTGTAGATGTCGTTCGTGACGACCGCCATCTCGTAGCGCTCGCGGAGCTTCTGGCAGAGTTTCAGACAAAGCATCGTCTTGCCGGAACCAACCGGACCACCGATGCCGATGCGTGGAGGACGTGACATGGGATTATTTTTAACCAGAGAGGCACAGAGAGCACAGAGAAAAGATATCACGATTCGTCTCCGTGTCCTCCGTGCCTCTGTGGTTAAAAGATGTCATGAAATAAACAAACGGAAATCCGCGGATTCATGCCGCGCCGCGGCGACATCCCACCAGGGATTGAACGCCCCGATATCGTCGGGCCCCACCGCGAGCGCTTCCGCGATGAGCGCGGGCGTTTGCGCGAGCGCCTCCGCGAGCAACGTCTGGCAGGCGTTCTGGCCGAGGCGCAGCAGTTTCACCGACGCGGCGATGAGGCCGGCCGTCGTTGAATAAGTAATAGCTGCGAGCACCGCTTCGCACGGAGCGCCGAGCGTGCGGCCTTCGATGGCGGCCGCGACGCACGACGGATGCGGCCAGTTTTCGGCCAGCGCGCGCTGGTTGAACTTCGCTGCGAGCCCGCCATGCAACAGCGCGGCGAGTTCGAGCCGCTGGCGGCCAATCGCCTCGGAAGCCTCGCGCGGTTCGCGCGCGCCGCGCATCGCGCTGCCCAGAAAACATAATTCGCGAAGCCGCTTCCAGTCAGTCGGCTTGCCCGCGGCCGCCCACGCCTGCGCCGCGACCGGCAAGTCCGTGTGTGCAAGTTGCGGCAAAACCTGCTCGAGCAAAAACGTCTGCAACGTCGCGCGGTCGCGCACCACGCCCTCCTGCGTGATGCCCTCCAGCCCGAACGAATGCGCATACGCCCCCGTCGGATAAAACGTGTCCGTCATCTGCAGCAGGCTGGCAACCCAGCCTGAACAACCAACCTCCGCCTTCGCCCCATTCGACGGGTTCGACTGGCTCACCGCAGGCAGGCTCAGGGCTACGGAGGACAGGTCCAACTTCAGATTTCCGGCCTTCCGTTTCCTACTTGGACGTTCGACGTTCGATGTTCGATGTTCGATGTTCATCCGTGATGATGATGCCCGTGCTCGTGACCATGTCCGGCCAGGCTGCCGGCAAAACGGTGCGGTTGAAAAACCTCAACGACCTTGTGGTAGTGAATATGCATCCGGTCGAGCGCCTGGCGCAGGCCGGTGTCATCGGGCGCGAGCAGCCTTGTTGGCTGCGCCTCGATGGCAAAATGGAGGTTGCCGACAGCCCAGCCAATGACCGCCGCGGCATCCGGCTTCACGTCGAGCGGAATCTCCAGCACCGTCTCGGGTTCCTGGAGGATGACATAGCGCGCCTTGTCACTGGCCCACACGACATCGCCGTGGCGCAGCGGTGTCTCCACCTCGAAACCGAACTCCATGCCATCGGCGGCCGCGGCGCGCCACAAACGCTTGGCGAGTTTCGGCCGGTCCACGCAAACCGAGATTTCCGGCAACGCAGCATCAAACGACGACAGCGGTGCGTGGACAAGGTGCATGGCGACGATTGAACCGTGCCGGGTTCACGCCGCAAGCCTAGTTAGAACACGAACCCGGATTTTAAACCGCTAATTCACGCTAATGGACGCTAATCTCGATCCTGTTTACCGCAGAGATGGCAAAGATCGCGAAGCTCGGAAATTCTTTCTCCGCGGATTACACGGATGATCGCGGACTTGATTCATACCTTTTAACCACTGATGAACACTTATGCGCACTGATTATTTTTAACCGCGAATGGACGCAAATCGACGCGAATTGCTGCTGGAAAACTGTGCGGCGATCGCAGCACACGGCCCATGGCCGTGTTGGCCGTCGGGTTGTGCCAGGAAGCGCTGCCGCAGCGTTTCCTGATCACAACGACGGCCAGCAGAGTTTTTCAGCAGCCTGCCATATCCGCGATCATCTGTGTAATCCGCGGGGAAAATCAGGGGCTATTAGCGACGATTAGCGTGAATTAGCGGTTACCACCGATCTGCATCAGTGACAATAAGTGCCCATCAGTGGTTTAAAAAATCCTCACGCAAGACACAGCGCCACGCCACCAGCGACGATGCCGGCTCCGGCCAGACGAAGCAGAGCCACGCTGCGTTTTTGCGCAGCGAGACCAAAAGCCACGCCGGCCACATGCAGCAACGCCGTGGTCACGACCATACCCGCGAGAAAATGGAGGCTGTTTGCGCTAAGCGGCATTTCCGCGCCATGGGCGAGCCCGTGAAACACCCCCGCCAGCGCCACCAAGCCAAGCCCGGCGCCCAACGGCATCCGCGCCGCGCCGGCGATGAGCAGGCCGAACGCGAAAAGCGAGGCGAGAATCCAGCCATTGATGCCCGGCAGCGCAAAACCCGAGAGGCCAGCCACCGCCCCCAGCGCCATCGCGCTCACAAACGTCAGCGGCAGCACCCAGCGCGCCCGGCCACCGAGCTGCACGGCCCACAAACCCACCGCGACCATCGCAAGCAGATGATCATAGCCGGTTAGCGGATGCTGGAGCCCCGCAGAAAAACTGTGGAGTCCATGGCCCGGATGGGCTTGCGCGAGCGGCACAGCGGCCAACGGAAGAATTAACAACAGGCGGCGAAGGGCGGGATGTGTTTTCATGGCAGAAAATGAGAGCAGTTCGTGTTCCAATTCAGTCTATGTATGTGATCGGAGGTGGAGAAGGCTTGTTCAGCCTTTCAGTCATTCAGCTTTGCAGCCTTTCACCACCCGCGCCAGCCCAGATGCTGCGCAAAAATTGAAAAAATCTGCTCACCCCAAAATACACTTTTTACACGAAGAGCGCGAAGCTCGGAAGTTTTTCTCCGCAGATTACGCGGATACTCGCGGATTCTATTCATACCTTTTAACCACTGATGGGCACTTATTATTTTAACCGCGAGTGGACGCTAATCGACGCGAATAGCTGATGAAAAACTGTGCTGCTAGCGCAGCACACGGCCAAGGCCGTGTTGGCCGTCGGGTTGCGTCAGAAAGCGCTGGCGCGGTGCTTTCTGCTCGCAACGACGGCCAGGAGGGTTTTTCAGCAGCCTGCAAATATCAGCGTCGATCAGTGATAATCAGTGGTTAAAAATCCGATCAGAAAAATTAGCGTTCATTCGCGTCTATTTGCGGTTTTAAAAAGGATTGTTCAGCCTTTCAATGCGCCCGCCGTCACGCCTTTCACGATCTGGCGTTGCAGCGCGAGGTAGATGACCAGGATGGGCACCGTCACGAGGACCAGCCCGGCAAACAGCAGCCCGTAGTCGGAGTGGTACTGCGAGGTGATCGCGAGGTTAGCCAGCCCGAGCGGCAACGTACGGACTTCCGCGCCGGTCGCGCCCGACGTGAGCATGAACGCAAAAAAGTATTCCTTCCACACGCCGATGAATTGGAAAATCGCCACCGTCACGAGCCCCGGCCGCGCCAGCGGCAGCAGCACGTGCCAGAAAGCCGAGAATTCGTTGCAGCCGTCCACCACCGCCGCCTCGTAAAGCGTGCGCGGCAGCGCCCGAAAAAATCCGGCGAGAATAAAGATTGCGAACGGCAGGCCGTTCGCGGTGTAAACCAAGATGAGCCCCAGCCGCGAGTTCAACAACCCGAGCGCGCGCAGCTCGAAAAACAACGGCACGACGCTGAGCTGGGCCGGGATCATCAGCCCAGCGAGAAAAAGCCAGAAAGCCGCCTGCCCCGCCGGATGGCGGAAGCGCGCAAGGGCAAAGCCTGCCATCGCGCCGAGGCCGGTGATGAGCGTCACGGACACGCCTGTGACAAGCACGCTGTTAAAAAAATACTCGCTGAAACGCGCTTCGCGCCATGCCCGCGCGTAGTTGCCGAATTGCAGCCCATTGAGCGCCGGCAGCGCAAACGCGTCGCGAAAAATCGCCTCGTCTGGCTTGAGCGACGAATAAGCCAACCAGATCATCGGGTAAACGACCCACAGCGCGTAGCCAGCGAGCGCGGCAAAAATCAGCCCACGGCTAAGGGTGAAGCGCGGGCTGCTTGCGTGAAAACCGTCGTTCGTTACCACGGATTATACGGATAAACACGGCCAAGAAACTGACAACCGATAAAAAAGAGCTGCCTTATATCAACATCCCCTCCCAATTAGACTTTTGAGCCATGCAGCTGTGGTAGGGCGAGGCGTCCCCGACGAGCCGTTCGACCTCGCTCACGGCTACAGGCGCGGCGCGCCCTACCAAAGTCCAAATGCAAGAGGCGAATGGTATTATCCCTGCGCTCTCCGCGTCCTCTGCGGTAAAAGGATATGGGGCTTGATCGGCTTTTGATCGGCCAAAAAAATTCCGGCGCAGCCAATAAGCTGCGCCGGAACGAGGGTTAAAAAATCAACCGGTCAAATTTGGGGTTATTTCCTTTTAACCGATTATTCGTTTACGAATACAAATGTCTCCCAAGTGCTGGGGCTCGTGCGATTGGCAATGAGGGGATTGTTTCCATAATTATCCGCGCATACATACATGTTATTGGCCAGGGACTTCAGGGCATATCCTCCTGACACGGCCTCTTTATGGTATGTTTCCCAACCGCCGACGGCGGTGCGGTTGGCGATGAGAGGGGAACTGCCCGCATTATCCGCACATACATACTTGTTATTCACATGGGCTCGGAGGGCGATATTGCCGTTTCCCAGGTCTATTTGGTCGAACGTCTCCCAAGTACCGACACTTGTACGATTGGCGATGAGAGGATTGTTTCCATAATTATCCGCGCACACATACATGTTATTTGCCAAGGCCCTGAGCGCTACCGCCGTGACACCACCGCTAGGAGCAGGTGTAGGCGCGGGAGCTGGCGCAGGCGCAGGTGCGGGAGTGCTACCGGGGACTGTACCACCCGACCAGGATTGGACATTCACCCAGTCTAACGTCGACGGGCCGCTGCCGGAAAGCGACACGTACTGGCCGTACTTATTGTAGTGTACGCCCCCATTGGGAACTTTCGTCCCCGTCTTTGAACCATTCACATAGATAGTGATCAGGTTTCCGACCGGATCGTAAATCGTATTCATTTGGAACTGCACGCCGACTTGGATCGCCGCCTCGAATGCCCTGTTCTGTTCCACCGACATAATTTCGATCCCGGTGGGGCCACCTACCGCCTCATCAAGGATGAGATCCGGAGTGGACGGGGTCGGCCCGAAAACCTGGTGCATGCATATATTGCCTGAGCCAGAGGGAAGTGACCTTAGGGTGGCAAAACCTTGCCATTGATTGGTGACATTTGTGGGAAGCTCATTGCCGCGCATCTCCGCACGGCAAAGGCCAGTCACGGTGGGAATCCTGAATTCATATCCCCCGGGAATAGCTGTGATGCTGGTGCCGGCCGACGTTTGGGGGACGTAGGTCTCGTTGTCGGGCTTCCAGCCGCTACCGAGTTGGGCATGGGCTGACAGGGATAAGCCACAAATGAGAGCAAATGTAGCGAGGGTTTTAGTCGTACGGCCGAAAGAAAGCTGCGGCCGATCAGTATCGAATGACGTTTTCATGGGTGGAGTATGGGAGTATGGAAATGCTAACTGTGATTGGGGTTATTCCCTACCTCTAGCTTCCCTGTAACATGTTAAGTAAACGTTAAAAAGTAAATCAAAATCATCACTTGATTGCTAAACATAAGCTAAATATTGATTATATAGATAGATACCGCTAATATATTACAAATATTGCTTGAGTTTTACGAGGTTTCCGAAAAATAAGGTTGTTATTGCAGGTCATTGATCAAATCCTTTACATTTTATTGTCATAATATCGTTTTGCTTGTAAGTATCAAACGGTTGGTCGGTTACCAATGAATCAGCCGCTCTTGGCAATCTAGCTAAACTAGGGTTTATACCCCCTCGGCTGCGCCCTCAGCGCCGGGCCATGCCGGTTTGCAAGACACACCGTAAAGTGCACTCATTCCTGGGCGCCTTTCACTAAAGTTTCAACTCGCTCAAATTGGCCAGGTCCAACGCCCAACCCAGCGACTAAATACCAACTGTAACGGCCCGGCATCCATAAGCCCTGCAAAACTCTTTGCCCTTCGGGGCCGTTGCGTTGAAACTGACCCTCATGCTTTCCCACCTCGATGCACAGAACCGCCCGCAGATGGTCGGCGTAGGCGACAAGCCGGTGACACACCGCACGGCGCACGCCGTGGCGGTCGTCGCGCTGCCTCCCGCGCTCGCTGCCTTGTTGCACGACGGTGAAATCCAGAGCCCGAAGGGCCCGCTGTTCCAGACGGCCATCCTCGCAGGCGTGATGGGCGCGAAAAAAACCAGCGAGCTCATCCCGCTCTGCCATCCGCTGCCGCTCGAGGACTGCAAAATCGAAATCGAGCCGTCCACGGCCAACGGCGCGACGGAAATTGCGATTCACTGCCGCGTGCAGACACACGCCAAGACCGGCGTCGAGATGGAGGCGCTCACCGGCGCCACCGTGGCCGCGCTCGCGCTCTACGACATGGGCAAGGCCGTGAGCCACGGCATTGAAATCAAGAGCGTGCGCCTAATCGAGAAAACCGGCGGCAAACGCGACTATAGTGCGCCGTGAAAAACTTTTTTAACCACAGATGCCACGGATTGGATGCAGTTTTTCGAATTTGCGAAATCTTTATGTTTTCTGACGACAGCTTGGGCTATCAGTGACAATCAGCGTACATCAGTGGTTAAAATTCCGGGATCGATCTTCGTGATCTTTGCGTGCTTCGTGTAAAATAACTTTTCCCATGACCAAGACCATCCGCGTGCAGTATTTCGCGCTGCTGCGCGACCAGCGCGGGTTGGCCGACGAAAAACTCGCGACCGCCGCGGGCACGCCGGCCGGGCTTTACGCCGAACTGCGCGCACGGCACGGTTTCACCCTGCCCGTGGAACAATTGCGCGTGGCCGTGAACGACGAGTTTGCGCCTTGGGATGCGCCGCTGCATGATGGAGACGCGCTGGTTTTTATCCCGCCCGTGGCCGGCGGCTAGAGCGGGTTAACCACTGATGCACACTGATGGTCACTGATCCGAAAAAAACAGACAAAAAATGATTTCGAACCCAGCTTCGTATTCATCAGTGATTAAGTCGGTTTTCTGCCTGCTTGGAAGCATGAGCGCCCTTTAGGGGGCATTAGTGGTTAAAATGCTGTAATTGGAGTCCATGTTTAAAATTTCACCCACTCCTTTTGACCTCGACCGCCTGCGTCGCGAACTCGCGCACCCGCGCGCGGGTGCACTCGCGACGTTCGATGGCTGGGTGCGCGACCACAACGACGGCCAGCCGGTTTTGTCGCTCGAATACGAGGCCTTCGTGCCGCTCGCAGAAAAAGAGGGCGCGCGCATCCTCGCCGAGACGAGGGAGGAGTTTTCCCTCCTTGGCGCGATATGTCTCCACCGCACAGGGCATCTGCGCATCGGCGAACTTGCGGTGTGGGTGGGCGTGACGGCCGAACATCGCACTGCGGCCTTCGATGCCTGCCGCCACATCATCGACGAGGTGAAAGCCCGCGTGCCGATTTGGAAAAAAGAACACTACGCCAGTGGCACGAGCGCATGGGTCAACTGCGCCACCCGCGGCGAGTCCGCCGTATCCGTTCCGCCAATTTCCGGTTGAGCTGCGGCGAAAGCAGGTGTAGGTTGAATTTAGACCGACGTTGCCAAAAATCCGCTAAACATGGGTGGCGCGGACGAAACAGCTCGTCTCTCCCAACTTTTGTTTCTACATGAACCCCATGCTGTTTCTAGCGGTCACCACCCTCGACAAGCTAAAGGACGTGCCACCCAAGTTTTGGTTGGAGTTCGCGATCTGCATCGTCGGATTCTTTGTGGCCGTGTTCGTGCTCAAACGGCTCCTGCAGGTTAACAAAGTCATTCTTATGGTCGCAGTCTTTCTCGTGTGCTCGCTCACCTTCATTTCGTGGGTTTACGAACGCAACGAACCGGCCTTCCTCACGCCCTTCGTTAGCCAATTGGCAGAATTTTTGCCGACCAAAGGTGCCTACGCACAATCGGAGAACCGGACGGTAATACCGGACAACACGCCAAAAAAGCCTGCGCCGCCACCGCCTTCCCACGTGTATTGAGGCCCTAGGAGCCCGTCAGGCTTCGCCCACGGGCTCCTTAACTTAAGCAGCGTGGAGGCGAAGTCCAACACGCTGCTTTTTGGTGTGGTTTTTTGGCGCAGATTGTGGCCAACTAAAGGTTCATTATGCCTAAATCGCGTTCCGACATCGGGCTCATCGGTCTAGCCGTCATGGGCCAAAACCTCGCTCTCAACATAGCCGACCACGGCTTCCAAATCTCGGTCTACAACCGTACGACCGAAAAAACGGACAAGTTCGTTGCGGAAAACCCGCACACGCCCGGTGGCGTGGTCGGCACCAAAACGCTCGAGGAGTTCGTCCAATCGCTGGACAAGCCGCGCAAGATGATCATCCTCGTGCAGGCCGGCAAGGGCACCGACGCCGTCATCGACGGCTTGGTGCCGCTCCTCGAACCGGGCGACATCGTCATCGACGGTGGCAACGCCCTCTGGACCGACACCATCCGCCGCGAAAAGGCGCTGCGTGAAAAAGGCCTGCGCTTCATCGGCTCCGGCGTTTCCGGCGGCGAGGAAGGCGCGCGGTTCGGTCCCTCCCTCATGCCCGGCGGCGAATTTGCCGCCTGGTCGGAATTGAAGCCCATCTGGGAAGCGGTCGCGGCCAAAGTTGACGCCAAGACCGGCAAGCCCCTGACTGGCGCCAAACCCGGCCAGCCCATCAAAGGCGGCGTGCCTTGCACCACCTACATCGGCGAAAACGGCGCAGGCCATTACGTGAAGATGGTCCACAATGGCATCGAGTATGGCGACATGCAGATGATCTGCGAGGCCTACTCCCTCATGCAGGGCCTCCTCGGCCTCAAGCCCGCCGAGATGGGCGCGATCTTCTCCGAATGGAACACCGGCATCCTCGACAGCTTCCTGATCGAAATCACTGCCGACATCCTCAAGCAGAAGGATCCCGCCACGAAGAAAAAGGCATTCGTGGACGTCGTCCTCGACACCGCCGGCCAAAAAGGCACCGGCAAGTGGACCTCGACCAACGCGCTCGACATGGGCGTGCCCGCGCCGACCGTCGCCGAGGCCGTGTTTGCCCGCTGCATCAGCGCGATCAAGGAAGAGCGTGTCGCCGCCTCGAAGATTTTGAAGGGCCCGGCGAAAAAATACCGCGGCTCGAAGAAGGCGCTCATCGCCGCCATCCACGACGCACTCTATTGCTCGAAAATCTGCAGCTACGCGCAGGGCTTCCAACTCATGCGCGAGGCGCAGAAGGAATACAAGTGGAAGCTCAACTTCGGCGAGATCGCACAAATCTGGCGCGGCGGCTGCATCATCCGCGCGGCGTTCCTGCAAAAAATCACCGAGGCCTACGCGCGCAAACCCGACCTCGCGAACCTGCTGCTCGACCCGTATTTCAACAAGACCTTCAAAAACGCGCAGGCCAACTGGCGCAAGGTGATCGCCCTCGCCGCCGAGTGCGGCGTGCCGGTGCCGACCTTCGGATCCGCCCTCGCCTACTACGACAGCTACCGCTCGGCCCGCCTGCCGGCCAACCTGCTCCAGGCGCAACGCGACTATTTCGGCGCGCACACCTACGAACGCACCGACCAGCCGCGCGGAAAATTCTTCCATATCGACTGGCCCGAGCCAGTACGCCCGCAAATCGCGATGTGAGGCACGGCCAAATTTGTTTCCTGACAAAGCAATGTGTTAGGACTGACAAACGAAGTGTTAGAACAGGCCCAGGGCCTGACAATCTAACTGTCGCGTTTGGCCTTTACGGGCCCGGATACCCCGGGCCCGTCCCTTTTTTGACGGGTCGCGGAAGATCGCCCTTCCTAGGCCTATTTCTGCGATTTTCGGGCTTTCGCCAAGCTCAGGGACCCGGTTGTCGCGTACAGCACCGGGTCTTGCTTTTCCAGCAGCTCAGCGCCGTGCCGACGTGCTCGGCCAGGCGAGCATCGAATCATGCGCCACGGCTTCCAGCTCTGAACGCGTATAACCGTCGAGGGCGCGCAGCATGATCCCGCCGAACACCGCATAGTAGAATCGGGCAAGCCTGGCTGTGTCCACCGAAGGGGGGAGTTCCCCAGCCTCCACGCCTTTTTGGATACGATCACGCAGCCGTCGCGCCATCGCCGCCCGCATCGAGCGCAGCAAGGTAACCGGCGCCGATTTATGGTCGGCCGAATTTACTGCCCCGAAAGAAATGAAGCATCCAGGAGGGGTCTTAGCTGTATCCGTGCGGGAAGCGGCAATGAGCAGCACTTGCTCGATTGCCTCCCGGGCTGAGATTGGAGCGTGGAGCGGCGCGATGACCTTGGCTCCAAAGTTTTCCGCATAACGCTCCACGGCCTCAGCGAACAGCTTCTCCTTATTGCCGAAAGCAGCATAAAGGCTGGGTGCCGTGAGGCCCATGGCCTTGAGGAGCATCGCCATTGAGGTGGCCTCGTAGCCATGCCGCCAGAAGAGCTCCAGCGCGGTATCGAGGGCTTTCTCGCGGTCGAACTGCCGGCGGCTGGGCCGCTCGGTTGGGAGGGTGGCAGGAGCTTTCATATAACGATCGTTATATTTGTTCTTGCCAGATTGTCCAGCCTGTCTTTCTATAACGATCGTTACAAATAATCTCCCTCATCACCCAACCTCTAAAAACAGAAAATCATGAACTCGTTCGCCATCTACACTCCCACCCGCATCCACTTCGGCGCCGACCAGCTCGACGCCTTCGCAAAAGCCACGGCCCGCCTCGGCAAACATGCATTCGTCGTTACCGGCGGCGGCACCATCAAGCGCCTCGGCATCCTCGACCAAGTGAGCGCCGCCCTCGAAAAGAATGGCCTCAAGGTCACCCAGTTTTCGGGCATCGAGCCCAACCCCGAGGCCGCCACCATCAATAAGGCCACGGCGGCCCTGCGCGCGGCCAAAGCCGACTTCGTCGTCGCGCTCGGCGGCGGTTCAGTGATTGACGCCTCCAAGGCAATTGCGGCCCTGGCCCATTCCGGCGAGAGCGATGTCTGGCCCTTCGTGTTGGGCGAACCCCGCGCCTTCCAGCTCCAAGGCGCGCTGCCCATCGCCGCCATCCCGACCACCGCCGCCACCGCTTCCGAGGTCACGCCTTACGCCGTGATCTCGAACCGCAGCGCGAAGGGAAAATCGATGCTGATCGCTGAATTCCTGAAGCCGCTGACCGCCTGGCTGAACCCGGTCTTCACCGTCGGCCTCTCACCGACCACCACCCAGGACGGGGCCGCCGACATTCTAAGCCATGTCTTCGAGAATTACCTCCTTGGCGGCAACGACTCCGCGATCGCCGATCGGTATTCCGAGGGCGTCATGGCCACGGTGCTCGAAACGCTTCCGCGCCTGCTGGCCGAGCCGTCGGATCTGATCGCCCGAGGCAACCTCCAGTGGACCGCCACGCTCGCCCTGAACGACTACCAGAACGCCGGCCGCACGCAGTCGCAGTTCGTCCTGCACCTGATCGAGCATGCCCTCAGTGCATTCAAGCCGGAGCTCGCCCACGGCCGCGGCCTGGCGACGCTCTATCCGGCGTACTTCCACTGGCTGCTCAGCGAAGGCCGTGCGGTGGATCGCCTCGCCCAACTCGGCACGCGCCTCTTCGGCCTGACCGGCACCCAGATCGTGCGGGCGGAGGGGTTCATTTCGCGGTTCGAGCAGTGGCTCCAGGACAACCACCTCTACCAGTCGCTGGAACAGCTCGGGTTCAATGAGTCCGACTACCCGGCGATCGCGGAGTATGCCGTCCGCACGGGCGGCGACGGCAAGCAACTCGAAGCCGCGGGCCCGCTCACCCCAGCGAAAATCGTGGCACTGTTCCATGCCACGAAGCGCCAGATCGGCCGCACCAAGGTCGCCTAATCCATCTAGCCCGAAAAAACCATCAACGGAGAAATACCATGAATAAGATCACCGGCACACTAACCACCGACCAAGCGAGAAAGATCCTGGCCCCGTTCTACGAGGCCCTTAACCAACCGGCGAAGAAAGACGTGGACGCCCTCCTCGCAGCGGCCGCCCATCCCGACTACAAATCGTATCACACGAACGAGGAATGGTTGGGCCGCGACGCGCTGGCCGGCATCTTCAAACACATGGGCGGGGTCATCCCCGACCTGAAGTGGGACATCAAGGATCTGCTCGTCATCGGGAACCAGGTCATCGTGCGGGGCCAGGCCACGGGGACGCCCATCGCCGAATTCTGGGGCGCCAAGCCGACTGGCCGGGGCTTCAACACCATGGCGATCGACATCTTCACGGTGAAGGACGGGAAGCTGGCCTCCTGCTACCACATCGAGAACTGGATGACCGCGTTGCAGCAGATGGGAGAGTAGAGATTGCCGCTCCATCCAATACCGAGACCACGAACCACTGACGGACGAACCACACCATCCTTTTGAGCCTGCATTTTTATGGCTCAAAAACCACTCACACATCTCATTGTTGACTCACACATCGATTGTCAGACCAAAAATAGCCAAGGTCCTTTGCAAGTTGTCAAAATCTCTTCAGAGGAGGGTTACTAACACATTGCTTTGTCAGGAGACAGCCAAGGCCATCTTCCAAAGGCGCGGCCCGCAGAGCCGCGCCTTTTTTTGTGCAGGTGCTTTCTGACAAAGCATGGTGTCGGCACGGACACACACAATGTCAGTGCTGACAAACGAAGCACTAGCAGGGGGAATAAGGTCACGGCAAGAATCGTGACTTTTGGCACGGGTGTTTGGCCGACAGATTTTGCTATCATCCAGTCATGGGCACTTTCGATCAGTTCCTCCTGATCCTCGTTACGCAAGCGGCGGGCTTTCTTAATACCGCGACTGCGTCCTGTTTTGTGCCGTACGCCCTTCCCGGGCCAATTTCCGTGACCCCCGGGTGCTCGGCTCCCAGGCCGTTGGAATCGTCCCGGCCGCACGCCTCTGTGTATATTAGCGTTAGCCGGATCTGATATTAGCGCGCTATATCGTTTCAAGAGCGTCGCAAATCATACGCATAATTTAACGCCTGGAAACACCCATTGACATATCCCTTGATTCAAAATTGAATAAATAGTTCATTAGTGAACTTTGCTGGCCGGCCGCCTCCCCTCGAGGCACGCCGGCTTCGAACCTTAAGCATTCAAAGAAAATTAACCCTATGAAACGCCATAAACCGCTTGTTCCGCCGCAGGATTCGGTGACAGGCCCGCCCATCGACAAGGCCGGCCAAGCCTTCGCTTCATTTTTCCGCCCGCTCGCGCCGGCTTCACCGGGTTTCCTGGGCCGGACCCTGGCGCTATCGCTCGCCCTGCTGGCTGGAGCTTCGTCCGCCCCGGCTTGGCAGATGAAACAAGCCCCGCTCATGACCCAGTGGGCCGCGCAGGTCGACCCAAACAACGTCCTGCCGGCGTATCCCCGTCCCCAGATGACCCGCACGAATTGGCTGAACCTCAATGGCATTTGGCAATTCCAAGCCGGCGCCGTGAACGATCCCGTGCCGGTTGGAAAAACGCTGGCCGGCGACATCCTGGTGCCTTTCCCCGTGGAGTCAGCCATCTCCGGCGTGATGACCCACGACGATCGCGCGTGGTATCGGCGAACCTTCACCATTCCCACGGGATGGAAAGGCCAGCATGTGCTGCTCAATTTTGGCGCGGTCGATTGGGAGGCTCAAATTTACGTCAATGGCAAGAGCGTCGGCCTCCATCAGGGCGGCTACGATGCTTTCAGTTATGACATCACGTCCTTTCTCAAGTCCTCGGGCACCCAGGAATTGATCGTGCGCATCTTCGATCCGGTCGATCAGGGCGGCGAGCCACGCGGCAAACAGACCCTGAACCCGGGCGGAATTTTTTACACCTCGGCCAGCGGAATCTGGCAGACCGTGTGGCTGGAGCCGGTGCCGACCAGCACCTTCGTCAACAGCCTGGTGCTCGTGCCGGACGTGGATGGAAACCAATTGAAGCTCACGGCGGTGCTCACCGGCTCCACGTCCGGTGTGTCGATCAAAGCGACCGCCCTGTCCAACGGAACCAAAGTAAGCAGCGCCACCGGCTCACCGGGCAAAACGTTGTTGTTATCGGTGCCAAACCCAAAGCTTTGGTCGCCGAGCCAGCCGTTTCTTTACGACCTTCAAATCAGCGTGATCAAGAATGGCACGACGATCGACACGATCGGCTCTTATTTCGGGATGCGCAAAGTGCAGGTGGCGGCCAGCAGCGGCTTCCAAAAGATATTGTTGAACAACCAATTCATCTACGAGGCGGGCGTGCTGGATCAAGGCTATTGGCCGGACGGCATCTACACCGCCCCGACGGATGCCGCGTTGGAGTCGGATCTGCTTTCCGCGCAGGCCTTCGGTTTCAATCTCGTGCGCAAGCACATGAAGGTGGAGCCAGCCCGCTGGTATTACTGGGCCGACAAGCTCGGCCTGCTGGTGTGGCAGGATATGCCCCAAGGCGGCAATGCAACCGCGCAAGACCAACAGCAATTTCAACTGGAGCTGGGACGCATGGTGACGACACACCAAAATTCGCCTTCCATCATCATGTGGACCGTTTTCAACGAAGGTTGGGGCGAGTTCAATGATGTGGCACTTACTAACTGGGTGATGGGGTTGGATCCGAGCCGCCTGGTCTCCGACGCCAGCGGCTGGGTCGATAACGGCGCGGGCAATATTCTCGATTGGCACAACTACCCCAGTCCTGCGGCCCCGAGCGACCCCACGCGTGCCGTCGCCAGCGGGGAATACGGCGGGATTGGCTTGCTGGTGCCCGGGCATGATTGGAATCCGTCCAACCCGATGAGCCAGGCCACCGCCGCCAACGCCGCCGATTTGGAATACCAATTCGAAGCCGATGCCGCGGACCTGTACGATTTTAAAACCTACCAAGGCTTGAGCGCCTCGGTTTTCACCCAGCTCACCGATGTCGAGGACGAGATAAGCGGCCTGATGACCTATGACCGGGCAGTCGTTAAACCGAACACGGCAAATATCGCCGCCATAAATTCGGCTGTCGTCCAAGGAAGCTTTGCGAGCACAAATGTGCTGCCCACCTCGGAGGTAACCGCACAGACTTGGCTTTACACCACCGCCACGCCAGCGGCCAACTGGTCCGATTCCGGTTTTGACGATTCTGCGTGGTCGTCCGGGCCGGGATCATTCGGCGCGGGAGAGGGGACTCCAGGCACCCTCTGGAATTCGTCTGACATCTGGTTGCGTCAAAATTTTGTTGTCCCGACGCTGCCGGCTTCCAGCCAGCTATTTCTCCAGCTCTGGCACGATGATGACGTGCAGGTTTATCTCAACGGCGTTTTCGCCTTTTCGGCGACAGGCTATGTCACCGCCTACGGCATCTATCCGATCGCGCCGGCGGCGCTTGCAACCCTTGTCCCCGGCTTAAACAACGTCATTGCCGTCCATTGCGTAAATAAAGGAGGCCCACAGTACATCGACGTCGGCATAAGCAGCCTCTCGGTCTCCGGATCTGGCGGGACCGTCGCCGCTCCTTCCTTCAGTCCCGGTGCCGGCACCTACAGTACGGCGCAGACCGTGAGCATCAATGATTCCACAAGCGGTGCCTCCATCCGCTACACAACCGATGGCAGCACGCCGTCGGAAACGGCTGGCACGCTTTATACTGGATCGATCTCCATCAGCACCACGACTACGCTCAAGGCGATGGCCTTCAAGAACGGCATGACGGACAGCACGGTGACCACCGGCACCTACACGATCACCCCGCCGCAGGTGGCTGCGCCGACCTTCAGTCCTCCGGCTGGCACATTTACCAGCGCGCAGACCGTGACGATCACCTCGTCGACCAGCGGCGCCTTGATCGCCTATACCACGGACGGCAGCACGCCGACCGAGAGCGGCGGCACGGTCACCCATGGCACTGTGTTGGCCAATGGAGGCACCGTTACCATCAGCGTCACGACCACGCTCAACGCACTTGCATTTAAAGGCGGTACGCCGGACAGCACCGTGACCACCGGTTCCTATACCATCGGCACACCGCAAGCGGCCGCGCCGACGTTCACTCCCCCCACCGGCACTTATACGAGCCCGCAGACCGTGACAATTTCGACCACGACCAGCGGCGCGTCCATCCGCTACACGACGGATGGCAGTACCCCGTCGGAGACCACAGGGACGCTCTATTCTAGTCCGGTGAACATTAGTGTCACGACCACGCTCAATGCCATGGCCTTCAAAACCGGCATGACGGACAGCACGGTAACAACCGGCATCTATACGATCAGCGTTGTGACCCGATCCCTGGCCGGCACCTCGAGCGATGGATGGCATGCGCTGGCGCTGACCTCCGCCCAGGCAGGAACCTTCACTGCGACCTTCGACGCGACGCCCACGGTCTCGCCGGAAAACGCGGTGGTTGGATTGTCGAAAGGCGTGGCCACGGCCTACACAGGTCTCTCCTGCATCGCGCGTTTCAACACCTCTGGCCAGATCGATGCCTATAACGGCACGGCCTACGGCACCTCGACCATTTCGTACGCAAAAAATATAACGTATCACTTCCGCTTGGTCGTGAACGTCACCGCTCACACCTACTCGGTCTATGTGACCCCAGCCGGTGGCACTGAACTGACGGTCGGCCTCAACTACGTCTTCCGCGTCGCGCAGGCCAGCCTGGACACGTGGGATCTCGATGTGAATTCCACACCCTCGGGCTGCTCGCTCACGGCCAACAGCCTCAATCCGTAACCCAAGCGACAACTGTTTTCTTCAGCGGAGGGTGGCCTAAAATGCCAGGCGCCGGCGATTGGCGCAGCAAATTTTATTTTCAGCTCAGAAAGACAAACCCATGAAAACCTCGATCAGTCAGAAAATCACCACCACGATTCTGCGCGGCATGGCCTGCGCGCTATTCGCCGGCGCATTGTGCCATCCTCCGCGGGCTCGTGCGCTGGACAATGGCCTGGCCCTCTCCCCTCCCATGGGCTGGAACAGCTGGAATTTTTTTGGCTGCAGCATCAATGAAACCATCGTCAAGCAGGAGGCCGATGCGATGGTGAGCAGCGGCATGAAGGCGGCCGGATACGAGTATATCAATCTCGACGACTGCTGGCAGAATGGTCGCGACGCCAGCGGCAATATTGTGGCCGACCCGACCAAGTTTCCCAGCGGCATCGCTTCGCTGGCCCAGTATGTTCACAGCAAGGGTTTGAAGTTGGGACTTTATACCGATGCCGGCACCCAGACATGCCAAGGCCGTCCGGGTAGCTACGGATTCTATCCGCAGGATGCCAACACCTATTCCTCCTGGGGCGTCGATTATATCAAAGTCGATTGGTGCAACACCACCGGCCTCGACCCGCAGACTCAATATCAGCAATTCCGCGACGCTCTGGCGAATACCAGCATCGAGTTTAGCATCTGCGACTGGGGCACGAATTCTCCCTGGCTTTGGGGACCGGCCACCGGAAACTTGTGGCGTACGACCGGCGATATCAACGACAGCTGGGCCTCGATGACCGGCAACATGGATTCCAACAGCCTGGTTGCGGCTTACGCCGGTCCGGGCGGCTGGAACGATCCGGATATGCTGGAAGTCGGCAACGGCGGCATGACCGCCGTCGAGGATCAGACCCACTTCAGCATGTGGGCCATGATGGCGGCTCCGCTCATCATGGGGAACGATTTGACCAACATGCCGGCAGCCACGAAAGCCATCCTGACCAATGCAGAGGTCATAGCGGTCGATCAGGATATTCTCGGCAATCAAGGTGTCGTCGTGTCCGATAATGGAGCCGGCTTGCAGGTCTGGTCGAAGAAACTCTCCGGCGGTGCGCTGGCCGTGGCCCTTTTCAATCGCTCGGCCGCGACCGCAAGCCTCACCGCCTATTGGAGTGTCATCGGTCTGCCGGCCGGTTCAGCGGCGGTTCGCGATCTCTGGACGCATTCTGACCAGGGAACCTTCACGGACAGCTACACCGCCAGCGTTCCCTCGCACGGCGTGGTGATGCTCAAGCTCGTCTCCTCGGTGCCTGGCTTCACTGTCGGCGCCTATCCCGGCATGCTTTCCATCAAACAGGGAAGCAGCGATGTTTCCACTCTCACCGCCGCTGTTTCGAGCAGCTATAATGCGGCGATCTCTTTGTCGGCGAGTGGCCAGCCCGCAGGCGTGACCGTGAGCTTCAGCCCCACTTCCATTGCCTCGCCGGGAAATGGCTCGTCCACGATGACCCTGGCGGTGAGCCCGTCGGTTATTCCGGGCCTCTATCCGATTACGGTAACCGGCACGGGAGGAAGCACGACAAGTTCGACGACCTCCTGGCTGTCTGTGCTGTCGAACGGAACCTGCCTCCCAACCGCGATCGTTCCCTATGTTTGGACGGCTCGCACCAATTGGATGAATCTTTACAGCATCACCGTAACATCCGGCACCGCCGTGAACCTGGGTCCGCAGCCGACGAGTGGCGGAACCTGGAGTTGGGCCGGATCCAACGGATACACTTCGACCTCGCGCGAGATCGACAATATTCCCTTAAGCGCCGGCGCCAATACTTATACGGCCACCTATACGGACATGAACGGTTGCGTGAGTACGCAGGGTTTTGTGATCAATGTGGCCAATCCTACGCCGAGCAACGGCAACAGTGTCACGGTCTCGTCAAGCACCGGCTTCTACAACACCCCGATGTCATCGTCGCAGTCCGGCACCTTTACCGCGACGTTTGACGCCTCGCCTTCGCTCTCCCCGATCAATGCCGTGATCGCATTGTCGAAGGGGGCACAGACCGCCTACACCGGCCTTGCCTGCATCGCGCGATTCAACACGGCCGGCGATATCGACGCCTATAACGGCACCGCCTATCAGGCGGCCTCGGTCATCCCATATGCCAAGAATACAACCTATCACTTCCGAATGGTGGTCACTGTGCCCGCGAACACCTACTCGGTCTATGTCACGCCACCCAGCAGCTCCGAGTTGACAGTCGGGCTCAATTATAAGTTCCGCACGGCCGCGACCAGCCTGGACACGTGGACGATCGATGTGAATGCGACACCGGGCGGCTCGGTGACCGTGAGCAACCGCTCGGTGTCCGGATCCGGCGGCACCGTCGCCGCGCCTTCCTTCAGCCCGGGTGCCGGCACTTATACCACAGCGCAAACCGTGATCATCAATGATTCCACGAGCGGGGCCTCCATCCGCTACACGACCGACGGCGTCACCGCGCCAACCGAGACCGTAGGCACGCTTTATACCGGATCAATCTCCATCAGCGCCACCACCACACTCAAAGCCATCGCCTTTAAAACCGGCATGACGGACAGCCCGGTCACCTCCGGCACCTACACAATCATCCCGCCGCCTTCTGCGCCGGTGTTCAGCCCTGGTGCAGGAACCTACACGAGTGCGCCAACGGTCACGATCACAAGCTCGGGCGCGACCTCCATCCATTATACGACGAATGGCAACACTCCGACCAGCTCGTCGACACTCTACACGGGGCCAATCCTGGTTTCGACGAGCCTGACGCTGGAGGCGATCGGCACCAACAGTTCCGGCACGAGCCCGGTTACCACCGGCCAATACACGATCAACGCACCGCCGCAGGTGACGGCGCCGACCTTCAGTCCTCCCGCTGGCACGTATACGAGCGCGCAGACCGTGACGATTTCGACCACGACCAGCGGCGCGTCCATCCGCTACACGACGGATGGCAGTACCCCGTCGGAGACCGCCGGGACGGTCTATTCTAGTCCGGTGAACATTAGTATCACGACCACGCTTAAAGCGATCGCGTTTGAAACCGGCATGACGGACAGCACGGTGACAACCGGCATCTATACGATCGGCTCTACGACGAGGTCCCTGACCGGCACCTCGAGCGATGGATGGCATGCGCTGGCGCTGACCTCCGCCCAAGCGGGAACCTTCACTGCGACGTTCGATGCGACGCCCACGGTCTCGCCGGAAAATGCGGTGGTTGGATTGTCGAAAGGCGTGGCCACGGGCTATGCGGGTCTCTCCTGCATCGCTCGCTTCAACACCTCTGGCCAGATCGATGCCTATAACGGCACCGCCTATCAGGCGGCGTCGACCATCTCGTACGCAAAAAACACCGCCTATCACTTCCGCCTGGTCGTGAACGTCACCGCTCACACCTACTCGGTCTATGTGACGCCAGCCGGTGGCACTGAACTGGCGGTCGGCCTCAACTACGTCTTCCGCGTCGCGCAGGCCAGCCTGGACACGTGGGATCTCGATGTGAATTCCACGCCCTCGGGCTGCTCGCTCACGGCCAACAACCTCAATCCGTAACCCAAGCGACAACTGTTTTCTTCAGCGGAGGGGTACGAACACCTTGCTTGGCCAGGAGACACGGCAAAAAGGCGCGGCCTAAAAAGTCGCGCCTTTTTTGTAAAGTCATTCGCCACAACGCAAAGGTCAGCCGTGCGCACCGGCGATTTTTCGTTGCGCCTGGCGCCAGATTTCAATCAGCGCGGCGAAATCCTGGTCGCGGCTGCCGCTGATGATGCGGTACTCGAATTTATCCGCCTCGCGCAGTTCAATTTCGGCGGTGAGCATGCGGCGCGCTATCTCTGCCTCGCTGTCCTTGCCGCGACCCATCAATCGCGACCGCAACTCAGAGGTGGGCACGCTGATGAAGACCGTCGCCAGGTGTCGTCGCAGCAGCGGGTTGGTCTCCGCCGCGCGGCGAAAATGATCCACGCCCTGCACGTCGAGGTTGACGATCAGGCTGCACCCCGAGGCCAGCGGCCCGAGCACGCTGGACGCCAGCGTGCCGTAGCGCTGGGAGCCATGCACAAAAGCCCACTCGAGAAATTCGCCCGCGGCGAGCCTGGCGTCGAACTGCGCCGGGGTGAGAAAATGATAATGCACGTCGTTGACCTCGCCCGGTCGCGGCGCCCGCGTGGTCGCGGTGACCACGCGCGAAAAGCCCGGCGTCTCGGCCACGAACCGGTCGCAGAGCGTGGTCTTGCCCGCGCCCGCCGGGCCGGCCAGGACAAGCAACACTGCGGGTTCGGCTGACGCGGTCATCGATAAAAACCTAATAAGAGAAAGCCACCACGCAGAGCAACAGCCCGTAGCCGAGCAGCGCGCCGCCGATAGTCCGCGGCCGGCCGCTCGTCGCGAAAAGCCACTGGAAAAAATCCCGCAGCCGCCACGGCTGCGCGCCGAGCCAGAGCGC
>DATMNP010000122.1:0-9308 GCA_035568935.1 Opitutaceae bacterium | reverse complement strand
GGTGCAACCAGCGGACGTTTGCTGGGCTTGGATAGTTTCTCCGCCGGGCGACCAGCCGGAGCCGACTTGGGCTTGGGTTGAGACAGATAAGCCGCCGACAAAGGCGAGGGCGGCGAATGACGAAACAATGCGGCGCAAAGGTCGTCGCAACGACAAACCAGGCAGGATATTCATGTTCGATTGGGTAAATTAACGCTAACTGACGTGAGGTGGATCCGCTGTAGGGGGTAAAGCGGCAAGCAGGGTGGATTAAATGGACTTGTGGAAAAAGAAAATCATTCGCTTATTCATATCGTTGAATAACCCTCACTGGCTGGGTTTCCAATCGCATGTGATAACGCGGGTGTCATGGCACTGGCTGCGCATCCTTTGATCGCAGGTTCGCCAAAGCTTCCGTCTTTGCCAACGCTTCGGCGGACGAATCAGAGGGCGCCTTTCTCATTGAAAAAAGTGGGGCGGCCAACGGGACTCGAACCGCTCTCCTCGTAGAGCTGGTCGCGTCAGCGACGTGTACTTATCCAATTGTTAATGGTTTGTAATGGTAAGGCTATGACTGAATTGGCCACCGGGTTGCGGCGAGCATCGCTTCCTTGCTGAAATGAAGGACTCCACGTTTCACCCTCTGGCGCTGGAGGAATTAAGGCGAAGGTCGTTCGCTATGAGAACGCCGCCCATGGACTGGGAGTGGACTTTTCGGAGTCGGTCTTTGCCGCCCTCGTCAGTAGCATCGAGCGCAATGAACGCGGCGTGTCCGCCCTGCCCGGCACCTTGCTTGTTCCCGGCAAATGGAACGAGGGCCAGGCCCTTTGCCAGCAGTAGGATCTATTTCGATCGGCGCACGTGTTCGCTGAACAGGCCGTCACAATTACGCCGGTTAAGGCTGCGGGATCGGATTGGGTGTGCTCAGATTCAGGGATAGTACCGGCGGAATGGGGAACGTTGGCAGATTCAGGGGTCGCACCGGCGGAATGATGGAGGGCGTTGGCAAAGAGGTTTGATTCTGGGGAATGGAAGACGGCGAACAGACACCTTCGGTCCGATGTAAATGATCGTCGCGGTCATGGTCTTCATCCTCGCGCTCGCGAAATCGTTCGCGTGGGACACTCCCGATGAAATATGGCGATGAGATCGACGCGTTATAGTTCGCTTGTCTTGCCATGTTTTCGGCGCGAGCCGCGCGGTCTTCGGCGTCGGCCACGCGAGCTTCCAAAGCGGCGACCTTCTGTTCAGCTTCCTGCTGGCGGGCCAGGGCGAGCTTGTATTCGTCATCACATGACACTTCGGGATAGCGCCGGCGGAAATCCTGCCAGAATGAAACCTGATAGGCGGGCGGCGCGGAAGTGAAGTTGGGATCGGCGAGCTTTTGTGCCTTGAGCGCCTGTTCTTCGGCGATGTGCTGGGCCTTTAGCTGCACGGCTTTGGCCTCGTCGGCTTTCTGCTGGGCTTGCTGTGCGGCGAAGGCTTTAGGCGACAGGAAATTGAAATCGATGACTTTGCCATCCACGAGTTGCACCTGGCCGCGTTCGTAGTCCAAGATCAGTTTGTTGCCGAGTTGCGCCTGTCCGATTGGTGCGCCAAGCGCAGCTTGGACGTCGGCGAGCGAGTCACCAGGATGAAGGTCGGCCGCGTGTGCCAGCAGGGGTGTCGCGAGCAGGAGGAGGAAGACAAGGGTTTTCATGGTGATGGGCCGTTTGGAGTTAAACTGCCTGACGCCGAATTGCGATAATAGTTCCGCTTTGCCGCGGTTTCGACCGGCGATGAGCCGGGCTTACGCCGTGAGAAACCGCCGATCGACGCGAATAACATGGATCCCCCGACAAGGAAAAGCGGCAGGCAAATTAAACCAAATTGTTGACGATGTGGACCATACGGTAAAAGTTTCCAGCGAATGGACGAACCTTCGTTGCGACAAAATCAAGATCCCTCGGCTTTGCGGGTGGATCACCGACCGCCATCCCTTTGGCAACGGTTTAAAAAAACCGTGGCGCCGGTCGGTGTGGCCATCGTCGCATTTTTTGGCAAAATCAAACTACTGCTTCTGCCGGTCCTGAAATTTTTGCCCGTGATCTTGAAGACGGGCGGCACGATGCTGATCTCAATCTGGGCCTACGCGATGCTCTGGGGTTGGTGGTTTGCCACGGGGTTCGTGTTGCTGATTTTTGTGCATGAGTGCGGCCATCTTGTCGTGGCGAAAAAATTCGGACTGAAAGTCAGCGCGCCGATGTTCATCCCGTTCATGGGTGCATTGATCGCGCTCAAGGAAGCGCCAAAGAATGCCTGGATGGAGGCCTGGGTTGGCATCGGCGGGCCCCTCTTGGGTTCATTGGGCGCATTGGCCTGTTATGCACTCTATCCGCTTACCGGAAACCCGCTGTTTGTGGCGCTGGCTTACTCGGGATTTTTCCTGAACCTGTTCAATCTCGCGCCATTTGGTTTTCTCGATGGCGGACGCATCGCGACGGCGCTTTCGCCGTGGCTTTGGGTGGTTGGCCTTGTCATCGTGGGCTCGATGGCGTTCATGCATCCCAACTTTCTTTTGATCATGATCATCATCCTGTCGCTGCCGCGCCTGTTCAGTTTATTTCGCGCCAGGACGGACGTAGAAAAACGCTACTTTGAAGTCACGCCCGCGCAGCGGGGGACGATGGCGGCGATGTATTTCGGACTCGTGGCCGCGCTCGTGCTCGGCATGCACGCCGCGCAAGTCACACTGGCGCCGCCGCCCGGACATCAAACATTCGTCCAGTAGGGGATCAGGCGGTTTTTAAATTAGTGTGGCCACAAAGGATCACAAAGAGCTCAAGGAAGTATATATTTTGACGGCATTTTCTTTGTGACCTTTCGTGGCAAAAAATCCGGCTGATCGCTCGATGACGTAGGGAAAGCACGGCGCTTTACGGATAACGCGCCCTACCTTATTTATTACCTCACGACCCGGGCGCTGCCGCCTTTCATGAGTTTCTCGATTTCCTTTTGCGTGGCCATCGAGGTGTCGCCGGGGGTGGTCGAGGCGAAGGCGCCGTGCGCCGCGCCGTAATCCACCGCGAGCTGCGGGTCGTTCTTCGAGAGGAATCCAAACTGGAGGCCGCTGGCAAAACTGTCGCCGCCGCCAACGCGGTCGAGGATCTCGAGTTCCGGGTATTTGCGGCTGTCGTAGAATTTTCCGTCGTGGTAAAGGATCGCGCCCCAGTCGTTGACGGTGGCGGTGATGACTTTGCGGAGCGTGGTCGCGGCGACCTTGAAGTTGGGGAACTCGGCGACGGCCGTCTGGATCATGGCCTTGAACGCGTCCGTTTCGATGTGGCTGAGACTTTCGTCGGCGCCCTTGACCTCGAAGCCGAGCGAGGCGGTGAAGTCCTCCTCGTTGCCGATCATCACGTCGACGTACTTGGCGATCTCGCGGTTGACCTCGCGGGCTTTCTTCAGCCCGCCGATGGTTTTCCAGAGCGAGGGGCGATAGTTGAGGTCGTAGCTGACGATGGTGCCGTGCTTGTTGGCGGCCTTGACCGCCTCGACGGTGAGGGCGGCGGTCGTTTCGGAAAGCGCTGCGAAGATGCCGCCGGTGTGAAACCAGCGCACGCCTTGCTTGCCGAAAATATCATCCCAGTTAAAATCGCCGGGTTTGAGCTGGCTGGCGGCGGTGTTGCCGCGGTCGGGCACGCCGACGGCGCCGCGGACGCCGAAGCCGCGCTCGGTGAAATTGAGGCCGTTGCGGACGGTGCGGCCGATGCCGTCGTCTTCGCGCCACTTGATGAAATCGGTGGCGACGCCGCCCTGCATGATGAAGTCCTCGACGAGGTGGCCGACCTCGTTGTCGACAAAAGCGGTGCAGACACCAGTGCGCAGGCCGAAGCATTTGCGCAGGCCGCGGGAGGTGTTGTATTCGCCGCCGCCTTCCCAAACTTTGAATTCGCGGGCGACGCGCACGCGGGTCTCGCCGGGATCGAGACGGAGCATGACTTCGCCCAGCGAGAGCTGGTCGTACTTACATTCGGAAGCGGATTTGATTTTCAGGCTCATGGGTGAGGAGAGTCGGTAGTCCAGAGTTGAGAGCTGAGAGACGGGTCAGACCGCGACCTTGAAGTCGCCGAGCTGCCACTGCGGCCGCCCGCATTCGACGGCGAGCTCGTTGAAGGCCTTGATTTCGGCCTCGGAGAAGAGCAGGCCGCCGTTTTTGGCGCAGCGTGCTGCGGCTTCAGCTTCAAGCTGGCCGGGGAGCATGCACTTTTCGTTGCCGTGGCCGAGCACGTCTTTGATGACGGCCTTGACGTTTTCAGCCTGGTTGCGGCCGAAGGCAAAGGCGCCGGCGTTCATCGCATCAGGGTGCCAGACTTGGAAAAAGAAACAGCAGCCGTGCTTGTCGGCCGGTTCGCGGTCCCAATGATTGCGCAGGGTGGGCAGCGAGCCGCCGATGAAGCCGCCGACGATTTCATTGATGAGCGAAAGGCCGTAGCCCTTGTGCGCGCCGAAGGGCAGGAGGGATTTTGCCTTGGCCGGGTCGGTGGTGGGCACGCCGTTTTCATCCACGGCGGCCTGCGGCGGGAGCTGTTTTCCTTCGCGGAGGAGTTGTTGCACGCGGCCCATGGCGACGACACTGGTCGCCCAGTCGATGACGATGGGGTAGCCGATCGCGCTGGTGGTCGGGAAGCCCCACGAGTGCGGATTGGTGCCGAGGGTGGGAAACTTGCCGCCGAAGGGCACGACCTCGGCTAGCGCGGCGGTGCAATTCGTGTAGGCGATGTAGCCTTTTTTCGCGGCATCCATCACATAGCCGCCGCCCCAGAGGTAATGGAACGCATTGTCCACGGAAACCATGCCGACGCCGTATTGGTCCGCGAGTTTCATGGCGGCATCCATCGCGGCATAGCCGGTGGCCTGGCCGAGTTTCTGGTTGGCGTTCCAGATTTGGACGGCGGGGAAGCGCGATTTGACAACGTCGATCTTGGCGTTGGGCACGCAGCCTTTGGAGCCGCTGCCAAAAAGGTGGTCGAGGTGGAGGGCCTTGAGGGCGTTGTGCGTGCGGATGCCGTGGCGGGTGGCCTCGGCGCAGAAACGCGCGGCGGAGGCTGACTCCTCGGTCGAGTAGCCGCGGTGCTTGTAGGCGGCCTCGACGAGTGCGTTGTGAAGGGTTTCCGGGACGACGTGGAAGATTTCGGACATGGGAAAAGGGATGATGAATTAATTTTTATGTGGAACTCAGGAAATCAGGAAAAGTAACCGTTGATGGTTTCCGTTCCTGCTTTTCCAGCGTTCCACCTTTGAGTGGGTTGGCTCAGCCAACTTTAGTGACCGGCACCTCGGGATTGACCTGCGCAATGGGCTTTTCGCCTTTCATCGCGAGCAGGAGATTCTGCACCGAAGTGGTGGCCTGGCGGACAACGCTCTCGAACGTGCGCGAGGCGATGTGCGGCGTGACGATGCAGTTCGGCTGCTTGAGCAGCGGGTGGTCGGCGGGGGGCGGCTCGGCATCGAGCACATCCGTGCCGTAGCCCCCGACCTGGCCGGACTGGAGCGCGGCGACCATGTCGCCGGTGTGAACGATCTCGCCGCGGGCGCAATTCAGGATGAGCACGCCCTTTTTCATCTTGGCCATGCTTTTGGCGTTGATCATGTCGCGCGTCTTGGGCGTGAGATTGGTGTGGAGCGAGATGTAGTCCGACGCGGCGTAAATCTCGTCGAGCGTGGCGGCGAGCTTCACGTTGTGCTGGGCGGCGAATTTCTCATCCCAATAAACATCGAAACCGATCGGATGCATGCCGAAGGCATTGGCGCGGATGGCGACCTCCTTGCCGATGCGGCCGAGGCCGACGATGCCGATGGTCTTGTCGAGCAGCTCGTGGCCGGTCTTGCGTTTCCATTCGCCTTTGCGCGAGGCGTCCACGCCGTAGAGGAAATTTTTCTCGAGCGCGAGCAGGAGCAGGAAGGTGTGCTCGGCCACCGTGGTGTGGTTGACGCCGGGCGTGAAGAGCACCGGGATATTTTTCTCGGTGGCGAACTTGACGTCGATTTTGTCCACACCGATGCCGTATTTGCTGATGATCTTCAGCCGGGGCAGGGATTTCTCGATGACGGCCCGGGTGATCGCGTCATCGCCGCAGAGGAATGCATCGAACTGGCCGGCCAGTTCCAGCATGCGCGCCTCGGGCAGCGGCCCGCGCTCGCGGACGATCTCGAAGCCGGCGCCATCAAGCAAATTGTGGTGGGCGCCCGGCGTATCTTGGAATGAGGTGGTGGTGAGGAGGACTCGGATCATGGGAAGAAAACATCAACCTTTACTCTTCCAGTCCGGGATGGGAAGAAAAAATACCAGCCTTCGCCCTTCGGGCTACGGCTTGGCAGGCCAGCTTTAAGTCTGCGATTGGCCGATGCAGGCCGATCTTGTCGTTGGGGCGAAGGGCTGCCACGACGAAGTGAAACGAAGGCGGGCATTGATTTTGCCCTTCAGGCTACAGCTTGGCGGGCCACCCTTTGCGGATGATTGTAACCTGTAACACCGGTGGCTTTTGCTTGCGCCGACACTCTGTCCCGCGGTGTATGGGAGAAGTCATCGCAAAATACAAAACGCGCTGCTTATTCTCAACTTTCGTACACCTTATAGCTCATGAAGTCCCCTGTTACCGCCCAGCTTCGCCGCCGCCTCGGCGCTAGCGTCGTGCGCACGGATAAAGCAATGTGTTACGAGGCATCGTTCGACAGCAGCAAACTTTCGTTTTTGCCCGACGCCGTCATCGCGCCGCGCAGCGAAAAAGACCTCGCCGTCGTGCTGGCGCTGGCCAATGCGCACCGCGTGCCGGTGACCGTGCGTGGCCGCGGCACGTCGCTCACCGGTTCGGCCTCGCCGGTGCGCGGCGGCTGGGTGATCGACATGCTTGGTTGGAAAAAACTGCGCATCGACGCCGAGGCCGGCCTCGCGCACGCCCAGGCCGGGGTGAAGATTGCCGACCTCCAGCGTGCGGTTGAGGCCAAGGGTTGGTTTTATCCGCCCGACCCGTCGTCAAGGGAGTATTGCACCATCGGTGGCAACATCGCCTGCAACGCCGGCGGCATGCACGGCGGAAAATACGGCGTCACGCGCGACTTCGTGCTCGCGTTGAAGGGCTTTTTGCCGACGGGCGAACTGGTGGAGTGGGGGACGCCGACGAAGAAATTTTCCGCCGGCTTCAACCTGCGCGACCTTTGGATCGGCAGCGAAGGCATGCTCGGCCTCATCACCGAGGCGACGTTGAAACTGATCCCGCTGCCGGCGGCCCGCTGGACCCTGCTCACGGCCTTTGCCGATGAACTCACCGCCTTCCGGGCCGTGCGCGCGCTTTTCGCGCAGCGCGTGCAGCCGGCCATCTGCGAATTTCTCGACCGCTACTCGGTGCAGTGCGCCGAGCGCGCGACAAAGACATCGGTGTTTCCCGGCCAGGCCGGCCGGCCGGTCGTGCTGCTCGAGCTGGCCGGCTCCATGAGCGAGGTCGAAGACCTGAAATTCGACGTGCTCGCGTGGGCGCGCCAGCACGCCGTGGCGTTCAAGGAGGCACGCGACCGCGCCGAAGCGGAAGGGCTCTGGGCCGTGCGGCGCAAATGTTCCGGCGCGATGTTCGAGCTCGGCGACGCCAAGCTCAACGAGGACGTCGTCGTGCCGTTGCGCTCCTATGAAAAGTTTGCCCGGTTTCTCGACCGACTGCGCCGCGAATCAAAGCTGGCCATTCCCACCTTCGGCCACCTCGGTGACGGCAACCTGCACGTGAACATCATGTACCACGCGGCCGCTGCCGCCGAGTGCCGTGCCGCTGAGCACGCGGTGCAGAAACTCATGGAGGAGGTCGTCGCGTTGGGTGGCGCGATTTCCGGCGAACACGGCATCGGGCTGGCCAAGACGCCGTTCCTGCGCGTGCAGCATTCGCCCGCGCAAGTGCGCGCGATGCTGGCCGTGAAACGTGCCCTTGACCCGCGTGGGATTTTCAATCCCGGCAAAATGTTTGACGTCTTTAAAGTCTGGAAACATCCGCGCGTGGCCGTAAAACTGCCATGGGATCACAAGTAATATCCCTGCGAACTCCTTCGTCATGACCGAAAAAACCACCGACTATGGCCGGCTTTGCGTCGGCGAAAAAGAAGAGCTCTTTGCGCGCGCCGTCGCGCTCACGGCCGCGCAACAAGCGCGCACCGCGTCGACGGTTTTTACTTTGGCGCTCACCGGCGGGCTCACGCCGCTCGAATGGTACGATTGGTGCGTGCGCACGCACGCGTTGCCGCCCGCACTGCTGGCTGCGGCCCACTTTACCGTGAGCGATGAACGCCACGTGCCGCTGGTAAGCGACGAGAGTAATTTCGGCCACGCGGCCCGCCGCCTGCTCGATCCGCTGGCCGTGCCTTCCGAGCGCCGCCATCCGTGGCCGGTCAGGCCCTCGCCCTTGGCCGCCGCCGAGGCCTACCGCCGGGCGTGGGCGGCGCTCGCCGGCCCCGGTCGCGCCTATGACGTGTGCTTCCTCGGCTTGGGCGACGATGCCCACACCGCGTCGATTTTTCCCGGCAGCCCGCTCCTGTCCGCCGCAGCCCTGAGCCTGCCGAAAGGGCCGAACGGGGCGAAGGAGGAGGCTTTGGTCGAGAAAGACGCAGCCGAGCTGTTTGTGGCGCTCGACACTGCGAAAGGCCCGCGGCTTACCATCACACCGGCGGGACTCCGTGCCTGCGACCTCATCATTATCAAGACGCATGGCGAGGGGAAAGCCCCGGCCTTGAAACGCATCTTTTCCGGCCCTTACGACCCGCTGAAAGCGCCCGCACAAATTTTGAAAACCTGCGCTGACCGCGTCGTCTGGCTGGTGGACAAGGCCGCGGCGAAGGACATTTGAAAGACGAGAGGCAATCGAATCTAGTTCAGCGCCCGGATTGCTGCAGTTTTAGTTCAGCGGCCTTGTTGAGATCGACCGCAGCGCCTTCGAGGTCGCCTTTGGATTCCCTCGCAAATCCGCGGTCGTTGTAGGCCTCGGCATTGCTGGGATCCAATGCGATGACTTTGCTGAAATCGGCAATGGCACCATCGACGTCGCCGGAGGACTCCCGGGCGCGACCGCGAAGGTAGTAGACCTCAATATCGTCCGTAGCGGCCAGGGCGATGGATTGGGAAAAGTCTGCAACGGCGCCCTCGTAATTGCCCTTGTCGAATTTTTTCTGGGCGGAAGCTTTGAATCCGGCGGCTGTCGTCGGCGGGGTCGAGCACGCAGAGACGAAAGCCAACAAGGCGCAAAACAGACCGAGGCGAAACAAGCGGGAGGATTTCATGGCTGGAGCAAAGCCACGTTGAAACAGTGTCCGCC
>DATMNP010000121.1:0-71891 GCA_035568935.1 Opitutaceae bacterium | reverse complement strand
GAGTAGGTGGTGCCGTTCATCAGCCAGAGTGCCCGCTGCCCGCTCGTGCTTTGCCAGATGAGATCGGAATTGCCATCGGCGTTGAAGTCGGCGGCACCGGCCAGATCCCAGAGGTTGGTGTAGGTCGTCCCTGGCGCCACTGTCAGCGTCAGAGTTTGGTTGCCGGTACCACCGGCATTGGTGGCGCCCAGTGTCACTGAGGAGGTTCCGGTCGCGTCCGGTGTCCCGCTGATGAGCCCGGTGGAAGAATCCACCGACAAGCCGGCTGGCAGGCCGGTCGCTCCGTAGCTGGTCGGAGAATGGGAGGCAGTGATTTGATAACTAAAGGCCGCTCCTACGGTTCCGGAGGCGGTGCCGGCACTCGAGATCACAGGAGGTGGTGGCAGGGAGCTGATGGTATAAGTGGCGGAGAAGACCGTGCTGTCCATCATGCCGGTCTCATAGCCGATGGCTTTGAGCGTGGTCGTGGTCCCAATGGAGATCGATCCTGTATAAAGCGTGCCAGCCGTTTCCGACGGCGTGCTGCCATCGGTCGTGTAGCGGATGGAGGCACCGCTTGTGGAATCGTTGATGAGCACGGTTTGCGCTGTGGTATAAGTGCCGGCACCGGGACTGAAGGACGGTGCGGCGACGGTGCCGCCAGTTCCGGAAACAGAGTGATTGCTCACGTTCACCGAGCCGCCCGGTGTCGCATTCACGTCGATCGTCCACGTATCCAGGCTGGTCACGGCAGTGCGGAACTTATCATTGAGCCCCACCGTCAACTCGGAACCGCCGGGTGGCGTGACATAGACCGAGTAGGTGTTTGCGGGCACATTGACCACCATCCGGAAGTGGTACGTCAGCGCTTTGGAGTACGGGATGACCGAGGCCGCCTGATAGGCGGTGCCGTTATAGGCATCGATATTGCCGGCCGTGTTGAAACGCGCGATGCAGGCAAGACCGGGGTAGGCCGTCTGCGCCCCCTTGGACAATGCGATGACGGTATTGCTCGGGGAGAGCGAAGGCGAGGCATCGAACGTTGCGGTGAAGGTGCCCGACTGTGACGACGACATCGGGGTGTTGTCGAAGCCGTTGCCCGACGAGACCGTGATGCTGCCGCTGCCAATCGTGTAGAGGCCGGAAGCGACCCCGCTGTCGATAATGCCGGTTTCGTAGGCGATGGCCCGGAGCGTGGTGGTCGTGATGATGCTCACCGGGCCGGAGTACAGCGTGCCATTGGTTTCGCTCGGCAAGCTATCATCGGTGGTGTAGCGGATCGAGGCGCCGCTCGTCGACGTGGAAATCGTCACGGCCTGCCCGCTCGCATACGTGCCAGCCGGAGGGCTGAACGTCGGCGTCGCCACGGTGTTGACCGTCGCGCTGAACGCGACCGGAGCCGAAGCGAGGCCGTTGGCCGAAACCACCAGCGAATAGGGATCCTGAGGGAGACCGGCCGGGAGCGTGAACTCGGTGGTGATGACGGTACTGCCCGTCATCACGCCGGTCGAAGTCCAGTTGTAGGTGCGGGCATAATACACCTTGCCGGTCGTGTTGTCGGTCAGATGCACGATCGGATAGTTGGTGTTCATCTGTTTGTCATCGCCGTACTTTGCACCTTCAGAGAGTCCGGTGAGTCCCGTGCCAGTGAGATGATACGAGCCGTCGGCATTTTGGGTTACGCTGGTGATCACGGGTTTGCCTGTGGTCAGCTGGCTGCCGTCCGGAGTATAGATGTAAGACTTGCTGTTGGCACCGCAGTAAAACACGCTGCCATCCGGGAGATCGATCATGGACGTGTTGTATGTCGCGATCGGATCGCTCAGGTCGGCCGTGTGATTGGGGTCGGGGATTTGGGTGAAGTTATTCGTGGCATAGTCGTATTCGTAGAAGAAGGTCTTGGTCCCAAAACTGGTCGTGGAGTCGGCGAAAGCGCAGAGGATCCTGCCATTGGCCATCATGGCGGCAGGCGCATCGTTTGCGCCATCCCCGTTTGGAAGAACCGGGCCCGTGACCCAAGAGCCGGGATTGGTGTTGCCGGTGGGCGTGTAGATCACGGTATTGCCAGTGCCGCCGAGCCAGAACACTTTGCCGTTGGGCAACAGATGGCCGGAGCCAAGTTCGCCCTGACCATTAAACATATCGACCGGCACCGACGGTTCGCTCACCCACTTGTCTTGCGACGGGATGTAGCGTTGCGTGTTGCGGCCATAAGCAATAATGGTCAGGATGCTGTCATCGGGCAGTTTGACCCAGTCCGCCTCGTTCTGATCGCCCGGCGTGGCCGCCAAGCTCCAAGTGTTCGTGGTGGGATGATAAATCGCTGCAGACGACTGGCTGTTCGATTGCAACACGTCGCCATTGGGCAGCAAGGCCGAGATGGCATCGGAGATAACCGAAAAAGGGCCGGGTGAAGTGAGCGTCCAGACGTTCGTCAGCGGATTGTAAGTTTCGGCCAAACCTTTGCCCGTGCCGTATTCGCCACCGGCGACATAGACGCGGCCATCGGTCAAGACTTGCGACGCATAAAAGAGCCGAGTGTTGTTCATGGACGCAATTTGCGACCAAGTGCCGTTGGCGTAGCTGCCGTGGCTGTCGGGCGTCAAGCGATAACAGGTGCTGCCGCTGTGGGCGCAAATAAGGGTGCCATCGGATAGCAACAAACAGTTGGAAAAACCAACGGGGGCCGGATTGGTGAGGTGAGACCAGGTTCCGCTGGCCTCGGTCCGCCAGCAGGATGTCGCCAGCAGCGCGCCGACAATAAGGAGTTTCAGGAGGATTCTTTTCATGGACTCTGAAAAAAAGTCAGGCTGGCTGGTGCCGCTGAACTCGCCGGCGCCGACGAGCTGCCAAGCGAGGGGAAGAGACCCGGGATTGACGCTGCTGACTAGGGGTATTGTTCATCATCCAGATGACGCTAAAGAGGGGGTAGTGCCCTGAGCAACTGACTGCACGGGCAGGGCTCGGTGGGATGGGTTGGGGTAGGGAAAACTAACTAAGGCACCAACCAAAAAGCAACCGGATTAGCTTTGCATAAGGTTGTCAATTTGAACCCCGAAACTCACCCGGGGAAATCGGGGTATGGCCGGCTTTCTTAACCGGAAAATAATGGATGTCGGATTGGGGACAGGTCAAAAAAAGAGATGCGTCGGCATAAGCGGCCTGGAAACATGGCTGGGGAGGGAAATTGGCGGTAGCTGCTGGCAAAAGTGCCGAATTAGCGCCGTTTGGCGCCGGCACCCACATTTACTTCCGTGTGTAAGAAATCACGACTCATGCCGACAAAATGGCCTGTTTTTGCGGAAAACGGGCAGAATCCATGCCGACGGATTTACACGGGTACCAACCAGCGGTCTGTGGCGCAATAGACTCGCACTTGGTTCGCCAATACCCGGGGTAGTGTAACACCCCATATACACGCTCGCTAAAAGGTCACTCAACCAGTTGGCCGCGCAACGTATCGCGACGTGCAAGGCAATATGTATCGTATTTGCATTAATCGATTTATATAATGAGCCGTTCGCCGAAAACACGCATACAGTGACGTCGCAATATCGGTTTCTTCGGCTGCGGAGAGCTCAGTATTTGTCGATGTTGATGGATGTTCCAAAGAGTTCCGCTGGTCCCGCTATCACCCATGAAACCACCCTTGCTCCCCAAAGAGGCCGAACTGCTTGCATGTGCCTCGGTGGAAGTGATCACCGAAGCTCGACGCAAAGAGGCTGTGCTCAAGGCCGGGATCTTGCAGAATGCGATTCTCAACAGCGCCAACTTTTCCAGCATCGCCACCGACGAGAAGGGTGTAATCCAGGTTTTCAATGTCGGCGCCGAGCGCATGCTTGGCTATGCGGCCGCTGACGTATTGAACAAGAGCACCCCGGCCGAAATCTCCGACCCGCAGGAATTGATTGCGCGCGCCACCGGATTGAGCCTCGAGTTCGCCACTCCCATCGCGCCGGGTTTCGAAGCTTTGGTCTTCAAGGCCTCGCGCGGGATCGAGGACATCTATGAATTGACCTACATCCGCAAGGACGGCAGCCGGTTCCCGGCGGTAGTGTCGGTCACGGCGCTGCGCGACGCGCAAGCCGGAATCATCGGCTATCTGCTGATCGGCACCGATAACACCGAGCGCAAGGCGGCGGAAGAAAAGTTGAAGGCATCGACCAAGGAAGTGCTCGACCTGAAGGCAGCACTCGACGAGCACGCGATCGTGGCGATCACCGATTCGCGGGGAAAGATCGCCTTCGTCAACGACAAGTTCTGCACCATCTCCAAGTACTCTCGCGCAGAGTTGATCGGCCAGGATCACCGCATCATCAACTCGGGCTATCATCCCAAAGCGTTCATCCATGAGCTGTGGACGACCATTGGGCGCGGACGCGTGTGGCATGGCGAAATCAAGAACAAGGCAAAAGACGGTTCATTTTACTGGGTGGACACGACCATCGTGCCGTTTCTCGACGACCAGGGCAAGCCCCGCCAATACGTCGCCATCCGCGCCGACATCACCGAGCGCAAGACGGCGGAAGAAAAGTTGAAGGCATCGACCAAGGAAGTGCTCGACCTGAAGGCAGCACTCGACGAGCACGCGATCGTGGCGATCACCGATTCGCGGGGAAAGATCACCTTCGTCAACGACAAGTTCTGCACCATCTCCAAGTACTCGCGTGAAGAGTTGCTCGGCCAGGACCATCGCATCATCAACTCCGGCTACCACCCCAAAGAGTTCATCCATAAGCTATGGACGACCATCGGGCACGGGCGCGTGTGGCATGGTGAAATCAAGAACAAGGCAAAAGACGGTTCATTTTACTGGGTGGACACGACCATCGTGCCGTTTCTCGACGACCGGGGCAAACCCCGCCAATACGTCGCCATCAGGGCCGACATTACCGAGCGCAAGGCGGCGGAAGGAACCGTCCGGCAACTCAACACCGAACTCGAGCAGCGTGTGATCCAACGCACGGCTGAATTGGAAACAGCGAACAAAGAACTGGAGGCATTCTCCTACTCCGTGTCGCACGATCTGCGCGCTCCGTTGCGCGCCGTGGATGGATTTTCGCAAGCGGTGCTGCTGGATTACGGCCCTCAGTTGCCGGAGGAAGGTCGGCGTTACTTGCAGACCATCCGTGGAGGCGCGCAGCGGATGGGCGCGTTGATTGACGACTTGCTGACGTTTGCGCGGCTCAATCGCCAGGAACTGAACAAACGGGTAATTGACACCGGCAAACTCGTGCGCGATGCGCTCGACGAGTTGGGATCCCCGTGGTCGGACCGATCGGTCGAGATTCTTGCCAGAGACTTGCCGGCGAGTCCAGGCGATCCGGTATTGTTGAAACAAGTCTGGCTGAACCTTCTCTCGAACGCACTGAAATATACGCGCAAGCGGGAAAAAACCGTGGTGGAAATCGGCTGCATGAAGACCAACGGTGCCGAAACTTTTTTTGTCCGCGACAATGGCACCGGCTTCGACATGCGCTATGCCAACAAACTCTTTGGCGTCTTCCAGCGGTTGCATCGCGCGGAGGACTACGAGGGCACGGGCGTCGGTCTCGCCATCGTACAGCGAATCATCCAACGCCATGGCGGGCGGGTGTGGGGGGAGGCGGCCATTGATCGTGGAGCGACGTTTTATTTCACCCTGGAAAAGGAAACTACATCATGAATGAAACCAACACCGTCGAGCTTTTGCTCGTCGAGGATAATCCGCAGGACCTTGAACTGGCCCTGCGCGCCCTGCGCAAGGCCAATCTCTCGAACCGAATCCACGTTGCCCGCGACGGCGCCGAGGCATTGGAGTTTATCTTTTGTGAAGGCCCGCACGCTGCCCGCCGGATCACGGACAGCCCCAAAGTGATCCTGCTCGACCTGAAGTTGCCCAAGATTGACGGGCTGGAAGTGCTGAAGCGCATCAAGGGCGACTCGCGCACAAAAATGATCCCAATTGTCGTGCTCACCTCGTCGAAAGAGCAGAGCGACGTGGTCGAGAGCTACCAACTCGGCGTGAACAGTTATATCGTGAAGCCGGTTAACTTTGAACAGTTCGCCGAGGCCGTGCGCGACCTCGGGCTCTATTGGTTGCTCCACAACCAGCCGCCGAAATTAAGCGAATAAACTCCCGCCATGCCACATCCAATCAAAATCCTGATCGTCGAAGACAGCTCCGCCGATGCCGAGCTCTTGGTGCGAAGCCTGTGCCACGCCGGGTTCGAGCCCGACTGGCAGCGGGTGGATACCGAGGCGGCATTTCTCGAGCACCTGCACGACGGGCTCGACCTGGTACTGTCGGACTCCCAGATGCCGCAATTCAGCGGGCTGCGTGCACTGGAGGTGCTGAAACAGCACGGACTGGAGGTGCCGTTTATCATTGTGTCGGGAACCATCAGCGAAGATACCGCCGTTGCGGCGATGAAGCTAGGCGCAGCGGATTACCTGCTAAAAGGTCAATTGGCGCGTTTGGAGTCAGCCGTCAGCCATGCCTTGGAATCCAGCCGACTGCACGCGGAGCATCGTAATATCGAGGAGCAACTCCGGCAGGCGCAAAAGATGGAGGCGATCGGCACGCTGGCCGGCGGAATCGCGCACGACTTCAATAACATCCTGACTGCGATAATGGGTTATACCGAGCTCGCGCAGATGAAGCTGAAGGAAAATTCCGAGGTACGCGTTCATCTCGGCGCGATCTTGCAGGCGTCGAAACGCGCCACCGATCTCGTGCGGCAGATTCTCACCTTCAGCCGCCAGCAGCCACTGGAGCGCCGGCCGATCCATCTACAGCCAGTGATAACCGAAAGTCTCGAACTGTTGCGTTCGACGATCCCTTCGACCATCGAATTTGATACGTCGCTCGCGTCGGATGTTCCCACGGTGCTCGCCGACGCGACCCAGATTCATCAGATTCTGATGAACCTAGGGACCAACGCCTGGAACGCGATGAAAGACCGCCCCGGTCAGATACAAGTGAAATTGGAAAAATACCTGGTCGATGAGACCTTTGCTGCCACGCAAGCGCAGCTAAAGCCGGGCGACTACGCGCGCCTGTCCGTCCGTGATACCGGATGCGGTATGGATTTGGCCACGGTGCAGCGGGCTTTTGAACCGTTTTTCACGACGAGGCCGCGCTGTGGAGGCACCGGCTTGGGTTTGTCCGTGCTACATGGCATCATGAAAAACCACGACGGCGCGGTCACGGTTCACAGCCAGCCTGGCGAGGGAACCATCTTTTACCTCTATTTTCCCGCGCATGCCGGCGAGGCCACAACGGCCGCGGTCGAGCAGGGAGCGGTACCACGCGGTCATGGCGAACAGGTGCTATTTGTCGATGACGAGGACGTACTCGTCCATCTTGGCCAGAACGCATTAGCTGCGCTCGGCTACGAGGTCAAAATCACGACGCAGCCCGCAGCTGCGCTCGCCATGGTGCGAGCCGATCCGCTACGCTTTGCGCTCGTGCTTACGGACCAGACCATGCCTGTGATGACGGGCTTTGATCTCGCGATCCAGCTCCTGCAAATCCGTCCCGAGTTACCCATCATCTTAATGACCGGATACAGCGCGTCGCTCACGGCTGCACAAGTCGAAGCGGCGGGCATTCGCCAGCTCTTGCTCAAACCCGCCACGCTTCATTCGCTGGGGACCGCCATGCAGGCGGCCCTCTCTCTAAAAGCCATGCCCTAATCATGCTCTAATATCCCTTAGTGAAAAGAGGGGGCGCCTCCAATTTCGCCAATCGGCCAGAAGTGTATGATCCTTACATGAGTTTTTCGCCTAATATACAAAATAGCTGAAGCTGGCATTGCTCGGCATTTTGGATGTCGGATTGGTGTCGGATTGGGGACGGTGTCGGATTGGGGACAGGTCAAAAAAAGAGATACGTCGGCATAAGCGCCCTGGAAACATGGCTGGGCATACGCGGAAGTAAATCTGGGGACCAGCTTGTCAGAGGAGGTTCTCGCTTTTGTCGAAGGCGCGCTGGGAAAAACTTCGCCGGGCCCGAGGTTCACGCAACTTGTGCTGTCGGCCTTGCCGGTGGCGGCCTATTCGGCCAAAGCCACCGCCGTCAGCGCGACCCTGGCCGCAGGTGGCACAGCTGCAAAAAGTGCCGCAATCTTGGGATCGATGGGTAGCTTTTTTGCCCTGCTTGGCAGCGGATTTGTCTCGGCGCGAGCGGCAGCTGACCGCACCAAGTCGCTGCGCGAGCGGAAATTCGTATTCCTAATGACTAGCATCCAAACGGGCCTGCAGATCCTTTTTTTTGCGGCCATTTTTGGTTTTGGGAAATTTACTTTAGGTCCTGCATCTTTTGGCTTCAATATCGCGAGGGCGATATTGGCCCATATTCTCCATACATTACACTTGATTGGAACAAGCACCTCGTGCGGGTGCCAAAACGGGCAACATTCAGCCGGATTTTTGACGAGGTTCTGAAACCTTTGATTGAGCCTAAGACCTTAGTGTATGCCGCTCTTCAGGACATTGGCCTTCGTAATCGTTCAGGATGATTCCACTGAAACTTGAAACGGCTCAACCTTTCGGTCTCAGCGCAATTTTGTACAGTCACCGAAAAGTTGTAACGTTTTGAGTGTCAGATGTCCAAAAGTCGCGGGAAACACAAAAACCGGGTCAAAATGCCCGGTAAAAAATGGCCGAATCAACGGTCGGAATTGGACTATAAAATGAAGTGTGGTGGAGGGTTAGCGGCGATTGTGCTTGGAATGGATCCCGGTTAGAAAAGAAGAGGGTAAGTTGCGGTTCACAAAATGGATGCTGGAATCAAAACGCCCTGGCGCTGACGGCTGCTCGATATTGGCTCGTCATAAGGGATGATCGAGCGGCCTGGCATTGAACCGCGATCGGGTGATTGTGCGGCCGTTAGAGAGGTATCGTTTCCAGGAGATTGCAGGCGGCCTGCAACCGCCGGCGATGCAGCTTGCAACCCATCACCAGAAGCACGGCTCGACATCGACGTATCGACCGTCACGACGCGATTACGCCGCTTTGTTGTTTTGGAGGCGGGAGCCGGGATTGTTTCCGCGAGCCGGGCGGTGGTCCACATGGCAAATCCAACCGCCTGCTTGACCAGATCCAGCGTGATTGCGCTACCGTTTTTTTCTATAATGGTTTTCGCTTCCAGAATGGCGTTGTGCAACGCTGCAAGCGGGAATTCGCTGCCAGCCGCGGAATCTGCCAACAAGGCAAGGCATTTGTCGTCAATTTCTGGAAGACCGAAGCGGGCAATGCTCTCGATATCAGCGCGCGAGGGCTTCGCAGGGAGTTCCGCCCATTTTGTGACCCGGCCCCTAAATTGATTGAGGTTGAAATCGGTCGAGCGCTCTAGGCCGGCCAGCCGATTTGCGAACTGCGGGGTGATGATGAGCGCAACTGGGATATCGTTGTTCACAAGTTCAGTGCGAATATACTCCAGGCGTTTAATAGATCCCTTGGGAGAAAGGCCGAAGAGGCAGTGGGCCTCGTCAAAAATCAGCATCAGATCCCGGCTCTTCACCGTGCCCCGAATTTGGTCGCGCATTTCACCGACCGTCTGGCCGCGCATGTCTCCGCAACCGATCGCTTCGGCCACCTCGGAAAAAAACAGGAGGTCATTTGTGGTGGCGGTCAACCGGATTAGCCGCGCCTTGTCTGGATTCATCGCAACCCATCGTTCTGCCGCTTTGGTTTTACCGATCCGCTCGATTCCGTAAATGACAACCAGGCCGCGCGTCCGATAGGAAAACTCAAGGGTATCGCTTACATTACTCGCAATTTTTGTTTCGGCGGTCTGAGAGCGGGCGAAGTCAGCCTGGTCCTTCATCATCTCGGTGATGGCTCCGACCAAGTCGTGAAGATATCGGACTTCCCACTTTGCGCTGTGATCGCTGCAGAAATTCCGAATGTGATGCGCCAGGCCAGAGCATGCCAAATCTCGGCATTCGTTAAGGAATGTTGCCGCCGAGGCCCGCCGGCTCTCTGGGCTAAGAAGCTTTTTTGCCTTCGCTAATTCGCCGTCCTGTTCAAGCCCTCTAAATATCGACGCGTGAATCTCGATCGTCCACTCAAGATGATTGCGCGCCCCAGAAGGGAAAAAAGACAGCTCGTTACAGATATCCTCGAAAGGCTGCCCAGCGTAGACCGTTGATGGATTAAATCCGATCCGGTGCATAGTTTCTGAGCCAAGTCGGGCACGAAGATTCCGGTTGATTAGTTCGTAACAAAACCGCTTGAGACCGCCCGGCTGGTGAGAGCGCCAGTGAAGAAACCATATTAATGGTCTCTTTTTCGGATCGGAGATATAGGCAACGGTCTGGCCGGCATGGTGGCCTAGAATTGGGCCTGCGGCGGCCACTTCTTCGAGTTGAGCGGGTTTAATCATGGCTGTTCGGCTAATGGGTTGGTGGCTTTCACTCCGGCGCGCTCAAGCCTGCCCAGAGCTTCAACTGTTTCATCATCTACCCGGCGACCGAGGCCATTTAAACCAACCGCGCGCGCGTGCCGCTCGCCCTTCGCACGGCGCCGCTCCGTCTTTGTGGCCTCTTCATTGTTTTGCTGCCGCTGGTTTTCCATTTCAATGCCGAGAGCGACAGCTTGTTCGGGTGCGATGACGACGCCACGTCGACGGCGAAGGAATTCTTCTGGAAAATTGTGGATCAGATTCCCAAACAGTGTGCGCTGATATTTGGTTTGGGCGTGATTTGCGCGCTCGGCGGCCGCGAACTGCTCCGGTGTTGCGTCGAAAGCAGGAACTTCGTCGGTACGGCGGAGGGTGAACGGGTTTTTATGATCCAAGTCTGTTACACAGATCGATTCCGGATGCTCGGCGTTGAACCAGGCTAAAACACGCTGCCCAACCAGGGCGGACGCTCGCTCGCCCTTGTACCAAAATTTTCCGATCTGGATGCCATTCGGTTTTACCGTTGTCTCGACGCGAGAGCGGGCGAGGAGATATCGAAGCTCTGGTGTCAGTTTCATCGGCGGCGATTCCTGCAGTTTCTCAAATGCTGCGCGGGGGCTCAGCCCCTCCAGCATTTTTCCGTTCTGAGGCTCTTCATTGAAATTGTTGCAGATGCCCTCGTAGACTTTGACCACCTCTGGATGCGAGTAGAAGAATTCGCTTGGATGCGCCTCTCCACGTCCCACCAATAGCTGCGCGCGCTGGGTTTCTTCTGGGATTTGATCGGGCTTCCGTCCCCCGTAGCCGCGCAGCCGGTCCATCTGATTTTGCAATTGGCCAAGGACACTCTCGACGATCTTCGCGCGTGGATTGCGAGGCCGGGCGTGCCGAATTCTCACTCCAACCCCGGCTAATCCGAAGAAGTAGTCGGGCAACTCGACACCTTCTTGACGGGTGCCATCGATTAACCTGGATTTCCAGATTCCGTTTTCGAAAAGCAATTGCTCCGGGAGGCCATATTCGTCGTGAAGGCGTCCGATGCCGCGCAGGATCTCGATGGAATCGTAACCACGTTCCGGGATAAGTTGAAAAGTAACAATGAATTGAGTGCGTGCGCAGATCCACGGCAACCACTGGCCGCGAGTTATTATGGGCTTTCCTGCATCATTGAGGAGCGGCCGGCCGGTCTCATCAGGGACCCAAAAGAAGATCGGCGCGGTACAGTCGTCGGAGGAGAAAATTTTTCCCGAAGGAACGTTGGAATAGTCCCGGCTGATATACGATCCCTTAAGCCGCGCATTCTTGGGGCCGATGCGCAGCGGCTTCAATATCTCAACATCAGGCCCCAGTGCGCTGCGAATGGCGGCCGGGACGTAAGATTTGTGCTCCCAGTTAAAAGGGTAAGCGGCTGCAACGTCGGCGGGCATCCACCCTTGTTTGATCGCTTCTCGCCACGATTGCGCATACCGGCCGCCGTTGCCGTGTACCCGCGCCAAAAGTTTTTCTTTGAATTCCTTCGGTAGTGTTACGGGTTTTTTGCGCCCGGAGTTTTCGTGCCGGAGATCGGCCACGGCCGTCGCTGTGCGATCGCCCTCTATCCATTTTTCCAACACCCGACGAAATTTTTGCTCAAGGGCGCGCCCGGAAGAGCGAACAAAAGACACTTTGGCCTCGATCATTTTTCGCAGCTCACGACGGGCTCGCCGTTCAGGCATCCCGGACTCAACCGCGGCCTCGTAGTCGGCGCAGGCGGCATCCCAAAAAAGCGAAAGTTCATCGCTCGTTGGTTTGGCCACATCCTTTACCATGGCCACGGTGGCTAAAACTCCCGGCCAATTTTCGGAAAATCCAAATGAGATCGCGGTGGATTTCTTCGTCGCCAACCTGTCGGGCAAAAATAACTCCAGGCGCGACCAATCCTCTGCACCAGCATCCCGGTCGAGCGTGCGTTTCAGGAGCCGATCAAAATGGCGTTTTGAAACAGAGTGGCCAAAAGCGGCCGTATATTCTGCCAGACCCCGTGCGGAGATTTCCTCCTGGGAGAGGCTCAGGTCTGAAAGGCGGAGCAGGGTCGGGGCGAGCGCCTTCTGAAGTTTCGATGCCTCTGCCACCGGCGCAGGATCCAACGAGTTAAGCGGTTGCACTGGCTCCCAGCGTTGAGGCGGAAATTCAAGCAAACGCTCGACTGATGCGTAACCCCGCCGCGTGGCTTCAGTTTGCAGGGCTGATTGCAGCTTGGGCGGCAGATTAGAAAGCGCCCAGGACTGCGTTGGGTTACCGCTTGTGATGACGGTGCCATCGGATTCAATCCCCGCAAGGTCTCGGCGGATGCTGCGCGCAGGGCGTCCGAGTGCCACACCGACCTGTGCGGCCGTTAAAACAACCGGCTTGCTGGCCAGCGCGCCAGCCTGCACCGAAGTTTGACGCGTTATAGAACAAGTCCTTGCAGCTCTTGCAACTGGGCTTCCCGCCATTTTCCCGCCACCCACCGGCGCTTGACCCGCCGCGGGAGACAAAGGGCCCTTAAACCCAAACGTCGGCATTTCTGCTGGCATCAGCTGGGATTGGCGGCTTGGAGAGAGAGCATTCACAGGATTAGAATCAGTATAGCAGATCGTCAGGAATGATTTAGCTCGCGCGCGGCCCTACTTAGGTAAAGCAGGACGCCAGGGTATTCCTTCACGTTCGATTTCACTGGCGATTCAGGGTCTGATCCGTCGCTGGCCATGGTAGAGCGGCGGCGGGCAAATTCCATCAACGAGTCTGCCGGGATACGGTAACAGTGCTTGTTTGGCTTCTCCCGGCGGGCGAAGTCGATGGCGGTAAGTGTCCCGTCCTCAATAAAATTGACGATATGGGCACCAGAGACGCCAAAAATATCCGCCGCTTCCCTGACTTTTAGGCAGACGCGATTTTCGCGTTCGAGGCGGGCAAGTACCCGTGGCCAGTCAATTTTCATGGTCAGGCCGGTGTGGTTGCAGCCGCGGCTGGGCCGGACACGGTGATGCGGAGTGTATTGTCTGCTTCTGCCCGCACCTGGATTTCGAGAAGGATTCTACTTTCACCGACAAAGACTTTGGCTCGCTCAGCGGTGACCAACTTTGCCCATTGCCGTGGGGCGACGACTTGCTGCCAAAAACCCGAAAGCGCGGAGTCGGTCGTGACCACACCAAATTCAGTCTTCAATCTCTGGCGCGCCTGGGCATAGGTGAGCTTATCTTCAGCCAGCCACTTGACCAGGGCATCGATCTGCCCCGGCTGCATCAGCTGCAGCCGGGGCAATATCCCAGGTTTTTTACGGGCGTTCATGCGGAGAATCAGTTGCTGCCTGCAGCTTTGGCGCTTGTCCCCTCAGCCTTGAATTCGAGGATTGCAGCGGCGTTGCTGGTTTCCCAGTGACGCGTCCGAAGGCGAAAGAGTAGAAGCTCGAACCGATTGTTAAAGGCATCGATGCTCGCGAGGAGTTTCAGCGTCGCATCGGTGATCCGCTGGCCCGCTGAGAAATCGTTGCGCAGCTCGCGGATCACGATCGCTGCTGGCCGGACTTTATCGCCTGCCATGCGGTTCAAGGCTTCCAATGCCAGGTCAATTGGAATACGCCGCTCCGGCCCCTTGTAATGCCTGTGAAAAACCTTGGGCGATGGATTCTGGCGCCAAATATAATATAAGGCGACCAACCTGTTTTCCCCGAGCATTCCCTCGCGGATCAGGCGGAAATTACGGCGGCGGGCGGCCCAAGCGATGGCGGATTTCAGTGTGTCACCATTTGCGATGCGTTTTTTGATCTTGAGAAAAACTTCGTGCAGAAAAATTGCGCGTTCGCTCTCCTGGTCTCTGGTATTGCGTGCCTTCATGGTCATGGCTCAAGCGTATTTGCGGATATTGCTCATCGATACTTCGTGAGCGATGCCCTGGATGCCTGCCGCGACGATCGCGGCCATGGCCGCGACCGCCAGGATCGGGCCGACATAGGGAATGGAAGCCATCGCCGCCATTGCGCCCGCGGCCGCGCTTATGATTTTAGCGATCGATTCAGCAATGGCAGCAGCGATGCGCAAGCCGGTTTGCACCATCGTTACGGCGGTTTGCATGGCTTCTCCCGCGATATGCATCGTCGTCCTGATTCCAACTTGGATGCCGTGAAAAACCGTTTCCAGTATTCGAATTCCGCCGCGTGCCGCCGCTCCACCTGCTGTCGCAGCCGTTTTAGCCGCCTCGCCGCCGGTATGGATTGTGGTCTCCGTGCCGGTGGCGGTTGCCTGTTCGCCTACGCCCAGCGCATGAAACCCACGGCGAGCCACGTCCATGACAACATGCGTCATCATCCAATTCGAGGCCATCTGCGAGCCGCTGCGAGCGAGGTCCTGCACGAGCGAGATATAAAGCGCGCCGGCGGCCTGCTTGAAATTGCGCGTATGCTCCAGCATATCGTAAAGCGAATTCGCCATCGAGGAACGCATCGATTCGGCGGCGCTCCCCCAGGAGCGGCCGATCTGCTCCGCGACCGTGCCCATGCTGTTTGCCACCTTTTGGCTCTCTACCTGCAATTGCTCGCCAACATCGTCGGGGTTTGGTCCTAGACCCGCTTTCTCATGCTGCGCGCCGGCGAGCTGGTTGCTGGCCTGCGTCGCGGCATTGTCATGCAGGACCGCGACCTGCTCACCAGCACCACCAGGTCCACGCGCAGCGGCCGCCAGCGCATTCTCCGTGTCGATCGTCTTTTTGATTGTGGCAATTTCTTCCTCAATCGCCTGCTTGCGCGTGGACCATTGTTCGGCCTGGGTATGAGTTTCGTCGCCTTGCATGGAGGCGATGTTTTCACGGATGTCCGAAAGCTGTTTTTCGAGGGCGCTCTTTTCCGCTTCGATTTCTGCCTTGGCGCCCTTTTGCTTTTGCTCCGCTTCGAAAATCTGTAGTTCGGCCGAGAGGCGCTGCTTTGCAAGATCCAGATCGAGCCCGGACATCGAATATTGCGCCTGCTTGAGTTCGAGCTCTTGCTTCAGCTTTTGCGCGAGCTGATCGTTGCCGGCCGCCTCGGCGACCTTGATCTGCGTCTCCAGGGCATAGACTTGCTGGCGCTCCGCGGCGTCAGCTTGCTTCTTTTTCTCTTCGGTCAGTTTGGTTTCCTGCTCCGTGAGCTTCGCGTTGTTCTCGGCCTGCTGGTGTTTGATTTCGAGAAGCTGATTTTCCAGGCTGAGCCGCCGCGCCTCGACCGAATCTTTATCCAGGCCGGCCGGCATGGTCTGGCCTAGCTGGCTCTCGACGTCGGTGCGCCTGGACTGCAGCAGCTTCGCCTTTTGCGCCGGATCCATGTCCTGCATCGTCAGCTTGTCGTTTTGCTCGCGAAGCTGCGATAAATCGGTGACGAGAGGTTCCAGGGACTCGCGGATTTCCTTGAGCTTATTCTGGGCGAAAATCGACTGCGCATTGACCGGATGATCGAATGTTCGCTGCAGCGTCTCCAGTTGCTGCTTGGTGGCGTCGAGGCGGGTTTGATCTTCCTCGTTGAACTTGGGTCCGGCCCATGGTCCAGCCGCCGCGCCTTCGTCATGCAATTTTTTCTTCCTGGACAATTCATAGATCGTGAACTGTGCCTCCTTGATGTCCGCGCGGATTTGATTCTTGGCGGCGTCGAGTTCGCCTTGATTCGTCGCATCGCGCAAACCATGGAGGTCCTTCGTCGTCGTGTCTCCCACGTCACCCTCGATCGCGGATAATTTATTGATCTCATTGGCGCGGGCCTCGTCGATCGCATCGTGAATGCCTTTTCCTATAGCGAATCCAATAGCCGCCGCTAATGCCACTGGAAGCGCGCGAGACAAAAGACCGGTAATAGGAGCGACGAATTGCCCAGCGAAAGCCTGGCCGATTGGGTTTCCCGAGCGCGTTGCCCAATCGAGAACAGAATTGTCCAACGTTTTGACCAGCATTGTGGCCATGCCCGAGGCAAATACGATCGGAACGGAGCCGCCGAGAAATGACCCCACCGGCCTGAGATCTAGCTCTTTAAAAAGGCCGGCAATGTTTTCCATCGTCGGGAGCAACGACTCCGCAGCCGTGAGATACAATTCCTTCATGCGTTGGTTCACCACGCCAAGATGCTCTTCGACCTCCTTGAGGTGCGCAGCGTTCTGCTGCATCATGTCGCCGTAGCGGCCGGCCTGCTCCGCCGCTTCCTTCATTGCCTTCGGATCGCCGAGCAGCTGCAGCATCATTCCGCCGCCGCGGCCAAAAATCTGCATCGCGATATTGGCGCGTTCAGATTGGTTTTGGATTTTCGAAAAACCTTCGCCCAGCACCTGCAGCTGTTGCGCATAGGTCAGCGGCTTGAGTTGGGCAATGGAAGTGCCGAGGCGCTGAAATGCCGTTTCGGTCCGCCCCCCCATCTCGTTGACGCCGCCCAGGGCGCGCTGGAGAAGGTTCGCCGAAGTCCCGATAAATTCGGCACCAAGACCGGCGTTTTTGAACTCCTGGGTCATGACGACCAGATCCTTGATGTTCTCGCCGGTCCTGGCCTTTAGCTGGGTAAACATTTCCCCGTCTGCCAGGGCGCCCTTGACGCCCTCGAACGCGGATTCGACCGTCAGGCCGACGGTCGCAAAGCGGCCGAGCTCGCGGGTCATGTCCGCGATCTTACCGCTGACGCCTTCGATGGCGCTCCCCGCCGCCTCGGTGCCAACGGCGGAGAAGATGAGTTCAACCAGGCTGCTCATTGATTATTTCCAGGATTTTGTTGTGGCTCTGTGAGTGACCGACCCCGTCCACGCTGTCCCGTGTTACAGGCTCAGATGGCAAGGGTAGGGGAAGCTCGGATTTCGATCCCTGCAGTGTGTTTGCTGGTGCGGCGCAAGTGATCTGGAAGCCGGTGGCATTTTTGCGAGGCAGTCGTGTAGGCCACGCAATAGGAATCCCTAAAAAATTCTCGATCTTACTCCGGCCACGTAGACTAGGGCTGCTTCCACATGAGATGTTTTTGACGGTGCCGCGGGATAGACCGATTTGATTTGCAAGATAAGAATGCGAAAGACCGCGCATGGCGAGAATAGCCCTGAGTGTAGTCGTGCCTTGGGTCACGAGAATCATGTTTCCGTGTTTCTGTGTACGTTACAAGCGCAATCTTGCACTATGTTGGGGGAGACCAATGATTTTATCGTGCCCAGGCAAAATCCAGTTCCAGAAAGAGAGAAGGCAATCGGCCAAAGATTGCGCGATATACGTGAGAACTGCCTCGCAAAGCGATCAGCTCTAGCCGTCAGAATTGGTGTGAGCAGCGACAGGTTATCGAGCTATGAGCATGGGCGCGTACCTCTTCCGTGGATTGTAGGCGACCGAGTGTGTGAGGTGCTGAACGTCAGCCAAGCGTGGTTAGCAACTGGCCACGGCAAGCTCGATCATTATATCCCCGTCACATTTTCTGAACCGGCTAAGTCGGCAGCACAAAAAGGCCGGTTTAGCGAAATTTATGACAGCTGTTTCGTCCCGCTGATTAGATCGTCGCGGTACAAACTGACTCGTGGCACAAAGCAATTTGCCCAGACGCTTGCGGATCTAATAGAACATGTGAAAAACAACCCGGATCCGCGCCAAGCTATGGAACAGGCTGCTTCGGTCATGGCTCAATTGGAGGAGATCCGATTAGCAATTGCCAAAACCAAAAAAATCACAAATAGGCCTCATTCGCTATAGAAGGTCGACGGCTGCGTCTCGAAATTTGTCGAGGCCTCAACATTGGCCACCGGTTTGCCTAAATCGGGACGATGCAAACCATGTCCCTCGTCCCACCCCAAGCTGAGACTGAAAACTTGAGCCGTTTTGCGCGGCGAAATGTCCGAGTGATTTGTTAACACATTAATTTACGTGTGTTACAAATGCGAATGGTGGGACAGCGCTGGACATGGAAAATGCTACGGATTTTCTTTGGTGCTACAGATTCATTTTTTCCGAAGGCCGCCGCTGATTTTATAACTCATTGGCCTTCGCAATCGTTCAGGATAATTCGGGATCATTCCACTGAAACTTGAAACGGCTCAACCTTTCGGTCTCAGCGCAAATTTTCCCCAAAAAACTACGTAAACGGGCAGGAGTTTTCTTGACTTCGGTGGGTTAATATGGGGAATAATGGGGGATGGTGGGGCACTTGTGCTACACCGTCCCTTCATGGCTCAAAACGGCAAACCTTTTTATACCGGCCTCTTCCGGCACACCCTTGACGATAAGAGTCGCCTCACGATTCCGTCGGCCTGGCGTTTTGCGCACGAAGAGACCGATACGTTCCTGGCCACGCCGCACCCCGACGGTTACATCGCCGTGCTCCCGCCGGCCGAGGTCGAGAAGCTCCACGAAAAAGTTTCCGCCAAGGCGCTCACCGATCGCGACGCGCAGGACGCCTTCGCGCGTTTCTTCGCGCAGACCCTTTCCTTCAGCTTCGACAAGCAGGGCCGCTTCGGCGTGAGCGCCGAACTCCTGAAGTACGCCGGGATCGCGAAAGACGCCGTCCTGGTCGGCTCGCTCAACAAATTCGCCATCTGGGCGCCCGACCGCTGGACCAAGGTCGAGGTGCGCACCTCGGGAGAAAACTTCGGCGACCTCATGCGCCGCATCGGAATCTAGCCAGTCAGCCAATCATCCACGCCGCTTCAACGAGCATCAGCCAACAACCAACCAGAGATTGCTCATGAACACATCCACCAAAAGACAGCACTCGCGACTGCCACTGTTCGGCGCAGCCGCTTTCGGATCACGCCAGGGTTTTCCTGCCTGGATCGACACGGACGGCGCTTCGGCCGCCCGTTCACTCAGCCCGGTCATGCCGCGCGTGCGCGACAACCTCACGCTGCGTTGTGTCTTCTCCCGCACCGCCAACTTCTTTGCTCCGGAATCTTTGCATGCGCGGCGCGCACACTGACTTCATTACGCCGGCCATGTCATCAACCGGCCACCAGCCTGTCCTGCTGAACGAGGTGTTGGAGTTCCTCGGGCCGCGGTCTGGTGGCCGTTACCTCGACTGCACCTTTGGCGGAGGCGGCCACACCCGCGCGCTGCTCAACGCCGCGCCCGAGGTGAATGTCCTCGCGCTCGACCGCGACCCGGCTGCGGCGGCCCGGGCCGAGCCGCTGCATGTCGAATTTGAGGGACGTTTTGCGCTGCTTGACCTCGACTTTGGCGGGCTCGGGAAAATTCCCGCGGCCCATTTTGACGGCATTCTCTTCGACCTCGGCGTGTCTTCTTTCCAATTCGACGACGCGGAGAGGGGTTTTTCCTTCCGCACCGATGCGCCGGCCGACATGCGCATGGATCCGCGCGCCGGCGTTTCGGCCGCGCGGTGGCTCGAGACCGCCACCGAGGACATGCTGGTGCGCGCGATCCGCGATTACGGCGAGGAACCGCACTGGCGCCGCGTCGTGCGCGCGTTGATCGCCGCTCGGGGCACCGGCGCACTCGAGCGCACGTCGAGCCTCGCCTCGCTCATCTCCGACGCCATTCCGGCGCGCGACCGCCGCACCATGAAAATCCATCCCGCGACGCGCGCCTTCCAGGGCCTGCGCATCGCGGTCAACGACGAACTCGGCGCGCTCGAGCGCGCGCTGCCCGTGGCCTTTGCCAAGCTCGCGCCCGGCGGCGGGCTCTGCGTCATCAGCTTTCATTCGCTCGAAGACCGCATCGTGAAGCAATTCTTCCGCCGCCAGTGCGGCCAGCCTGAGAGCGCCGACGACGCCACGCCGCAGCAGTTCCGCGAAAAATTCGCCGAGCCGCTCACGCGCCGTCCCGTGACGCCGGGCGAGGCCGAACTCGCCGCCAACCCCCGCAGCCGCAGCGCCAAGCTCCGCGCCCTGCGCAAACTATAAACCACCGCGATGATGAACAAATCCTCGAACCACGCTTTCGTTAACCAGATGCTGATCGGAGCGCTGGTGATGATTTGCTTCAGCGGCTCGCTGGGTTTCAGCACCGTGTGGCTGCGCCATGCCATTTCGCTCACCGCCAACCAGAACAAGCAGCTGGAGACGCGGCTCGCCGAAATCGACCGCCACATTGACGAGACGACCGCCGCCATTGCGGCCGAACAGTCGCCCGATGCGCTCGTGCGCCGCAATGCCGAGTGGCACCTCGGCCTCGTACCGCCGCGCGAGCCCCAGGTCGTGCGCGTGCCCGACGACGTCGAGCAGCGCCTGATGGCGAAGAATCACGCCGAACTTTATGCCGCCAGTGACGGGCCGGCGGTCGCGCCCGCGGTCTTCAATCTCGGGGGGGCGCGGTGAGGGCCATGTCGAGAGGTTTCGCATCGAATTACCGCATCGCCCTCGTCGCCGCTGCCATCCTGGCCAGCCTCGCCGGCATTGGCACCCGGCTGGTCTCGCTGCATGTGCTGCAGCGCGCAAAATTTCTCAGCTACATTGAAAAAGCCCGTGACGAAATCATCGTCCAGAATGCGCGCCGCGGCGACATCCTCGATGTGCACGGCAGCCTGCTGGCCAGCAGCCGCTCGCTCGTCGTCCTCGGCGTCGACCCGTCGGCGCTGGCCAAGGAAGACGAAGCGAAATGGCCCGCGCTGGCCGGTTTGCTGGGCCAGCCGCTCGCCGAGTTGCAGAAAAAGTTTACGGAAAAAACCCGCCTGTCAGCCGGGACCCACGGGGACAATGACGCCGATGCCCAGGAAATTGTTTCCGCGGACGACACGCACGAGGTCCATTGGGTCAAACTCAGCGATTCCGTGGACGAGTCCACCTATGACCAGGTCAAGGCGCTGAACATCCGCGGCGTTTACGGCAGCCGCATTTACTCGCGGGCGTATCCGCAGAACCAGCTGGCCGCCCATGTCATCGGCTATGTGAACAAGGAAGGCGACCCCGTCACCGGCCTTGAGCGCTACCTGGATTTTTACCTGCGCGGCCAAAATGGCTGGCTTGAGTCCGAGCGCGATGGCTTGCGCCACGAGCTTGCCCAGTTTCGTTCGCGCGCCGTCGCCCCGTCCGATGGCTACGGCACCGTCCTGTCGATCGACACGGTGGTGCAGCACATGGTCGAGGAGGAGCTGCAAAAAATCGCCGACAAATATCACCCGCTTAAAGCCACGATCATTATCAGCGACCCGCGCACCGGCTTTCTTCTCGCGCTGGGCAACTGGCCCACGTTCAACGTCAACGACTACAACAAGGCCAGCCTCGATGCGCAGCGCAATACGGCGGTGGCCGACATGATGGAGCCGGGCTCCACGTTCAAAATCGTCGCCGCTTCCGCCGCGCTCAACGAAGGACTGGTGTCGCCCGCGACCACGTTCGACTGCACGCTCGAGTCCGTCGCCTGCAATGGCATCTTGCGCCGCCTGCCGCGCGAGGACAAGTCGGACCATTTTGACGCCCCGCTCACCGTGGCCGAGATCGTGGCGAAGTCGTCGAACAAAGGCGCGGCGCAACTCGGCATATTGCTCGGCGCGCAAAAATTTTATGATTACGCCCGCGCCTTTGGCTTCGGCCAGCTCACCGGGTTTCCGGTCGGTGGCGAGATCGCGGGCGAGATGGCGCCGCCGTCGAAATGGGACGGCCTGACAATCACGCGCATGCCCATGGGGCAGTCCGTCGCGGTCACCCCCATGCAGATTCATTGCGCCATGGGTGTGATCGCCAGCGGCGGCGTGTTGATGCGCCCGCAGGTTGTGAAACAAATCCGCGATACCGATGGCCAGGTGGTCTATCAATTCACGCCCTTGGTGAAGCGCCGCGTCATCAGTGAACGCACCGCGCAGACCATGGCCCGCCTGCTGATGGGCGTCGCTTCGCCCGACGGCACGGCGCCCCAGGCCGCGATCCCCGGCTTTGAGGTCGCCGGCAAAACCGGCACCGCGCAAAAAATCATCAACGGCCATTATTCGGAACGCCACCACATCGCGTCGTTCGTCGGTTTTTTTCCCGCCAGCAATCCGCAGGTCGCCATCACCGTCATCGTGGATGACGCCGACGCCGGCACTCCTGGCGGCACGGCTTACGGCAATATCGTGGCTGCTCCTGTCTTCAAGCGCCTCGGTGAGCAACTTATCCAGTATCTCAACATCCAGCCCCCGGTCGCGTCCGCAGGGTCACAGTTTGCGATGGAAGGAGGCCTGCGGTGATCGGCTATCTCGTCCATAACTATCCGCTCATCCACGCCTTTCAGACCCGACCCCTTGGCCGCACGCGAAAAGAGGTTAAGTTTGTTTCAAATATTTTCCGCATGGCTCCCAAACTCCAGGATCTCTTTGAGGACGGCGAACTTGTCGCCGTGAAGGGTGCGCTTGACCGGCCCATCTCCGGCCTCGTGATGGATAGCCGTCGCGTCGTGCCCGGCAACCTCTTCTTTGCGCTGCCCGGCCACCGGGCCGATGGCGCCAGCTTCATTGACGAAGCCATCGGCCGGGGAGCCGTGGCGGTCGTCACGGAAAAACCGCCGGTGCATCCGCATGCCAAGGTCGTTTTTCTCCAGGTGGCCAATGCCCGGGCCGCGCTGGCCCGCGTCGCCCGGCGTTACTATAAATTTCCCGACCGCGACCTCGGCGTGATCGGTGTCACGGGCACCAACGGCAAGACCACGGTCGCGCACCTGACCAAGCATTTCCTGGATAACGAGGGTCGCACCGGCCTCATCGGCACCATCAATTACGACCTCGGTGCGCGCAGCGTGCCATCGTTCAAGACGACGCCCGAGGCCGTCGACCTCTTCGGCATGCTCGCGCAGATGCGCGACGCCGGCTGCCGCCATGCCGTGATGGAGGTCAGTTCGCACGGCATCGACCAGCAGCGGGTCCTCGGCCTGCAGTTTGCCGCCGCCGTTTTCACCAACCTCACGCGCGACCATCTCGATTACCACCAGACCCTCGAGGCCTATTTCGCGGTGAAAACGCGCCTCTTCACAGGCGAAGTCGGCCCGGTGCCGGGCCTCGCGGTCGTCAACCTCGACGATCCGCATGGCGCGGAACTCGTCGCCAGGATTCCCGCGGCCGTCCGCGTCGTCACCTTTGGCGAAAATCCCCGCGCCGATGTGCGGGCCGAGAATATTGCGCTCAATTTCAAGAACACGACGTTCCGCCTCGCCTGGCCCCGCCTTCGCCCAGGCTTCGGCGGGCAGGCCGGCGGCGACGAGTCCGGCAGGGTCGGCGGCGCCCACTCCGGCACCGTTGAAGACTCGGCCGACGTCGATTCCCCGTTCATCGGCCGCTACAACATCAGCAACCTCCTCGCCGCCACCGCCACGGCCTGGGCGCTCGGCCGGGACCCGAAGGTTTTTCTCGCGAGCCTCGCCACGTTTCGCGGCGTGCCCGGCCGCATGGAACGGATCGAGGAAGGCCAGGACTTCAACGTGTTGGTGGACTATGCGCACACCGATGACGCCCTGCGCAACGCCCTCGGCATGCTCCGCGCCATCACGCCTGGCCGCCTGCTCGTCGTCTTCGGCTGCGGCGGCAATCGCGACCGCACCAAGCGCCCGCTCATGACGCGGGCGGTGCAGGATTTCGCCGATTTTGCCTGGGCCACGGCCGACAACCCGCGCAGCGAACCGCTCGCGCAGATTTTTTCCGACATGAAAACCGGTGTCACCGCGCCGGAAAAAATCTGCTGGACTGACGACCGCCGCCGCGCGCTGAGCCTCGCGCTCGACGTCGCGAAGCCCGGCGACTGCATCCTCGTCGCGGGCAAGGGCCACGAAAGTTACCAGGAGTTCGCCGACACGGTCATTCCCTTCGATGACCGGCAGGTCGTCCGGGAGCTCATCGGCATCAAGCAACTCAAGATAAACTCTTAATACCGGATGAGCCTTTTTTCCCCGATGCAACTCGCCGCCTGGACCGGTGGCACTTGGACCGTGCAGCCCACGGCGCCGCTGACGGGGTTCGCCATCGATTCGCGCCTGCTTTCCGCCGGCCAGGTTTTTGTCGCATTGAAAACCGACAAGCGGGACGGACGCGATTTTCTCAATGCGGCGTATGCGGCCGGGGCCGGCGCGGCACTGGTCGCACTGGCCGACCCGCTCAGCGCGCTGCCGCAGCTCATCGTGCCCGATCCGCTGGCGGCCTTCCAGGCCATCGCCCGCGAACACCGCGGAAATTTTCCGGGAAAAGTCGTCGGCATTTCCGGCAGTTGCGGCAAGACCTCCACCAAGAATCTCCTCGCGCTCCTGCTCGGCGGCGAGTCCGGCGACGTGCTCGCCACCGAGGGCAATCTCAACAACCACCTCGGGGTCCCGCTCACGCTCACGCGTCTCGATCCCGCGCGGCACAAGTTCGCCGTCGTCGAGGCCGGCATCAGCGCGCCCGGCGAGATGGCCCCGCTGGCCAGGATGATCGAGCCCGACCTTGCGCTCATCACGCTCATCGCCCCCGCGCATATCGAGGAGCTCGGCGACATCGATGGCGTCGCGCGCGAAAAAGTTAAGCTGCCCATGGCCCTCCGCGCCAGCGGCATCGCGGTTTTTCCCCGGCAATGCGCGGAATTCACCCCGTTCCGCGAACTGGGCGTGCGCACGCTCGTGGTCGAGCCCGCCGAGGTGCTGCGCCCCGCCGAGCCGCCGAAGGACCGCGTTTTCTTCGCCGTGTCGCAGCGCGACGACAACACCGTCCTGGCTATTGCGTACGGCCCGCCGCCGCCGCTCATTTTCACGCTGCGCCGGATCTCGAATGGCATGGCGCAAAATGCGGCGCTGGCCATCTGTTCCGCCCTCTGGCTCGGCGTGCCGCCCAAGGTCGTGCAGGAGCGCCTTGCGGCCTGGCAGCCCGCGAAGTGGCGCGGTGAACTCCGCCGCGAAGAGGGGGTCTCGATTTATCTCGATTGCTACAATGCGAACCCCGCCTCGATGGCCGATGCGCTGGAAATGTTTTTTGCCACCGCGCCGGCCGACGAGCCCCGCCTCCTCGTGCTTGGCGGCATGGAGGAACTCGGCGCGCGCGCGGCGGACTACCACTGCGAGCTCGGCCTTTCCCTCTGCCTGGGCGAGCGGGACCATGTGGTCGTCATCGGCCCGCACGCCCGCGAGGTGCAGGCCGGCGCCATTGTCGCCGGCGGCCGTCCCGACCAAATCCAGGTCGCCACGAGCCTCGATGCGGTGCGCGCGCGCCTCGCCGGTTTTCGCGGCGCGGTTTTCATGAAAGGCAGCCGCCGCCATGCCTTGGAAACAGCCCTCGAGCCCTCGCGCATTCCCGCGGAGGCGGAAAACGTCGCATGCTGAGCTACCTCGCCAATTTCGCAGATTACTTCGGCCCGCTGCGCCTGCTGCGGTTCATCACCTTTCGCACGCTCCTGGCCACGGTCACGGCCGCGTTGATCGGCTTTGCCATCGCGCCGCGGCTCATCGCCAGCCTTCGCCGCCTGAAGTTTGGCCAGAGCTACGACGACGACCGCACCGGCGACCTCGCCAAAAAATTCGACAAGAAAAACACGCCGACGATGGGCGGATTGCTCGTTTTTACGGCGGTCTTTGGCGCGACCTTCCTGTGGGCGGCGCCCAACATCTGGGTCGTGGTCGCGATGTTCGTCTATGTTGCGCTTACGGCCGTGGGCTTTCGCGACGACTACCTCAAGGTCGTGCGCAAGAACCGGGCCGGAATAAATTCGCTGGAGAAGATCTCCTGGCAGACGCTCATCACCGCCGTGGCGCTGGCGGTGCTGCTGTGGCACCCGCTCAGTGCGCAAAAAATCCGCGAGCTGTGGGTGCCGTTCAACAAGCATCCGATTTTGATCTTTGCCGGCCTGGGCGGGTTCGGCTCGCTCTTTGTCCTGATGTTTTTCTGGCTCGTCGGTTTTAGCAACGCCATCAACCTCACCGACGGCCTCGACGGCCTCGCCATCGGCTGCACGATCACGGTGGCGCTGGTTTACGGGCTCATGGCCTACGCCGCGGGCAACACCCGGCTGGCGGACTACCTGCTGATCGGTTTCGTGCCGGGCACGGGTGAACTGGCGGTCATTTGCGGCGCGCTGGTCGGCGCCGGCATGGCCTTTCTTTGGTATAACTCGCATCCCGCCGAGGTTTTCATGGGCGACACCGGCTCCCTTGCGCTCGGCGGCCTCATCGGCGTGATCGCTTTCATGGTGCAACAACCGCTCACCCTCGTCATCGTCGGCGGCGTGTTTGTCATGGAAGCCATGTCGGTCATCATCCAGGTCGGGTATTTCAAGGCCACCCGCCGCCGCACCGGTGTCGGCCAGCGCTTTTTCCTCATGGCTCCCGTTCACCACCACTTTCAAAAACTCGGCTGGCCCGAGACGAAAGTTGTCCTGCGTTTTTGGATACTTTCGCTCATGTGCGCGCTCATCGGGCTCGGCACGTTAAAACTCCGCTAGAAAAATTTCCATTAGCATGCTCTTGCAATGTCGCATTTATTTTGTCGTGGCAGGGTCCGTTGACCTCAACGGACCGCCGCACAAGCGGGCGGCTGAGGTCAGCCGCCCCTGCCTGTTATAGCCCCCATGTCTCTCGCCGTTCCCGATTTTTTAAAGCCGCTGCTTGCGAAACCCGTCGCCGTGCTCGGGGCCGGCGTGAGCGGACGCGCCGTCGCGGGGTTGCTCGGGCAACTCGGAGCCCGCGCCGGGCTTTACGATGAGAAGGGCGGGGAGGGCGCGGCGGTCGATTTTGTATCCGCGGCCCCGGGACACAGCCTTGTGGTCTTCAGTCCCGGCTTTGCGCCGGGGCATCCGTGGCTCGCGGCGGCGCGCGCCGCCGGCGCGACCTGCCTGGGCGAACTCGATTTCGCCTCGCTGTTCTGGCCGGGCCGCGTCCTCGCGATCACGGGAACCAACGGCAAGACCACGCTCACCGAATTTCTCGCCCATGCGCTGCGCTCGATCGGCCGCGATGCGCGGGTCGCCGGCAACATCGGCCAGGCCTTTTCGCAGCTTGTCACCGAGGACAACGGCGACCGGGCCAATGCGACCGCCGTGTGCGAAGTGAGCTCGTTCCAGGCCGAGACCTTGAAGTATTTCCGGGCCAACGCCGTGCTGTGGACGAATTTTGCCGAAGACCACCTTGAGCGCCACGGCACGATGGAAAATTACTTTGCCGCGAAGTGGAACCTGGTCGCGCGGGCCTCCCCGGGGACGGTTTTTGCGGGCAGCTCGGCGGTGCGTTTCGCGGAAAAATTTGGCCGGGCTTTCCCCTCCGGTGCCGCGGTCGCCAGCGAGGCCCGCCCCGCCGATTCGGGCCTCGCCGGCACCCCTTTTGCCGGCTATCCGCAGCGGGAGAATTTCCTCCTGGCCGCCGCCTGGTGGCGCAGTGAACAACTTCCGCCCGAGGCCCTGCTGGCCGCCGCCCGCAGCTTCCGCCTTGGCCCCCACCGCCTCGCCCGGGTCTCCGAGCGTGACGGCGTGGTCTACTGGAATGATTCCAAGGCCACCAATTTCCATGCGGTCGAGGGCGCGCTCGCGAATTTTCCCCGCCCGGTGCTGCTGATCGCCGGTGGCAAGAGCAAGGGCGGCGATCTGGCCAGCTTTGTCAGCCGCATCGCGCCACGAGTGAAATTTGCCTTTTTGCTCGGTGAAACACGCTATGCCCTGGCCGCGGCTTGTGCCGAGTATGGCGTGGCTTGTGCGCTCTGCCTCACGCTCGCCGAAGCGGTTGAGCGAGCCGCGGCCGCGGCCGCGCCCGGCGACCACGTCCTCCTCAGTCCCGCCTTTGCCAGCTTCGATCTGTTTCGCAGCTACGAAGACCGTGGCGTACAATTCGAACGCCTTGTGAATAACTTGGGAGCAACCGTTGTTTTTCGCTAGCCTTTACCTCTTATTTCAACCCATCGTTTCCTATGAAAATACATAAAACACTCGGCATTGTCCTGGCCGTCCACGTCGTGGTTATTGGAATGCTTTTTGCCATCCAAGGCTGCAGTTCCACCACCAAATCCGTGCCGCCGTCGGTGGCCGGCACGGCGGACAACGCCTCGCCGGCGGTGCCACCCAATTTATCCCTTGATCCCTCGCCGGTCACGATGGCAAGCCCTTCGCCGGCTGGAGCCGATTTGAATCCGGCCACCACGTCGGCGACACCGACGATCAACCTTAACAGCGGACCGGCGCTCTACAGTCCCACGCGTCCAGGCACGCCCGCCGCCGTGGCCATCGAATCCTCCGAGCCGGCCGCCAATGTCACGCCCGTCGCCACGTATGTGGTCGTGAAAGGCGACAGCCTTTCCAAAATCGCCGCCAAATATCACCTTACGCGCAGCGAGCTGGCCAAGGCCAACGGGCTCAAGTCTGGTTCCATGATCAAAATCGACCAGAAGCTGATTATCCCTGGCAAAGCCTCGTCGGCGGGAACCCGCGCCGCTGCCGCCACCGCGACTGACAAAGGAGCGACTGGCGCCACTTACAAAGTGAAAGCCGGCGACTCGCTCAGGCTCATCGCCAAGCACCATCACACCACCGTGGGGGTGCTTCGGTCGATCAACCATCTGAAAAGCGACAATGTCCGGCTCGGCCAACAATTGAAACTTCCGGCGGGTTCCCCACCTGAAGTTTCCGCGCCGGTGGCTGAAACGACACCTGCGCCTGACACGACCAGCAACGAACCGGCGACAAGCGCCGGTGGTCGCATCACTCACACCGTAAAGGCGGGCGAAAAACTTGGCACCATTGCCAAGAAATACGGCGTCACCGTCGGCGAAATCGCCACGGCCAACAATATTTCCGATCCCAGCAAGATCCGCGCCGGCCAGGAGCTGGTCATTCCCAATGGCTCCGCTTCCAGCGGAAAATCCACCCCGGAGGCAACTCCGCCGGAGACCACGCCGCCACCGCCGACGAGCGGGGATCTTGACGCCGGCCTCAAGCCGACGGCCACCGAGCCGCCTGTCATCAAGGTGGACGACAGCAATAACACCGCGCCTGCGCCCGCCCCGGCTCCAACTGCCGACCAGTCCGGTACGCCGACCGCTCCCTGAACCCATGCCTGATGCCTCTGACTCGCCCCGGCCGCGCTTCTCGGTCAACCCGGTAGCGATCATTGTCGTCTGCGCGGTCGGGCTCACCATCCTTGGGTTGATCAGCCTGTTCAGCGCGAGCGCCTATTTCAAGGAAGGGCCGTATTTCTACCTGGGAAAACAGCTCGTGGGCGTGGTGCTCGCCATCGGGCTCGGCTGGATCGCCAGCCGGGTGAATCTCGACTATCTGCGCCGCTACGTGTGGATCATTGGCGGCGTCACGATTCTCCTCCTGGTCGCCGTGCTCGTGCCGCATCTCGGCGTTTCCGTCAAGGGCAGCCGGCGCTGGCTCGGCCTCGGGCCGCTGCGGCTGCAAGTCTCCGAGTTTGCCAAACTCACGATGGTCTTCTGCCTCGCGCACTACGTGGCCATCCACCAGACGAAAATCGATGAACTCAAGCGCGGCTATGTTTACCCGCTGGGAATTGTTGGCCTCTTTTCGGCGCTGGTCTTGAAGGAGCCGGATTTCGGCACGGCGGCGCTGATCCTCACGGTCGGGCTGACGCTGCTGTTTCTCTCCGGCGCCAAATGGCGCTTCATCGTGCCGACCATTGTCCTGGCCGTGGTGGTTTTTGGCGTGGCCATGGCGCATAATGCGAATCGCCTCGGGCGTTTCGTGGCCTTCCTCGATGTCGAGGGCAACAAACAAGGCGGCACCTACCAGCTTTATCAATCCGAGGCGGCTTTTGCGGCGGGTGGCACGTCCGGCGTCGGACTCGGCAACGGCCGCCAGCAGCATAATTTCCTGCCCGAGGCGAACAACGACTTTATTGCTGCGGTCATTGGCGAGGAGCTCGGGTTGGGGGCCACGCTCGGCGTCGTGCTTCTTTTCACCACGATGTTTGTCGCCGGGCTGGTGCACCTGCGGCGCGCACCGAATCTGTTTCAATTTCTCCTTGTCACCGGCTGCCTGCTGCTCATCTGCGTGCAGGCGATCGTCAACCTCGGCGTGGTCACGGGCCTGTTTCCCACCAAGGGCATGTCGCTGCCGTTCATCAGCGCCGGCCTGTCCAACCTGCTCCTGATGGGCCTGCTGCTCGGCATCCTTGCCAACACCCAGCGGAGCTGGTCGCGGCCATCGCTGACGGTGGCCGGCGGCGAGTTCAACGGGGTTTTAACCGGCTGCTGACATGGGCAAAAGAATCATCATCACCTGCGGCGGCACGGGCGGACATCTCGCCCCGGGCATTGCCCTGGCCGAGGGCCTGACGGCGCGCGGCCACCAGATCATTCTTTTTATCAGCCAGAAAAAAGTGGATGCGCGGCTCATCGAAAAGTATCCACATTTTAATTTCGTGCCCGTGCCCGGCGCCGGCTTCTCGTGGCACCCGCTGGGCTTGGGGCGTTTCGTTGTGTCGCAAGTCCGCGGTTTCGTTTTCAGCCTGCGCGCGATGCGACAGATGCGCCCCGATGTCATCGTGGGTTTTGGCGGTTTCACTTCCGTGTCGGCGGTGATCGCAGGCCGGATGCTCCGCATCCCGGTGGCGTTGCACGAGGCCAATCGCGTGCCCGGCCGCACGGTCTGCCTGCTTGGCCGGCTGGTGCAGCGCGTCTATTTGCCCCAGGGCGTGCGCTTGTCCAGCGTGCGGGCTTCCGCCACGCGGCACGTCAGCCTGCCGGTGCGCCGGGAAATTTCCCGCCAGCCGCGTGCCGCCGCCCAGGAGCGCCTCGAGCTCGATCCCAGGCAGAAAGTCCTCGTCGTTTTCGGCGGCAGCCAGGGCGCCGGGGCGCTCAATGACTGGGCGCGCAGCCAGCTCGATCGCCTCGCGCACGCCGGCGTGCAGGTTTATTGCGTCACCGGGCTCGGCAAGGGCCGGCACGAAATCCTTCAACTCAGCACGCAGACCTACGCCCCCATTCGGGCGGTTTTTACGCCATTCTGCGATGACGTCGCCGGCCTGCTTTCCGCCGCCGACCTCGTGGTGGCCCGGGCCGGCGCCGGCACCATGGCCGAACTCATCCGCTGCACCACGCCGGCCATCCTCGTGCCGTATCCGTACGCCGCCTCCGACCACCAGCGGGCCAACGCCGCTTTTTTCGAAAAACAGGGCGGCGGTGTGGTCGTCGACCAGATGTTTATCTCCACGCTTCACGCCGAGGTGCTGGATGTGATTTTCAACGACTGGCTGCTGAACAAATTCCGCACCAATCTCGCGCGCATGGATCATGCCGCGTCGTTTGACCTGCTGCTCGACGACCTGACCGGGCTGATCGGGCCTTCCGCGGCTGAAAAGAATCCCCCCGCGAACCATCCGTCGGCGATCCAGCCCCACGTTGCATGATGGCCGCAAAACGCCAAATCCCAAAGGATCAAATTCCAACAAAGCAACAAGTGCCAAGATATCTAAGTTGAAATGAGATCCGCTCCGCTTCCATCGCTTTATTCGCGCGATGTGCGCTCCATCCACTGCGTCGGCGTGGGCGGCATGGGCGTCGGTCCGCTGGCGGTTTACCTCGCGCAGCTCGGCTTTGAGGTCACCGGCGAGGACGATGCGCTGGTAGGGCCGATGCGCGCGCTGCTCACCCGCGAACGCGTGACGGTGGTGCCGTCCGGCGCCGTGCCCGCCGGCTGCCAGCTCGTGGTCTATTCCTCGGCCATCGCGCCATCGCATCCCGCCCGCATTGCCGCCGTTGCGCGCAACCTGCCGCTGGTGCGCCGGGGCGAGCTGCTGGCCGAGGTCTTGCGTGGAAAAAAACTCGTCGCGGTCTGCGGTGCGCACGGGAAGACCACGACCACGGCGATGCTGGTCACCGCGCTGCGCCGGGCCCAGTTTCCCGCCGGTTGGGTGCTGGGCGGCATCTTTGCGGACGACGCCATGCCACCCGCGCGCACCGGTTCGAGCGACTGGGTCGTGGCCGAGATCGACGAAAGCGACGGCACCATCGATGCTTTTTCGCCGGAGATCACCCTCGCGACCAATCTCGACTGGGATCATCCCGACCATTACCGCCGCCTCGACGACTTCGCGACCGCCTTTGCCGCGCTGTTTGCGCGCACAAAATCCACCGTGCTCACATCCGATACTTGTGCGCTGTCGCAGCGGCTGGCCGCCGGTGGGCCGGGCTTTGCGCCCGACCGGTCGGGGATAAACCCCGACCTGCGGCCGAAATATTTCACCTTTGGCCGCAGCGGCGATTTTGCCGGCGAAATTACCGGGGAAACGGGCGAACATCTGCGGCTGCGCCTGGGCGGGCGTTTTCCGATGGCCGAGGCGCAGGTTCGCGCCCGGGGCGAGTTCAATGCCGCGAATGCCACGGCGGCACTGGCTGCCGCCCAGCTCATGGGCGCCGGGCTCGCGCCGCGCCTGCTGGCCGACTACGCGGGCGTGTGCCGCCGCCAAAGCGTGATCCACGCCGCGCCCGGGCTCACCGTGCTCGAGGACTATGCTCATCATCCGGCGGAAATCCGTGCGCTTCTCGCCAGCCTGCGCGGCCGGGTGGGGGAGCGCGGCCGGCTCATCGTCCTCTTCCAGCCGCACCGTTTCAGCCGCACCGCGCAATTCAAGGCGGAGTTTGCCGCCGCGCTCGCGCTGGCCGACCGCGTGCACCTGCTCGATGTCTATGCCGCGGGCGAGGCGCCGCTCGCCGGCGGCACGACGGCCGACATCTATGCCGAGTTGAAGAAAAATTCCGCTGCGCTGCCGGTGGACTACCTGCCGGGCGACGATGCGGCGCTGTTTCGCGCCCTCAGCCGCGAGTTGCAGCGCGGAGATCTGGTCGCTTTTGTCGGCGCCGGTGATATCGATCAAAAAGCGCGCGCGTGGCTCGAACTGCGCCGCGCGGACGAAATGAAGGCCAAAATTTGGGACGACTTCGCCGACGCACTGCGGACGCGGCTTTCCGCCGGGGCGCGGCTGGCCCGCGAGGAATCGCTCGCGGCGAAGACGACGATGCGCGTCGGCGGCGCGGCGCGGGTTTATGCCGAGCCGGCCACGGTGGCGGACCTGCAGGTTTTGCTGTGCGAGGCGCAGGCGCGCGGCGTGGAAATTTTTTTCCTGGGCCGTGGTTCCAACCTCATCGTGCCCGACGCGGGCGTCGATGGCCTCGTGATCGCGCTTTCGCATGAAGCCTGGCAGCGCTTCGAGCCGCGGCCCGACGGCCGGGTCTGGGCGGGCGCGGGCCTGCGCCTGAAAAATCTCTGCGGCCTCGCGGGCAAGGCCGGCCTCGTCGGCTTCGAATTCCTCGAGGGCATCCCCGGTTCGGTCGGCGGAGCGCTGCGCATGAATGCCGGCGCGATGGGCGGCTGGATCTTCGACGTCGTGGACGAGGTCGAGATCATGACGCCCGCCGGCGAAGTGAAGACGCTGCGCAAGGCCGACATGCACGTGGCCTACCGCCATTGCGCCGAGCTGCTCGATGCCATGGCGCTCGGCGTGCTCCTCCGCCCCGCGGCGCAGGCCGACACCGAGGCGATCAGCCGCCAGATCGATGTTTACCGCCGCAAGCGCCACGAGACGCAGCCGCGCGAGCCGAGCGCGGGATGCATTTTCAAGAACCCGGCGGGCAATTCCGCGGGCCGCCTCATTGACGAGGCCGGCCTGAAGGGCGAGCGGGTGGGCGACGCGGAAGTCTCCACCGTGCATGCCAACTTTATCATCAACCGCGGCCACGCCACCGGCGCGGACGTCATCGCGCTCATGCGCCGGGTGCGCGCCCAGGTGCGCGAGGCGCGCGGCGTCGAGCTCGAGCCCGAGGTGCTGCTCTACGGGAAAAAATGGGAGGAAGTCTTGTGAACATCGAACATCGAACGTCGAACATCGAACGCCGAAGTCAGACGGAGTATTCCTCTCTTGGCTCGTTGCAGAGGCTATGGCAGACGAGCGTGAGACAAATTCTTCAACTACCGGCCTTGGACGTTCGATGGTCGATTTTGGATGTTCACGGAGTTGGATGTTCGATGTTCGCGGAGGCATCCCGATGAGCCTCCCCAGCATCGCGGTCTTTGCCGGCGGCACGTCCGCGGAGCGCGAAGTTTCGCTCGGCTCGGGCCAGGCTTGCGCGGTGGCACTGGCGCGTTCGTTTCCCACCCGGCTGTTTCGAATAGACGCCAACGCGCTGCCGGCGGAGTTCGATCCCGGGCGCCATGTGGTGTTTTCCACGCTGCACGGAAAATTTGGCGAAGATGGCGGGATGCAGCGCCTGCTCGACGCCGCCCAGGCGGGCTACGCGGGCTGCGATGCGGCCGCCAGCGCGCTGTGCATGGACAAAACCGCCGCCAAGGAGCGCATCGCCGCAGCCGGCGTGGGTGTCGTGCCCGGCATGTGTTTCGACGCCGGGCGCCAGCCGGCGGCGGCGGCCCTCACGGCCAAACTGGGCAACGATGTCGTGCTCAAGCCCAACGACGAGGGCAGCAGCGTCGGCCTGCAAATCGTTTCCGGCCAGATGGAGCTCGCGACGGCGCTCGAAAAAATTTCCGCCGGGCGCTGGCTGGCCGAGCGCCGCGTCTTCGGCCGCGAGCTGTCCGTTGGCGTCCTCGGCGGGCGGGCGATGGGCATCGTGGAAATTCGCCCGAAGTCCGGCCGCTACGATTACACCTCGAAATACACCAAGGGCCTGACCGAGTATCTCTGTCCCGCGCCCTTGCCCGACGCCATTGCGGCAATGGTGCGTGGCGCGGCCGAGACGGCTTTCGCCGCGTGCGGCGGCCGCGATTACGCGCGGATCGATTTCATGCTTTCGGAAAAAAATGAACCGTTTTTGCTCGAAATTAACACGCTGCCTGGCATGAAGGAGACCAGCCTGCTGCCAATGAGCGCGCGCAGCGCGGGGCTGGATTTCACGGCGTTGGTTCGAGAATTGGTCACGCCCGCGGTGCAGCGTTTTGCGTCGGCTCGCATTCCCGCATGAGCAAAATCGCCACCACCGCTCCCTTTGCCCGCACATGGCAGGACATCAGCCAGAGCGTGAATCCGCGCGCGATGTCGAAGGCCGGCCGCCGGCGCCGCCTGGCCTGCACGCTCAAGTTTGCCGGCGTGGCCAGCGTGCTCGCCCTCATCGTGTGGGGCGCGATTGAAATTGCCGAAACGATGGGCGGCAGCCCGAACAAGCTTGGCCTGGCTGATTCAGGCCCGCCGCTGAAAGACATCGCGCTGGCCACCGACGGCGTGCTCGACCGGGCCTGGGCCGAGCGCACGCTCACGGTGCCGAAAAATGCGACCCTCATGTCGCTCGACCTCTATGCGCTGCGCACCCGGCTGCTCGCCAATGGCCAGGTCAAAGCCGCGGTGCTGACGCGAAATTTCCCCGCCACGCTGGCGGTAAACATCCAGGAGCGGTCACCCGTGGCGCGCGTCCAGGTGCAGGTTGGCGATGAACCGCCCCGGGCCTTTCTCGTGGCGCGCGATGGGGTGGTTTACGACGGAAATAATTATGCCCCGGCCCTGCTCACCACGCTGCCGTGGCTCGACGGCGTGAAGCTCGTCCGCGCGGGCGACAGTTTTGCGCCCATCGACGGCATGGACACGGTGGCCGACCTGCTCGCCACCGCCCACAACCAGGCCGAACATCTCTATCGTACGTTCCTGGTCATCTCACTCGCCCGCCTCGCCTCGGATGGCGAACTCGTCGTACGCTCGAAAGACATCCCGGAAATTACCTTCAACACGCGCGACGATTTTTTCCGCCAGCTCGCCCGGCTCGACTACGTGCTCGATCTCGCCCGCACGCAGCCCGACAAACCGCTCAAGTCGGTCAACCTCGCCAATGGCCTGCAGGTTCCCGTGACGGTCGACACCGTGGCGGGGTTGCAGACGCCCGCCAGTGCGCCGGCGCCCGGCAACGGCCTTTTCCCTTTGCCCAGGTTAACCCATATTGCCCAACGTGATTTCTAACACCAAGATCGTCGGCGCCGTTGAAATCGGCACCACCAAAGTCACCGTGCTCGTGGGCGAGATCGCCCGCGGCCGCGAACTCAGCATCATCGGCGTGGGCGAAGCCTCCTCGCGCGGCGTCATCAAGGGCGCGGTGATGGACTTCAAGGCCGCCAGCGAGGCCACGCACAGCGCACTTCTCGCCGCCGAGCAAAGCGCCGGCACCCGGGTCGATGAGGTTTATCTCGCGCAAACCGGCGGGCATCTCGAAGGCTTTGAAAACGAAGCCTCGGTCAATGTCGCGGCTGCGGACAACACCGTCAGCGCGATGGACACCGACACGGTCTGCCGCCTGGCCATGGCCAAGGAACTGCCCGAAGGCCGCATCGTCGTTCACCACATCCGCCGGCCCTTCCGCCTCGACGGGCGGCTCGTGCCCGACCCGGAACACCTCGTCGGGCGCCGGCTCGACGTGAGTTACTGGACCATCCACGGACTCGAAAGCAAAGTCGCCGACAATACGCATGTGATCAACGGATTCAGCGTACGCGTGACCAAGCTCATTCTCTCCAGCCTCGCCTCGGGCGCGCTCGTCACCACCGCCGAGGAGCGGCACAACGGCGTGCTCGCGATCGACATTGGCGGCGGCACCACGGACTTTGCCCTCTACCGCGAGGGCTGCGCCCACAAGACTGGCGTGGTCGCCATCGGCGGCGGCCATCTCACCAACGACCTGGCGCTTGGTCTGCGCGTCCAGCAGGGCCAGGCGGAGGCACTGAAGATCCGCTACGGCCGCGGCGTCGTGCAGGCGCGCGACAAAAAGGAGAAGGTCATGCTCATCGGCGATTTTTCCATCGGCGACCGTGAGTTTCCGCGCCTGACCATCGAGCAGATCACCGAGGCGCGGGTGTGGGAGATTTTTGAAGTGGTGCGGAAGAAACTCGGCGCGTCCTTCGCCCCGGAGAAAATTCCGGCCGGCGTCGTGCTCACCGGCGGCACCGCCAAGCTGCCCGCCATCGCCGAGGCCGCCGCGAAGGTTTTCGGCACGAGTGCGCGCCTCGGCGAAGCGCCCTCGTGGATCGGCGAAAACTTGCGCGATCCCGCCTATTCGACCGCGCTGGGACTCCTCCATTTCACCCTCAACGCCCAGGCCGACCGTGCCACCGCGCCCCGCCGCAGCCTGCTGAGCAAACTTTTTGCCCATGCCTGATTTCAAACACGAAAAAGGTAGGTCGGGCTTTACGCCCGACATGTTGTGGGTAAACCCCAACCTGCAATTGTGTTTCTCAAATTGGGAAACACATTCCAAAGCGCCAAACGCCAAATAATCCGATGTCATTCCGGGCTTCCCAGTGTCATTCCGAGCCGGGCGAGGAATCTCAGGCTCAGAGGGTAGGGCGGATTATCCTTAATCCGCCGTCATTGGGTTCTACAGAATTAAACCGGCGCGTTAAGGATAACGCGCCCTACCTCCCAATCTTAAATTTCAAATCTTAAATTCCCACTGGAATGCCACCTCCCGACGAACTTCCTCTCACGTCCGAACTTCTCGCCGACCGCAACATCGCGATCAAGCTCGTCGGCATTGGCGGCGCCGGGTCCAATGCGGTGGATCGGCTCAAGATGGAAAACCTCGAGCGCCTGCAGCTCGCGGTCATCAACACCGATCATCAGGCGCTGTCGAGTTCGCCCGTGCAGGACAAGGTGCTCATCGGCACGAGCGTCACGCGCGGGCTGGGCGCGGGCGGCGATCCCGAGCCGGGCCGGCTCGCGGCCGAGGCCGACCGCGAAAAAATCGCGGCCGTCGTGCGCGATTGCGACCTCGTCTTCCTGCTCGCGGGCATGGGCGGCGGCACCGGCAGCGGGGCCGCGCCGATTGTCGCGGAAATTGCCGCCGAGGAAGGCGCGCTGGTCATCGCATTCGTCACGATGCCGTTCAGTTTCGAGGGCGGACGCCGCCTCAAGCAGGCCGAGGAAGGCCTGCAGGCGCTGCGCCGCGTGTGCGACGCCGTCATCCCGCTGCCCAACGACGTGCTCATGCAGGAGGCGGCCGACAACGAGACCGTGCTCGATTCCTTCGCGCGGGCCGACGAGTGGATCGGCCGCGGAGTGAAATCGATCTGGTCGATGATGTATCGCACCGGCCTGATCAACCTCGACTTTGCCACGCTGCGCCAGGCGTTCCAGCATCGCGGCGGCAAGACGCTTTTCGGGCTGGGCACGGGCGAGGGCGCCAACGCCGTGGCCGAGGCGATCGAAAGCCTGAAGCTTTGCCCGCTGCTGCACACGCCGGAATTTTCGCGCAAGGCCGACCGCCTGCTCGTCAACATTACCGGCGGCACCGATCTTACGCTGCCGAAAGTCAACGAACTGATGACGGCCGTCACCGAGCAATTCGGCAAGGAATCCCACGTCTTCATGGGCGCGGTCATCGACGAAAGCCTGCAGAACCGGGTGGAAATCTGCGTGCTCGGCACGAGCGACGTCGGCGGCCGCGGCCTGCCGCCGCGCCGCCTGGCGTCACCCGCCCTTCGACAGGCCCAGGGTCGCGCGCGCGCGGAAGAAAAAGTTTTGGTCACCGCCGCCATGGAACACGCGGGCGAGGGCGGGGAAAAACCCGCCGTGCACGCCGTGCCGGTGGCGCAGGACGAGTTTGGCTTCGACCGCGACGTCGAAAGCCGCGGCTATTTCGACAAGACCGACCGGAATTTATTTGAAGGCCAGGACCTCGACGTGCCGACCTACCTGCGCAAAGGCATCAAGCTGGCGCTGTGAGGTGTCAGAATTGTCAAGAGTCAAGACCCCGTCTGCTTTCCTATATGTCGCTAAAAAGCACACTGGCACTTATCCTTGTCGCAATTGGCCTTACTTCGTGTGCTACAGATTTCAGTAAGGCGACCGAGTATCACGATGCGTATTGGTATGGTGGTACACTGTTGCCGACGAATTTTTGGAAGAAAGCAGACGGCGTGTATCTTATCTGATTTAAGCCAATGGCCCTGAATCGGGATACGATGACTTTTTGCTCCAGGCGTGGAAGCGTATGGCGGATTCGATCGCTAGTGGTAGAGCTTACTCTGGCACTCCAGTTCTAGAAACTTATAGCTACGTGCAGGGGTATGCTCCATTTAATCCATATATGGAAGGCCAGAAGCGAGTTGCCAGAAGAGCGACCGGAGAAATTACGATTCTTGATGATACTAAGGCGAAATAATCCATGTTCTACTGACCTGACGCACGAACAAGCCAACCGGGTCATGTTTCTAAGAATTAAATTTAAAAACGAGTCGGGCCGGAAATCGCGCTAGAGTGGGGGGATGCACGCTCGCTCGCTGTATCTCGATACCTCGGTGATCGGCGGTTACTTTGATCCCGAATTTATGGCCGACACCCGCGCGCTGTGGCGGCTGCGCGAAGCAGGCCGCTTCCGCTTCGTCTCCTCGGTGCTCGTCGATCAGGAAACCGCCCGCGCGCCGAAGCCAGTGCGGGCGCTCATGCGCGCGACCTTCGCCCCAGCCGAAATGCTGCCGATGACGGCCGAGGCGCTGGAACTAGCGGCCCATTACCTCGCGCAGAAGGTGGTGCCCGCTCGTTTTACCGACGACGCCCGGCATGTCGCAGTGTGCTCCGTTGCCCGCCTCGACTATCTCGTGAGTTGGAACTTTAAGCACCTAGCCAATGCGCGCCGGGAATCCGGCTTTAATGCGGTGAATCTCTTGCAAGGCTACCCGGCTTTACGCATAGTAGCGCCAACCTTCCTCATCCATGGCGACGACCAAGAAAAAGACCTTTGACGCGGTGGCGCAATCGCGCCGCTGGCGGATTGCCACCAGCAAGCGGCTCAACAAGATGAAGGCCGAAGAACAGATCGCGTTTTTGAACCGCCGGCTTGCCAACTTGTCCGTCGTATCTGTGGCCAAGCGTGTGCGCCGCACGCCGGTGCACCGCTGAAGCTGCCGCCGAGGACAGCAGTGGGGTCGGGCCTCTATTTCATTAATCCAACATGGTCAGCGGGTGGGTTTGGAAACTCCGAAAGGTTCAACCCAAGCCCAGGCAGGCGCGAATTTTGCGTTGGATTTCCTGGCGACGGTGCACTGTCACGGAGCCGACATGGCGGAGGATTGACGACTTGCGCACCATGTAAACAAGCGAACAATCCATGAGGGTGAGGAACTCCAAGCCGTCCGCACCGTTAAGGATGACGTGGTGATCGCGGGCCTTGCCGGCCGGCGGTTTTTTGGTGCCGACCACTGCGTTTAGCCGCAATTGCTTGTGGTCGGCAAGAATGTCGTCAGACGAGAGAAGAACCGCCGGGTGTCCGACGGTGTCTTTTTCATCAGCCTTGACGAAGACGACATCCCAACGATGCATGATCAAAAGGAATCCCCGAGCGTATTGCCGAGTTCGATCTCAGCAGGCAGGCGATGGATGCTGCCTTTGGGTGCGGGTGCGATTTCTTTGGGCAGCGCGTAGGGGGCGATTTGGATGAAACCATTGGGAACACGGACAATGACGGGCTTTTTTGAACGGACGACCTTGCGGGCGATCCCGCTGAACTTGGCCTTGGCAATCGAAACGGTGAGCATGTCCATGATACAAGTCAGATCCATGACCAAGATTTAGTCAAGCGGGTCAAGATGGGCCAAGCCAACCGGGTCGGGTTTCTAAGTGTTAAATTTAAAACGAGTCGGGTTGTAAATCGCGCTAGAGTGAGGGGATGACCGCTGCTCGCAGTAGCGAGGTGGAAGACCACAGGCTTGAGGTGGTCACAAGGGATCACAAAGATCGCATAGAAAACGTGTGTGATAAGGTGTGAAAATCCGACAGCAACCCAATGACTCCAACAGTTGCGTCGTTCGCTGTGATCTTGGTGACCTTTTGTGGCTAGAGTGGTTTGGGTAATTACACCGACGATGCCCGGCATGTCGCGGTGGGCTCTGCCGCCCGCCTCGACTGTCTCGTGAGCTGGAGTTTTAAGCACATGGCCAACGCGCGTGGGAATCCGGCTTTAATGCGGTGAATCTCTTGCAAGGTGCGGGATGGCCTGAGTCATTTCCCCGATATCGCCATTCTGACCGCGGATTACGAACATGCCGCGCATTATGCACCGATGAAAAATTGAGGAGTGGACTGGCCCGGTGGGAACCGCCAGAATGCCGCCCGAGCCTTTCCTGAGCTTCGATTCACGAAAAAATCACCCCAAACACTGCCATGAAAAAATATTTTAACCTGCTGGCATGGATTATCCTCGCAACGCTGATGGGAGCAAGGGTCGGCGCAAGCGCGGGCACGGCGAACGACCAAGGGCCAACCTTGGGCGAGACCAGGGATTGGCTGAAAGACCATGGGAAAGATTTCACCAGCTCGTTCGCCTTTTCCAACGATTCCCAAAAGCACTTTGTGATGACGATTCGAAAAATCGAATTCGTCCTAAAAAAGAATCATCCCGATGCGAAGCCTCCGGGTTGCATGATACGTTTTTACGCGAACATCCAGGTCAAGGACTATGCCGACGACAATGACGGTGGGTCGGTTGCGACCTTTCGCGCTGAAGACGTCAGCGATGCAGTGGAAGTCAGGAAGCTCGACCAAAAGGATTTGGGCCCGGACGCCCTGGGTTTTGATGCCCAGGGCTGCTACGCCCTGATCATAACCCAGAAGGATCCCAACTCCGATGCCATTAAAATGGCCAACCTGGGCGTTCCCTTTTTGCAGTGGCATGAACTGCATTATATAGTAATTCCGGTCTCGGACTATGCCATGGCCCAGCGACTGGCCAAAGCCTTGCACCGCGGAATCCAGCTCATCCAGGCGCTGACGGTCGCCAAGCCCGAGCCGTTTTGAAGCGCAGCAGCCCAACCTACGGCCACTGGCATTCCATGCCAAAAACGACGTCGCGAAATCTTGGGCTCGATGCGGTCAGGGCGGTGGCCATCATGCTGGTCTTGATCGGCCATAGCACGCCATTTTATAGTCCAATTTTAGAGCATTATCATGTAGACCCCCTGGGGTGGCGCGAGATTACCGGATGCATGGGCGTAGAGCTCTTCTTTTGCCTGTCGGGATTTCTCATTGGGGGGATTCTGCTTGGATTGGAAGCAGCCGGGCTGTCATGGGGCAGAATATCAATTTTTTATATTCGGCGTTGGATGCGAACCCTTCCTCTATACTATTTTGTCCTTTTTGCACTTTCCGATTTTCCACAGCTCGATCCCCATCTGCGGGGGCGATTTCTTTCTTTTGTTACATTGACCCAAAATTTGCTTGGCAGCATGCCGACGGGAGGCTGGTTTGCCATATCCTGGTCGCTCACCATTGAGGAATGGTCTTACCTGCTCCTGCCCCTGGTCGTTTTTGGCGTGTTTGGCCGGGCGAAGCGTCCTGTATTGTGGGGCACGCTGGCCATGTGCTTGCTGGCTTTCAGCGTGCGGGTCGTCCTGCTTTCACGTGCGGGCTCGTGGGATAGCATCATCCGCACCAGCGTGGCGGGAAGGCTTGATGCGATATGTTATGGTGTCCTTTCCGTGGTGGTTTATCGTCAGTTCCGCGCCGCATACGCTCGCTGGATCAGGCGGTTTTGGTGGATCATGGTCGCAGTGTTCGTTTTGCATGTGGGCTTGTTCTACCGTTATTCCGTGTTGGATGGAATTTATGGACGCGTATTCGCCCTGCCGGTGATGTCGCTGGCCTTTTCCTCGCTGCTGCCGCTGATCACGGGTTTTCAGATGCGAGGCGCCATGACGGCTGTCATCCGCTTTGTTTCGACAACCAGCTATGTGATGTATCTTTTTCATTGGCCGATCTATTTCCTGACTGTCGAGCATCTGGCGAACCGGCCATGCCTTCTCCTCCCGGCTTTCATTTTGGGGACTGTTTTTGTTTCAGGTTTGGTTTCCTATTTGGTGGAGCAGCCGATTCTTCGCATGCGCCCTTCGCAGTACGGCCGTGGCGGAAGCCAGCCAATTGCGTTTTCAGCACGACCGCCCGCCAGTCCCCGCTAAAACCCAATGCATTTATTCATAAAAAAGAGGAAACCGCGCCGCGGTCTTTCCACACCGATCATGGCTCCAAAATCCGATTCATCGACGGCGACAACTCGTTCGAACCCTCCTGTCTTCCCATCCTGTCCCAGGTGGGCCACACCGTGATCGAGGCACACAACGGAAAGGAGGGAGGGCCGGACGGGGTCTTGACCCTTACCCTCCTAAGCCCTGCGCGCTGCGAAGGGCACGGCAAACCCCTGCGCGTTCCGCGATCTGGGGTGAAGAATGGAAGGCAGATCCTGGGAACGCATGCCGTTCGGAGGGGATCCACGCGGTTCGATATTTTAAAGTGATCATGATAGCTGAGCCAGGGGCAGAGCCAAAGGAGTGGACTGGCCACGCTGGGGCGACCAGGATGCTGCCCGAGCTCCCCCATTTTCAATTTACCGAAAAACAAACCAAGAGGCTGTTATGAACAATATCTTAACCCGTGGTCATGGATACTGAAGGCATAATGTTTTGCCGTCGGCCGTGCCCGTTTTCGGGCCTCATGGTTTAAAACCAACGTTCCATGCCAAAAACAACGTCGCGAAATCTTGGGCTCGATGCGGTCAGGGCGGTGGCGATCGGCATGGTATTATTGTGCCACGCCACTCCGTTTTATAAGCCAATCCTGGAGCGTCATCATATCGATGTTCACAATTGGCGGGTGTTTACCGGAGTGACTGGCGTGGAGTTGTTCTTTTGTTTGTCCGGGTTTCTCATCGGGGGCATTCTTCTTGGATTGGAAGCCGCCGGGCCGTCGCGCCGGACGGTGGGGATCTTCTATGTTCGGCGTTGGATGAGAACGCTTCCGCTCTATTACCTCGTGCTCTTTGTAATTTCCGACTTCCCGCAGCTCGATCCCCACCGGCGGGTGGGATTTTTGTCCTTTGTGACTTTGACCCAGAATCTTTTTGGCAGCATGCCGCCCGGGGACTGGTTCGCCATATCCTGGTCACTCACCATTGAGGAATGGTCTTACCTGCTCCTGCCCTTGGTCGTTTTTGGCCTCTTTGGGCGGACAAAGCGCCCCGTGTTGTCGGGCACATTGGCCATGTGCCTGCTGGCTTTCAGCGTGCGGGTCATCCTGCTTTCACGTGCGGGCTCGTGGGATAGCATCGTCCGCACCAGCGTGGCGGGAAGGCTTGATGCGATTTGCTATGGCATCCTCTCGGTGGTGGCCTTTCGTCAGTTTCATGATGCTTACTTGCGCTGGATCAGGCGGTTTTGGTGGGCCATGGTTGCGCTCTTTCTTTTGAATATTTACTTGTTCTGGCATTCTTCGATGCTGGATGGAATTTATGGGCGCATCTTCGCCCTTTCAGTGGCATCGTTGAGCTTTTCATCGCTGCTGCCGCTAATCATGGGGCTGCACATGACCGGGTTTCTCGCAGCCATCATTCGTTTTATTGCGAAGATTAGCTATGGAATGTATCTTTTTCATTGGCCGGTATATTTCCTGACAATCGAGTACGTGGCAGATATACAGGGCTTGCCGCTCCCGGTTTTTGTCTTTGGCACCATTATGGTTTCTGGTTTGGTTTATTATTTGGTGGAGCGGCCAATTCTTCGCCTTCGGCCTTCCCAATTCGGTCGTGACGAGAACCCGTAAACTGCAATTTTGTCCCCATAAAAGGCGCTGAAAATGGGGACGGGAGGAGCTTGCACCATCCGAGCCATGCCATTATCCTATTTGTGCAAATGAAACGGGTTTGCGAGTACCCCTGGCTTCGCACCGCAGCGGCAATGTTAGGAGCAGGCTTGCTCACGGCCGGTGTCCGCCTTGCCGCACTCGAACCGCGGGACGATCCCGGCTGGTATTGCATCAACACGTGGCGGCAGGCGCAGGGACTGCCGCAGAACATGGTCTACGCCGTCGTTCAGACAAAAGACGGCTACATCTGGACCGGCACGCGGGGCGGCGTGAGCCGGTTTGATGGCGTGAACTTCGACACGTTTGACGATCTCAAGGAGAACCAATTGAAGGAATTGGAAGTTTGGACGCTGCTCGCAGATCCCGATGGCAGCTTGTGGATCGGCACGTTCGGCGGCGGTGTCACCCGGTTCAAAGATGGCCGATTCACGACTTACACGACAGCGGACGGATTGGTGAACAATTTCGTCAGCTGCCTGGCAAGGGATGCCGACGGCGGGATCTGGATTGGCACGGACCAGGGGATCAGCCGGTTCCACGAGGGAAGGTTCACGAACTACACGGCGAAGGACGCGCCAGGCATAGAACGAGTCCGCACGCTTTTTGTCGATCGCGACGGCAGCGTTTGGGTGGGCACGGTCAAAGGCGAAATCAATCATTTTGTGGGCGGACGCTTCCAACGGCCGGCAATGGCCGGCCCCCTTCCGTCGTGGGAAATCCGCGCATTCCTTCGTGATCGGGCCGGCGACCTTTGGATCGGTTCGTTCAACGGCGTGTTTCGCCTGCATGAAGGCAAGACGATCCGCTTCACTCCGGGCGAAGGACTGTCGGCGGTGCGGATCTACAGCATGTTCGAGGATGGGGAGGGAAACATCTGGGCCGGCACGGAGGTCGGGCTCGATCGCTACCTGCCGGGGCAGGGTGTTTTTCGCAATGAATACAAACCGACGCCGGCTGACCCGGTGCAGGCGATCTGCCAGGATCATGAAAACAGCCTGTGGCTCGGTTTGCGTACCAGCGGCCTGGCCCGTGTGCGCCAGGGGTTGTTCAAGAGCTATACGCGAAGCGATGGTTTGCTGGATTCGAGCGTCAGCGTGGTGCTCTGCGACCGGCAGAATCGCGTCTGGTTGGGCACGGGCATCGGATTGCAGCGATTGGAGAACGGAAAATTTACCGCCTTGAGCGAACAAAACGGGCTGCCGAGCCGGCCGGTGGAGGCCCTGCTTAAAGATCGGACCGGGCGGCTGTGGGTTGGCTCGGTCAGCGGCCTTTATCGGACCAGCGCGAGCATCGACGATCCCGCTTGGATGGCGGATCCGCAATTCGTCCCTGTCCCCAACCCTGACATTCCCAACATGTCGGCGAGAGGACTATTCGAGGATCGATCGGGTGCCATCTGGATCAGCACCGTCGGCGAGGGACTCGCGCGCTTCCGCGACAATCGGTTTACTACCTACACGACCAAGGACGGCCTCGCGCACAACGCCGTGCGTTCATTGGGCGAGGATCGGGAAGGCAATCTCTGGCTGGGCACACGTGATGGCCTGAATCGTTTTCGGGATGGCACCTTCACCACCCTCACGACCAAGGATGGTCTGGCGGGCAATGTGACTGGCCCGATGTATCGGGATCGCGAAAACGCATTGTGGATCGGCACCCGCTATGGGGTGAGCCGATTCAAGGACGGGCGCTTCACGAATCTTACCGTAAAGGATGGGCTGCCCACCAACTTCGTGTATAGCTTCATCGAGGACGACCTCGGCAACGTCTGGGGGACGTACAGCAAGGGAATCTTCCGTGTCGCCAAGCGGCAGCTCGATGATTGCGCCGATGGCCGGATTCCTGCAATCAAGGCGACCGTCTTTGGGCAAGAGCACGGTTTGAGCTCGACGGCGATTCCCGTCGGATACGCTCCAACGTCCAGCCGGGCTCCCGACGGGCGTTTGTGGTTCGCCCTGTTTGGAGGCGTGGCGGTGATCGACCCTGCGAAGGTGGTGACCAACACGCTGCCGCCGCCGGTGCATATCGAACGCGTGAGCATCAACCGGCAGGACTATGCCTTGGACGGGGTGGCGACGGTTCCACCCGGCAGGGGTGATCTGGAGTTTCACTACACCGCACTCAGCTTTCTCGCGCCCGAGAAAGTACGGTTCAAATACCAGCTGGTGGGTTACGATATGGGCTGGGTCGACCCGGGCAGCCGCCGGGCAGCCTACTACAGCAACATCGCGCCGGGGAAATACACGTTCAAGGTCATTGGGGCGAACAACGACGGTGTGTGGAACGAAGCGAGCGCGTCCTTTGCCTTCCAGCTTCAGCCGCATTTCTACCAGACCCGTTGGTTTTACGGCTTGAGCGCCCTGGGCGCGCTGATGGCAGCCCTGGGGCTGCACTATTATCGCACGCGAATCATGCGGGCGCACGAGCGGACGCTGGTGCGAGTTGTCGACGAACGCACGAAGGAGCTGAGGGGCTACAAGGAGCACCTGGAAGAACAGGTGGCTGAGCGCACCCGGGCCCTGCATGAAAACCGCGAGCTGCTCCAGGCGATCATCGATGGCTCCACGGCGATCATCTACATGAAGGATCTGGCCGGCCACTTCCTCCTCGTCAACCGGCGCTTCGCCGAGCTGTGCGGCACGACGAAAGAATCCCTCCTGGGCAAGACCGGCTACGATGTGTTCCCGACCGCGGTGGCCACTGTGTTTGATGCCAACGACTGCAAGGCGCTGTCGACCGCCGACCCGGTGGAGTTGGAGGAAACGCTCGCCTTTGCCGATGGCGCTCGCACCTATCTCTCGATCAAGTGCCCGTTGCGCGACGCGACCGGCCGGCCCTACGCGCTCTGCGGCATGTCCACCGACATGACCCAGGTAAAGCTGATGGAGGAGCAATTGCGCCAATCGCAGAAGATGGACGCCATTGGCCGGCTGGCCGGAGGAATTGCCCACGACTTCAACAATCTGCTGACCGCCATCAATGGCTACGCCTCGCTCGCGTTGCAAAAACTGACGCCAGCCAGCCCGCTCTACAATTATCTTAGCCAGATATTGATGGCGGGCGAAAAGGCCGGTGGCCTGACCCACCAGCTTCTGGCCTACAGCCGCAAGCAGGTGATGGTGCCCCGACGGTGGGACTTGAACGGGATCGCGTCCCACATGGAGGCGCTGCTGCGGCGCATCGTGGGCGAGGACATCGATTTTTTCACGATCCTGCATCCCGGCAGGCACGACGTCCTGGTCGATCGCGGACAGGTGGAGCAGATCATCCTGAACCTGGCGGTCAACGCGCGCGACGCCATGCCTACCGGCGGCAAGCTCGTCGTCGAGGTGGACAATGTCATGCTCGACGAAAACTACACGGCATTGCATCCCGAGATCACGCCTGGCTCGTATGTCATGCTGGCGGTCACCGATACGGGAGAGGGGATGACGGCCGAGGTGAAGGCACGGCTTTTCGAGCCATTTTTTACCACCAAGGAAATCGGCAAAGGCACGGGCCTGGGCCTTTCGGTCGTTTATGGGATCGTCAAGCAAAGCAGTGCCGGCATCGACGTTACGAGCGAGGTGGGCCGTGGCACGACGTTTCGCATCTACTTCCGGGAGGCCAGTAATGAATCCACGCCCGGCGGCCCCGCGGAACCTGTGGTGAAAGCGGAGCCGCCCCGTGGCTGCGAAACGATCTTCCTGGTCGAGGATGAGGAGTCCGTGCGCAACTTCGTGCGTGATGCGCTTGAGGCCAATGGTTACAAGGTTCTCACGGCGCGAAACGGCCGCGAGGCGCTGGAAATCCTCGGCCGGACGGACACGAAGGTCGATCTCGTCCTTACCGACGTGGTCATGCCGGACTTGGGCGGCTTGGAACTGGGTGATCGGCTGCGCCAAGTCAGTCCCGATCTGCCGGTCGTCTTTATGTCGGGTTACGCCGAAAACATGATTTTGCGCGCTGGAAGCACGAAGACCGATGAGCGGTTCTTGTCCAAGCCCGTCAGCACATCGCAGCTGATCAGCACGATCCGCGACGTTCTGAGGCAGCCGATGCGGACCCATCAGCCCGTTCGCCTGCTCGGCCGGGCGGAAGAACCCTGACCCGAGCTTGCGAAAAAATTCACGCGTCTTGGCAAGGGCTCGGGCTTATGTATCGTTGCACGCATGTTTGTCGATGAATGCAAAATAAAGGTGCAGGCTGGTGATGGCGGGCGCGGGTGCGTTTCGTTTCGCCGGGAAAAATACGAACCGTGGGGCGGCCCCAATGGCGGCGACGGTGGCCGCGGCGGCGATGTCGTGCTGCTGGGCGACAGCAACACGAACAATCTCATCGACTACAAATACAAGCCGCACTGGAACGCCCAGCGCGGCGAGCACGGGCGCGGCTCCGACGAGCACGGCGCCAATGGCAAGGACCGCGTGCTGAAGATGCCGCTGGGCACGGTCGTGATCAACGAGGAGAGCGGCCTGGTTGCCACGGAAATCATCGAGGACGGCCAGCGTTTTGTGATTTGCAAAGGGGGCAACGGCGGCTGGGGCAATACGCGCTTCAAGTCCTCGACCAATCGCGCGCCCAAGAACGCCAACCCGGGCCAGCTGGGCACGCGGGGCGAGTTTCGTCTGGTGCTGAAGAGCATCGCGGATGTCGGCCTGGTCGGCTTTCCCAACGCGGGAAAATCATCGCTGGTCGGCAAGATCACCAACGCGCGCCCGAAAACGGCGCCGTATCCTTTCACGACCCTGCATCCGCAGATAGGCGTCATCGACTATACCGACGATGTGCGCCGCATTCGCCACCTGCTGCTGGCCGACATTCCCGGGCTCATCGCGGGTGCGAGCGAGAACCGCGGCCTCGGGCACCGGTTCCTGCGGCACATCGAGCGTTGCGCGCTGCTGGTGCTGATCATCGACTTGGCCGGCACGGATGGCCGCGATCCTCGCGACGATTACGCGACATTGCTGAATGAACTCAAACTCCACGATCCGGCGTTGCTCGACAAACCGCGCCTGGTCGCGGCGAACAAGATGGACGTCGAGGCCGCGACCGCCAACCTCGCAAAATTCAAGCGCCGGTATCCGAAGCTGGCACTGGTGCAAATTTCCTGCCTCACGGACAAGGGAATCGGCCCGTTGAAGAAGGAATTGCTGAAGCGGGTGGGGATGTTGCGCCGTGCTGGAAAAAAGTAGCCATTCCGCCCAGTTTGGTTAAGTTTCACTGCCATGGCAGAAAACCGTCCCTTGCTCATGCGCGTCAATCGTTTGCTTGGTGCCGCGCTGGTTGAACACAACCTGGTGAAAATCGAAAACCTCGAGGCTGCCAACGAGCGCCTGCTGGATGCGGTGATGGCGGGCGACCGACGCAAGACCAGCGTGCTTGCCATCCTGGCCTATGAGATGAAAGTGGTGAAGGAAGAGGACGTGCTGCAGCACCTGGTGGAGACCGAGGGCGTCGGCTTGGTCGAGCTGCACAATTACGATATGCCTGATGACCTGAGGAAATCGATCGACACCGTCGATTGCTGGGCCACGTGGACGCTGCCCTTCGACCAAGAGGAAAATTTTCATTTTGTCGCCACCGCCCACCTTCTCAGCCCGGCCGTGCGCGCGCACTGGCAGAAGAAACTCGGCGGCCAGATCCTCTGGTATGGCACCACGCTGGAGGTGATCGCCGACAGTCTCGAAAAAATCGACACCGAACGGACGCAGCTTGCCGGCCTGACCCAGGCTGCCAGCGCCAATTAACACCATGCCGCTCGGAAAAATCCAGACCCAGATCGTCGCCAAGCTCGAGGAAATGGAGCTGATCACCCCCGAGCAATGCTCGGCCATTGGCGCCGTTCCCGGTGAGCCCACCGGTGACGTCCTCGACCGGCTGCTGCAGGACGATTACAACCTTACGCCTTTCCAAATCCTCGTGGCCAAAGGGAGTGCGCTCGGCCTCGCGCCCTTCAACGTCAGCCGCTATCGTGTGAACAACGAAACCTACGAGCATCTGCCGCTCGAGTTTTGCAAGGAGAACCTCGTGATGCCCGTGGGCAAGGTGGGCAACTTTCTCCTCGTGGCCTTTGCCAATCCATTCGAGGTCTCGGTGCCAAATAAAATCACTGAAATGACGGGCCTGCGCGTCATTCGCCTGCTCAGCCGGGAAAAGGATCTCCGCGACAAATTTATCAGGGATCGTACGCAGGGCGACGCGCAGTTTGCCGAAGTCGTCAAGGAGATCGGCCAGGAGTTTGGCGAGAAGGACGTTGGGATTAACATCGAGGACGTCACCGAGGAATCCGGCCCGATCATCCAGCTCAGCAACCGCATCATCGAGGATGCCTATTTTGCCGGGGCCAGCGATATTCACATCGAGCCGCAGGAAAAAGAGGTGATTGTCCGCTACCGCGTCGACGGTATCTGCCAGGAAAAGCTCCGGCTGCCGGCCAAGGTTGGCCCCGCGCTGGTGGCCCGCTTGAAGATCATGTGCGACCTTAACATTGCCGAACGCCGCCTGCCGCAGGATGGCCGCATTGTTTTCAAGCAGTACTCAAAAAAGGGCATCGATATCGACCTGCGCGTCTCCACCGGGCCGCTCAACCATGGCGAAGGCGTGGTCATGCGCATCCTCGACAAACAGAAATCGACGCTGCCGCTCGCATCCCTCGGCTTTTCCGCGGAGAATCTGGTCAAATACCGCGAAGTCATCCGCCAGCCCTACGGCATGATCCTCCACTGCGGCCCCACCGGCTCCGGCAAGTCGATGACGCTTTATTCCGCGCTCAACGAAATCAATTCATCCGAGCTCGTCATCCGCACCGCCGAGGATCCCATCGAATACACGCTGGACGGCATCAACCAGATGCAGATGCACAAGCAGATCGGCCTCACCTTTGCCACGGCGCTGCGAGCCTTTTTGCGCCAGGATCCCGACATCATCCTCGTCGGCGAAATCCGCGATCGCGAGACGGCGGACATTGCCGTCGAAGCCGCGCTCACCGGCCATTTGCTCATCAGCACGCTGCATACGAACGACGCGCCCAGCACGATCGCCCGCCTCACGGACATGGGCATCGAGCCTTTCATGATTTCGTCGTCGTTGCTCTGTGTCTGTGCCCAGCGCCTCATGCGCCGCGTGTGCAAAAACTGCCGCGTGCCCATTGAACCCAAGGGCCGGGAAAAGGACATTCTCGAATCCGCGCTCGGCTGGAGCGGGCAAATTTTCAAGGCCAACCCCAAGGGGTGCACCAAGTGCTCCAACAACGGCTATAAAGGCCGCGTCGGCATTCACGAACTGATGGTCATCAGCGAGGAGCTGGTGGAGGGCATCAACAAGGAAATCGAGACCGCCGAGCTGAAAAAAATCGCCATGCGCAACGGTATGAAGACGCTTCACCAGGACAGCATGCTCAAGGTCAAGGAAGGCCTGACGACCATGGAAGAAGCCATCGCAAACGTGCCGCCCGATTTGGACAAGGGCTCAAAGCATTCGGTGAAGGAAGCAACCGCCTGATCGTAGTCCGACCTCGACCTCACTCGTAAACGCCGCCGCCGAGGAGTTTTTCGCCATCGTAGAAGGCGAGGATCTGCCCGCTCGCCAGCGCGCGCTGCGGATCGCGAAACACCACGCGGGCGGAGCCGCGGCCATCCTCCTCCGGGAAAAATTCCAGCGGCACGCGCGGATCGCGGTAACGCACGCGGCCCTCGAGCCCGCCTGGCGCAGTGACGGGCGCGCCGATCCAGCTCAGGTGGTGCACGCGGATTTCGCGGGTGAACAACCCCGGGGCCGCCGGCTCTTCGAAAGCCACGAGCAGTGCGTGGTCGGCGGCGCGCTTGCCCACGACGACATAGTTTTTGCCATCGGTGTTTGACGGGACGCCGATGCCCCGGCGCTGGCCCAGGGTGTAGAAATGCAGGCCGCGGTGTTCGCCGAGCACGCGGCCGTCGGTTGCACACACGATGGGGCCGTGGTGGTCGGGCACGTAGGCGCGCAGGAAGTCCGTCATTTTTACCTGGCCGATGAAACAGATGCCCTGGCTGTCTTTCTTGTCGGCGTTGGGCAGGCCGGCCTCGCGCGCGAGCTGGCGCAGCTCCGGCTTTTTCAGGTGACCGATGGAAAACCGCGCGTCGGCGAGCTGTGCCGGCGAAAGCAGGGCGAGGAAATACGACTGGTCCTTGTTCTTGTCCGCGCCCTCGAGCAGCGTGAGGCCGCCGTCGGCGGTCTGTTCGCGCCGCGCATAGTGTCCGGTGGCCACGGCATCGTAGCCATGCTCGCGCGCCCAGGTGCGAAACACGCCAAACTTGATCTCGCGGTTGCACATGATGTCGGGGTTGGGCGTGAGGCCGCGCGCATAGCCGTCGAGCAGGTACTGCACGACGCGTTCGCGATAGTCGCGCATGAGGTTGACGACCTGGAACTCGAGGCCGAGGCGTTCGGCCACCGCGCGCGCATCCGTGATGTCCTGTTCCCATGGGCAATGGGCGGGGACGCCATCCTCGTTGATCCAGTTTTTCATGTAAGCACCGGCCACGTCGTGCCCCTGCTGTTTGAGCAGGAGCGCGGCGACGGAGCTGTCCACACCGCCGGACATGGCGACGAGGATTTTTTCGCGGGCAGGCATTTCTTTAAGGTGGGATTCCTGGCGGGAGGGGCAAACACGAATGACGAATGAAAAGCCCCGCGCACGCATTTTTCTAAAAACAAGCAAAATACCTGGATAAAATTTTCCGGCTTGTGCGCGTCCGCGCACGTCCGATGCTTCTCCACGCCCATGCGTTCGCGGGAGAAAAAAATTGTCCGGGCCTGGCTCACGTCGCCGACGAGTGGCGTGATCGAGCTCGCGCACGATTGGCGCGCCCGCCACAAGCCCCCGCTTTCGCTCAGCCTGGGCGGGGCGGCGGCGCCGCACCTGGCCACGTTTACGCGCCTGCCCGACTACACGTTCGGTCGCTCAAGCGGCTATTTCGTCAACAAAAAGGACGAAATCTTTTTCTTCCTGCCCATGGCGCGTTTGCCGGCCGACCTCGATTTCTTGGCCACCGCGGTTTACCTGGCGGGCGATTTCAACGGGTGGCCGGACGCCGTGGGCCAGGCTGAATGGCGGCTCCAGCCGGCGACGCTTGCGGGCGAACCCGTGCTGCTGCTTGCCCGGCGGGCAGAACAATTCTTTGCGCAGCCGTCCATGCGGTTCAAGTTTGTCACCGGCGAACATCGGTGGCTCGAGGTGCCGCTTGACGCACCCAATGTCATCCGCGACGACTTGGGCAACGCGAACCGTTTCGTCGATCCCGAGCGCACGGGCCAGCATCTGTTTCATTTCACGGTGGCGGCGCCGCTCGATCTCGCCGAACCGTGGGCGGTCTTGTGGTCGGAAGGCGGGGAGGCGCAAAGCGTGCCGCTGCGGCCGGGCGATTTTTTTTACCAGCTCAAAACCCACCTGCCGCTCGGTGCGTTCGTGGGCAGGGACGAGACCATCTTCCGCCTGTTCGCGCCGCGGGCCAGGAAGGTGGAACTGCGCGTCTGCGACCGCCTCGCGGCGCAGGACACGGCGCATGGCTACAGGCTGGCGCGGCATCCGCATGGGCCCGGGGTGTGGGAGATCACCCTCGCGCAAAATCTCCACGGCTGGTTTTATTGGTATCACGTGGAGGGCCCGCAAAACGAGTTTGGGCTTTTCGACCAGGCGCAGCGGATTCTCGATCCGTACGCGCTGGCCACGGTGGACCGCACCGGGCCGGGCATCGTGCTTGACCGCGGCTGGGTGGGGCGGGGCGACCGGGATTTCCCGACGCCGGCATGGCAGGATCTCATCATCGTCGAGGCGCACGTGCGCGACCTCACGGCCCATGCCCCGGTGAAGGCGAGCCCGGCCGAGCGGAGCGGCTTCGCGGGCCTGGCCAAATGGGTGCAAAGCCCGGCGTTCTACCTGCACAAACTCGGGGTGAACGCCGTCGAGCTGCAGCCGGTGCAGGAATTCGACAACCAGGCGCCCGGGGAATACCACTGGGGCTACATGACGAACAATTTTTTTGCGCCGGAGAGCAGCTATTCGCTCGACCCGGCGCAGGCGTCGGGCGTGCGCGAGCTGCAGGAACTGGTGCGCGCGTTTCACCGGCGCGGCATCGCCGTGCTCCTCGACGTGGTCTACAACCATGTCGGCGAGCCGGCGCACCTCATGTTCATCGACAAGCTTTATTACTTCGAGCAGGACGACGAGGGGAAACTCGCGAACTGGAGCGGCTGCGGCAACGACCTGCGGGCCCGCTCCGCCATGGCCACCCGGCTCATCATCGACAGCTGCACGCACCTGATCGAGGCTTACGGCGTGGATGGATTCCGCTTCGATCTCGCCGATCTCATCGGCGTGGACGTGCTCCGCGAGGTCGAGGCATCGTTGAAAAATGTGAAACCCGACGTCGTGCTCATCTCCGAGCCGTGGAGCTTCCGCGGGCACATCGCGGGCGCGCTGCGCGACACCGGCTGGGCGTCATGGAACGATGGATACAGGAAATTCCTGGCCGAGTTCGTGCGCGGGGGCGGCACGCGCGGGGGGTTCGAGTATTTTCTCAAGGGCTCGCCGTGGCATTTTGCCAAGTGGCCGGCGCAGACGGTCAACTACACCGAGTCGCATGACGACCGGACGTGGATCGACAACATCACGGAGAATGAGGGCGGCAACGGTTTCTCCCCCACGGCCAACGACCGCCGGCGCACCCACCTCATGGCGGCGATTCTTTTTGCGAGCATCGGCATCCCGATGATATCCGCGGGGCAGGATTTCCTGCGTTCGAAGCGCGGCGTGAACAACACCTACCAGCAGGGCGACCTCAATGCCCTCGATTACCGCCGGCTTTATCGCTTCCCCTCCACCCATGCGTATTTTGCCGACTGGATCGCTTTTCGCCGCAGCGAACGCGGCCGGCTGCTGCGCCTCTTTTCACCGCCGGGTGACACGTTCTTCCAGTTTTTTTTCGCACCCGACTCGACCGCTGCCGCGGTGCTTTACAATGCCGGCCAGAGCCACGGCCCGCTCCGCCTGCTTTTTGCCGTCAATCCCACGCTCAACGATGCGACCATCCCGCTCGGCGAAGCCGTTGCCTCCGCCGCGTGGCGGCAGCTTGCCGACCATGAGCGATTTTTCGGCGCCGGCTCGCACGAGCCGGCGCAGCCGGTCGAGGCGGAATTATTCTTACCCGCGCTTGGTTGCGGGCTCTGGGTGAACGAAGGGGAAGAAAAGGGCTGAACAACTGAAAGACTGAATCCAAAATCAGTCTTCAGCCCTTCAGCCTTTCGCGAGAATGCCCATTTCCAAGGATCGGTCGTCAGAAATGTAAAATGACAAAATATGCGCAAGGATCATGAGCGCGTGACGTGTATTGGCTCTTGCCAAGCGGAAAAGCGGGGTCTTTGTTGGTCTCTTCGCGTCCACATGCGATTCTTTAAATCAGCAATCAACATCACACAGAAACGGAGACTTCCATGGCAGTGAAAATTGGCATCAATGGGTTTGGCCGCATCGGCCGCCTGGTTTTTCGCGCTCTTGTCGAGCAGGGTTTGCTCGGCACAGCATTTGACGTCGTTGCCGTCGGGGACATCGTCCCGGCCGACAACCTCGCCTACCTGCTGAAGTACGATTCCACGCAGGGAAAATTCAACGGCACGGTCGGCTCGAAGAAATCTTCGCCTGACAAGGCCGAGCCCGACGTGCTCATCGTCAATGGCCACGACATCAAAGTCGTCAGTGCCAAGACCCCGGCCGAGCTCCCCTGGGCGGCCCTCGGCGTGCAGGTCGTGATCGAATCGACCGGCCTCTTCACCGAAGCCGAGAAGGCCAAGGGCCATCTCACCGCGGGCGCCAAGAAAGTCATCATCTCCGCGCCGGCCAAGGGCGAGGACATCACGGTGGTCATGGGCGTGAACGACTCGAAATACGACGCCGCCACGCACCACATCATTTCCAACGCATCCTGCACCACGAATTGCCTCGCGCCGCTCGTGCACGTGCTCCTGAAGGAAGGCTTCGGCATCGAAGAAGGCCTCATGACCACCATCCACAGCTACACCGCCACGCAAAAAACCGTGGACGGTCCCTCGAAGAAGGACTGGAAGGGCGGCCGCAGCGCGGCGATCAACATCATTCCCTCCACCACGGGCGCGGCCAAGGCCGTCGGGCTCGTTTGCCCGGAGGTCAAGGGCAAGCTCACCGGCATGTCCTTCCGCGTGCCGACCCCGACCGTGTCGGTCGTCGATCTCACGGTGAAAACCGTGAAGGAAACCTCTTACAAGGAAATCAGCGAGGCCATGAAGCGCGCCAGCGAGACTTATCTCAAGGGCATCCTGGCCTACACCACCGACGAAGTGGTCTCCAGCGACTTCATCCACGACAAGACCTCGTCGATCTATGACGCGGGTTCGGGCATCGAGCTCAACAGCAAATTCTTCAAGCTCATCAGCTGGTACGACAACGAGTGGGGCTACAGCAACCGCTGCATCGATCTGCTCAAGAAAGTCGCAACCAGCCTCTGAGCCACTCAAACCACGAACCATCTTGACCACGGATAGCACGGATTAACACGGATGAAGAAAATTTATCTGTGCTCATCCGTGTAATCCGTGGTTAATTTTTTTCGAGGTTCGCTTCAACCTTTCAGACCTTCAGTTTTTCCATGAAATTCAAGTCCATCCGCGATCTCGACCTGGCCGGCAAACGCGTGCTCATGCGCGTCGATTTCAACATCCCGCAAGACAAAGTCACCGGCGCCATCACCAACAACCAGCGCATCGTGGCGGCCCTGCCCACGATCAAGTTTGCCCTCGAGAAAGGCGCGAGCGTCGTGCTCATGTCGCATCTCGGCCGGCCCGATGGCCAGCGCATCGCGAAATTTTCGCTCAAGCCCGTGGCCGCTGAACTGGGGAAGTTGCTCGGCAAGCCCGTGGCCTTTGCCGAGGACTGTGTGGGTCCCGTGGCGGAGAAAGCCTCGGCCGCGCTCGTGCCCGGCGATGTGCTCCTGCTCGAAAACCTTCGCTTCCACATCGAGGAGGAAGGCAAGGTAAAGCTGGAGGACGGCACCTCGAAGAAGGCCGACCCGAAGGCCGTCGAGGAATTCCGCGCCAGCCTTTCCAAGCTCGGCGATGTTTATGTGAACGACGCCTTCGGCACTGCCCACCGCGCGCATTCGTCCATGGTGGGCGTGAAGTTGCCGGTGAAAGCCGCGGGATTCTTGATGGAGGCGGAGCTCAAGGCCTTCGCCGCCGTGCTCGATCATCCGCAGCGCCCGCTGCTGGCCATCCTGGGCGGCGCCAAGATCGCCGACAAGATTCCGCTGATCAAGAACCTCCTCGGGAAAGCCGACGAAATCATCATCGGCGGCGGCATGAGCTTCACCTTCAAGAAGGTTCTCAACCAAATGGAGATCGGCGACAGCCTCTTTGATCCCGAGGGCGCCAAGATCGTCGCTGACCTCGCCGAAAAGGCCAAGGCGCGCGGCGTAAAACTCATCTTCCCGGTCGATTACATCTGCGCCGACAAGTTCGATGCAAACGCCAACACGCAGGCGGCCGACGACAGCACCGGCATTCCCGCCGGCTGGCAGGGACTCGATGGCGGGCCGAAGTCGCGCGAGCTTTACCGCGCGGCCATCCTTCGCGCCAAGACCATCATCTGGAACGGACCCTCCGGCGTATTCGAATTCGAGAAGTTTGCCGGCTCGACCAAAGCCATGGCCGAGGCCATCGCCGAGGCGACCGCGAAGGGCGCAACCACCGTCGTGGGCGGCGGCGACACCGCCACGGCCGCGAAGAAGTTCAAGGTCGACACCAAAGTGTCCCATTGCTCGACCGGCGGCGGCGCCAGCCTCGAGTTTTTGGAGGGAAAAGTGCTGCCGGGAGTGGCCTTCCTGGAAACCTGATTTCTAAGTAGCGAGTAGTGGGCATCGAGTAGCGAGCATTTGCAACGGATCAAGTTTCTACTCGCTACTGGCTACCCGCTACTCACTACTTTCTAATACCATGATTCGCAAAAAGCTCATTGCTGGAAACTGGAAGATGAACAAGACCTCCGCCGAAGCGGCGGAACTGGCGCGCGAAATCGTCCTCGCCGTGGCCAACCGGCCCGATGTGGATGTCGTCGTGTGCCCGCCGTTCACCGCGCTCGAGTCGGTGGCCAAGGTCGTCGAAGGCTCGGCCATCAAACTCGGCGCGCAAAACATGCACCACGAGGCCAGCGGTGCCTTTACCGGCGAGATCTCCGCGCCGATGCTGCGCGCATTCTTTGCCACCCATGTCATCCTCGGCCACAGCGAGCGTCGCACGCTGTTCGGCGAGACCGACGGGTTCATCAACAAAAAGGTGCTGGCCGCGCTGAAAAACCAGCTCCGCCCCATTCTCTGCGTGGGCGAGACGCTGGCCGAACGCGAGGCCGGATCGACCCTCAAGGTTGTGCAGACCCAGCTTGAGGCCTGTCTTGAAGGCGTGGGCAAGGAACAGGCGACGAATATCATCATCGCCTACGAACCGGTCTGGGCCATTGGCACGGGCAAAAACGCCACCGCCGATCAGGCGCAGGAAGTGCACGCTTTCATCCGCGGACTTTTGACCAAAATTTTTGGCGACCAGCCCGCTGGCCGCATCCGCATCCTTTATGGCGGCTCGATGAAGCCGGCCAATGCGCCCGAGCTGCTGGCGCAAAAGGACATCGATGGCGGCCTCATTGGCGGGGCGAGCCTCGAAGTTCGCAGTTTTGTCGAACTCATCAACGCCGCGGCCGCAGCCTAAAGCCGCGGTGAAAGGCTGAAAAACTGAAGACTGAATTCAGCCGATGTAGGTCGGGCTTTGCGCCCGACATTTGGCCGCGTTTAAGGATGGGTCGGGGATAAACCCCGACCTTCACGGTTTCAGCTTGATCGCTTGGCCATGCGCTCGATCAGGGCGGTGAGGAAGGTTTTGTCGGCGGACAGATTTCCAGAGGCTCAAAATTGTATGCTGGTGATATCGAACGAAGTTTGAATTGCCACCGATAGTGCCAAAATGCCGGCCAAGGGCCGGCTCCAACGGGGCGGCAAGGCATCAACGGCGGCGAATAGCATGAGAAAAAAACACCACAGGGCAGGCAAAACGAGGCGTGGAAGCCAGAATCCCCAGTAAAAGGCGTTCAGGACATAGGGAAGGATCGTCACCAAGGGAACATACCAGAAAAGGGCGAATAGCAACCACACGACCAAGGATGGCTTGGGCGGGGGATTGCGCCGGATGCAGGCCCAGCCGAGTTGGATGGAAAAGGCCAGGACTGCTGCAACCGTTGGAAGGGAAAAAAACAGCCCCGAACAAACAGCCAGCCTGGCCTCGGTTTTTTGGGGTTCTGGCCGGCAGGCTCCGCGGGCGTGGCGGTCGATATTGGCGAAGCCCATGAGGTCAGTGAAGATGGCCAGGTGCAGCAGTGCCGGATAGGAGTAGCTGTTGTTCTTGAGCAAAGGCAGGGAACCATCAGGGTCCTTGTCCCAATAGCCCGGTGCCGAAAAAATTCGCGCATCGGCCGGATAGGGAAACAGGATTGAGCGCCACGTCATTTCGCCGGTGCCATGCCAGTCGAAACTGTGGTTAAACGACACGTCGTGGAGTTCCTTCTTGCTTTTGATGGCGAGCCAGGCTCCCACCAATGCCGGTGCGAGCGAAGAGAGCAACACGATGAAAACCACCCTGCGCATCGTGATTTTTCTCCAAAGGAAAAAAATCGCTACCGCCGCAAGCACGGCCAGTGGAAGGATCGCAAAAGTGGCTTTGCCAAAGCAGCCAATCGTCAGGGTGAGTCCTGTCAGCGCTGCATAACATAGCGCTTTCCAATGGAAGGTCGATTCAAGAGCCTTGACCAAACTCCAACATCCCAAGACAAACGGGAATAACGTCACCGTGTCTTCTGCGTAGACCACGGTGGTGATAACCGTCACTGGCAGAGAGGCAATGAGTGTGAGGGCGCTGCATCGCAAGAGAGGGGAGCGAATGAAACGCCGGCTGGCAGTGTGCATCAAGAAAAGTGCCGCCGCGCCAGATATTGAAAAAAGAATCGAGACTAGCCTGAAGCCGCTTGCTCCAGGCTCCAGCTTAAAGCAAGCCAGGCCGATCCAGCAATACAATGGCCGGGATGTTGTGTCCAAATAGACCCAGTCATATGGGTTCCTGAAAAGCTGTTGCGTATAATAGAGATGGAAATTAAAATCCTGGCCGCACCAGCCGTTGTTATTGATTACCCACAGGCAAACGAGCAGGAACCCCACCAGGATGGCGGGCACAAGCCATTTTTCGTTTCGGGCGACAAAGGCCTCGGCTGATGTGCAGACTTTGCGAACCGATTGGGTAAAATCGGCCATGGAACTCATTTCGAGCGCGAGGACATGTTTTGAATCAGGGCGGTGAGAAAGGTTTTGTCGCCGGGCAGACGATCGAGAGACGCGCAGGCGGCATCGGTATGCTCGCGGGCGAAGCGGCGCGAGGCGCCGAGGCCGTGGAGTTTTACGAAGGTGGTCTTGCCGGTCTTGGCGTCCTTGCCGGCGGTCTTGCCGAGCGTGGCGGTGTCGGCCGTGGCGTCGAGGATGTCGTCGATGATTTGAAAGGCGAGGCCGAGGTGGTGGCCGGCGTCGTGCAGTGCGCCGAGGTTGTTTTTGGTCGCGCTGCCGCAGCAGCCGCCCAGGGCGAGCGAGGCTTTGATCATGGCGGCGGTTTTGCTGAGGTGGATGAATTCAAGCTCGGCGGCGGTGGCGTCGGCTTTTTTCTCGGCGAGGAGGTCTTCCATCTGGCCGCCAATGAGGTGGGCGCTGCCGGCGGCGGTGGCGAGTTCGCGCACCATCTCGGCGACGAGGGGGGGCGCGTAATTTTCGGCGAGGAGCGCAAAAGCGTGGGTGAGGAGCGCGTCGCCGGCGAGGAGTGCGGTGGCTTCATCGAATTTTTTATGCGCCGTCGGCCGGCCACGGCGCAGGTCGTCGTTGTCCATGCAGGGCAGATCGTCGTGGATCAGCGAGTAGGTGTGCACGCACTCGATGGCGATGGCGGCGGGCAGGGCGTTGGATTTTTCCCCGAAGAGTTCGGCGGCGGCGAGCACCAGCACAGGGCGGAGGCGCTTGCCGCCGGCTTGCATGGAGTAGCGCATGGCTTCATGGATGCGGCGCGGGCCGGCGTGGCCGGAGGCGGCCACGGGCGGCAGCAGTTGGTCGATGCCGGGTTCGATGCGGGCGAGGTGGGCGTTTAATTTGGTTGAGAAGTCCATGCGGGCACGGCTATGTTGCTTGCAAGTTTTCCTCTGCCGAAATGCCTACGCTTGAGCAAGTTTGCAAACGGTTATTCAACGATTCGTCATGGTTCGTGAAGTGCGTGGTGGGCGGGGTGCTGCTGGTGGTGCCGGTGGCGCATTTTTTTGCGTTTGGCTATCTCTATGAATTGGTGGCGCGGGCGCGCCGGGGCGACAGCCTGGAGCTGCCGGACTGGGCGGACTGGCGGCGGCTGTTCATCAATGGCGTGCCGGCGTTCGTGATTTTTCTCGTGCTGGGTGTCATGCCGCTGGCGGTGGGCTGGACACTGACGCTGCCGTTGCGGTTGTTTTCATTTGGGGCCTTTGTGTATGTGCCGATGATTCCGGGCATGCTGCTGGCCGGGCCTTTGACCGCGGCGGGAATCTACCAATACCAAAAACGGGAGGAATATCGCGATGCATTCCGGCTGCGGGTGCTGGTCGCGATGCTGGCAGCAGGCCGGGCTCGGTTTTTGGTGCCAACGTTTGCGCTGATCGGGTTTCTCACCGTTGGGTACCCCCTGATGACTTTTACGGTTTTTACAGGATTGGCCGCCGGATGGACCTTTTACGCGGCATTTTTCCGGGCGATAGAAGAATCTCGCAAAACCGGCGGACGGGCGCCATAACATGGGAAGTTATCTCTATGCCCACTTACGACTACGTTTGCACAAAGTGCGACCATGCTTTTGAGGTGTTCCAATCCATGAAGGACGCCACGCTCATAAAATGCCCGAAGTGCGGGCGGAAGTCGCTCAAGCGCCTGCTTGGCGGCGGTGCCGGGCTGATTTTCAAGGGCAGCGGTTTTTACGAGACAGACTACAAAAGATCTTCCACAAAAAAAACTGACGGGGCGGACAAGCCGGCCAAACCTGCGGTCGAAAGCAAGCCCGCGCCGGCTGTGGCCGCAAAATAGGAGCCAACCATGAATAAAAAAGTCCAGCGTGCCATGTATGGGCCCGGTATTGTCGAGGTGGTGCTCGGTGCGGTGTTGAGCCTGGCCCTGGGTATAGTCCTGGCCGGGCTTTACCTGCTGTTCAAACCCGTGTCGGTGGTGGATAAACTGCCGGCAGCCGATAAGCGCGAACCAGGGATGGTTTATTATGTGCAGGGCGCGAAAGGCGCGGGCAAGGGCGGGCAACTTCTGCGCAAACAGCAGCTTTTTCTTGAAGGCAGTTCAGTCATCCTGACCGAGGATGAGCTGAATACATGGATGGCCTCGAGCAATGGCGCGCCGAAAAAACCGGCTGACCCCAAGGCCCCGGCCGCGAACGAGGTGAACTTCCACCTTAGCCGGGGCATGCTGCAAGTGGGGATTCCCTATACGGTGGATTTGTTTGGAATGAGCGGGGCGGTTATCATCCAGTTGCAGGGCGCCTTCGCGAAGGAGGGTGATGAATTTGTTTATGAGCCGACCACGATTTATATCGGGTCGTTGCCGGTCCAACGCATCCCCGTCCTGATGTCATTTTTGAAGAAAAAAATTTACGCGGCGCAGGAGCTGCCGGACGAACTCTCGGCCGCGTGGAAGAAACTTGCGAACGTGAGCATCGAAGACAACAAGCTGCGGCTGACGATGGCAAAATAAAGCGGGCGGAGCCCCGCCTTATTAGAACGCCGCCAGCAGTTTTTTCAGATCCACGTGCTCGAAAATGAGCCGTTTGATGACGGGGATCTTGTCCATGTCCTGCGGCTGGGTTTTCACCGTCATGCTGTTGATTTTCGAGGTGATGGTGTAGCTTTCCTCGCGCGCGGCGATGACGGGAATGTCGGTCTGCGCGAGCAGCTCGAGGAGTTTTTCGTGCGGCAGGATGTCGTTGGTGAGGATGAGGCCGGCGATGGTTTTCTGGCCGAACAGGCGTGCGCTGGAAATGGCGGCGAGGATGATGTCATCGCGGTCCCCGGGCGTGATGATCAGGGTGCCGGGCTGCAGGTAATCGACAATGCCCTTGGCGGTCATGGCGCCGACGACGACGCGCGAGACGCGCTCGGTGGGCGCGGTGGCGCGGGCGTTGAGCCAGCGGCCGCCGATCTCCTCGGCGATTTGCAGGAGGTTGGGCGCGGAGAGCATCGGCTGCACGGGCAGCAGGCCGAGCAGCGGCACGCCGAGGCGGGCCAGGCCCAGGCCGGCATATTCCGCGATCTGGGGGATTTTATCGGCTTCGACCTTGTTCAAGATCGCGCCGATGACCTCCACGCCTTCCTGGTCGAAGAGGGCCTTGTTCAGGGCGATTTCGTCGACGGGCCGGCCGATGCCGCCGGGACTGACGAGGATGACTTTTGCGCCGAGCAGCTTTGCGACGCGGGCATTGGAAAGCTCGAAGACGGAGCCGACGCCGGCGTGGCCGGTGCCTTCGATGAGGGTGAAATCCTTTTCCCATGAGACGCGGTCGAAGGCGCGGCAAATTTTATCCACGAGTTCCGGATATACGGCCTCGGGCTCCTTGAGGAAGCGGCGGGTGAACGTGCCGTCCACGGTGACCGGGCTCATGCTCTCGATGGGCACGCGGACGTGGTAAATCGTGTCGAGCAGGTACGAGTCTTCATCGACCTTGTGGCCGTCGACTTCGATGAAGCGCTGGCCGATCGGCTTGATGAAGCCGACGCGGGGGAAGAGGGACTGGAGTGCGGCAAAGAGGCCCAGGCAGGTCGTCGTCTTGCCGTCATTCATCCGCGTGGCCGCAACGAAGATGCGCTTGGTGATGATGTTCGTCGGGGTGCGAAGCAGCGGCAGCGGTGGCTGGTCAAAAGGATTTTGCGCAGGCATGAGGCCGGGAATGCAGGGGATGGATCAGGTTGTACCGTAGAGCAGGCGGCGGTCGGTGGCCTGGCAGCCGACAACGGCGGCTGCACCAAAGATGTCGTGGGCGCTGGCGCCGCGGCTGATTTCGGCCGCGGGTTTGCTGAGGCCGGTGAGGATCTGGCCGAAGGTGTTGGCGCCAGCCAGGACCTGCACGAGTTTGTAGCCGATGTTGGCGCTGTTGAGGTCGGGAAAAATGAGGACGTTGGCCCGGCCGGCCACGGAGCCGCCAATTTTTTTGGCCTCGGCGGTGTACGGGTCGAGCGCGGCATCGAGCTGGAGTTCGCCGTCGATCTCAAGCGGGAGGTGCGCGGCCTGGGCCTTGGCGCGGGCGAGTTCAGTGGCGGTGCGCACTTTGACGAGCGAAGGCTGGCTGGAAGTGCTCTTCGAGGCATAACTGAGCATGGCAATGCGCGGAATCTCGTTGGTGAGGTGGTGGGCGATCATCGCCGTCGAAAGCGCGATGTCGCAGAGCTGCTCGGCGGTGGGGTCGGGGATGACCCCGCAGTCGGCCAGGAAGAGCGAGCCGTCGCTGCCGACTTTTTTCTCGTCGAAGTCGAGAATCATGAGCGACGAGGCGACGCGGACGTTTTCCAGGCGCGGGATAATCTGGAAAAGCGGGCGCAGGGCGCTGGAGGCGGTGACGGTGGCCCCGGCCACCAGCGCATCGACCCGGCCGGTGGCGAGCATCATGGTGGCGAAGTAATTGGTGTCGCACATCGCGGCGCGGCCCTCGTCGGGCGTGAGGCCTTTGTCGCGGCGGAGCTGGGTGAATTCCCCGGCCAAAACCTCAAAGTCCTCGCTGCGGATCGGCTCGATGAGGCGCATGCCCTCGAGGTTGATGTCGAGCTTGGTGGCGGCGGTCTTGATGGCGACGCGGTCGCCGAGCAGGATGGGGACACCCATGCGGCGGGTGACCCATTGGCGCGCAGCCTGCAGGATGCGCGGATCGCTTCCTTCAGGGAAGACGATGCGCTTCGGATGGCGCTGGAGCTTCTCGACGAGTTTAGGGACGAGCGGCATGGTGGGCAGAGTGTTTCCGGGAGGCGGCAGCGTCAATGCCACAGGGTTAATTCTTGCTAAGGGAAAACCCCGTCGCGAAAACTGAGGCCGTGTCGAAAAAGATCAAGGACATCGGCGTCATCTCGTTTCTCACGATAATTTCCCGCGTGCTCGGGCTGGTGCGCGACCAGCTCAGCGCATGGATTTTTGGCGCGAGTATCTTCAACACGGCGTTCACCACGGCGTTTCGGCTGCCAAACCTGTTTCGCCGCCTGCTGGGCGAGGGTTCGCTGACGGCGGCGTTTGTGCCGACACTCCAGGAGGAGCTGCATGAAAACGGCCGGCCGGGCGCGTATGTGCTGTTAAACAAGGTGGTCAGCTGGCTGGTGATCGTCACGGGCGGCCTCATCGTGCTGGCCATGCTGGTCTTCAGCCGCTCGCGGCTTGTCGCCGGCCTTGAGCCAAAATGGTATCTCGTGGCTGACCTGACCGTCCTTCTTTTCCCGTATCTGGCGCTGGTGTGCATTGCGGCGGCATTCAATGCGACCCTCAATGTCTTCGAACGTTTCACCGAACCGGCGCTTTCGCCCATCTGGCTGAATCTTTCGATGATCCTTTCGCTCGGCGTTGGCGGCTTGCACTGGGCAAAAACGCCCCTGGGCGAAGTGCACTGGTGGTGCGCGGGTGTGCTGGTGGGCGGTTTCCTGCAAATGGCGGTGCCGGCGGGTGTCCTGATCCACGACGGTTGGCGGCCGCGTTTTGATCTTGGGTTGTCGCCGCGCGTGCGCGAAATCGCCGCGCTGATGACCCCGGGATTCCTGGGCACGGCGATTTACCAGGTGAACACCACGGTTTCCGGCCTGCTGGCCTACTCGATCAACGACTCGGCGGGTGCGCTGCTGTTCTATGCCAACCGCCTGATGGAGCTGCCCATCGGTGTGTTCGCCATTGCCGTATCGACCGTCGTCTATCCGTTGATCGCGAAGCATGCGGTGGCCCGGAATTTTACCGCGATGGCCGGCGATTTTCGCAAGGGCCTGCGGCTCGTCCTGATCATCAACGTGCCGGCGGCGGCGGGCCTCGCGTTGTTGAGCGGGCCGATCGTGCGGCTGCTCTACCAGCACGGCAAGTTCACCGCGGAAGATTCGCACGCGATGACGCCGCTGCTCGCTTTGTTCGTGGTGGGCCTGCCGTTTTTTTCGGTGGTGAACCTGACCGTGCGCGCGTTCTACGCGATGAAGGACACGGCGACGCCGGTGAAAATTGCGTTGATCGATTTTGTGATCAATCTGGTCCTGTGTCTCGTGTTGCGGCGCTCGCTCGGGGCGGCCGGGCTGGTTTTGGCCAGCACCACGGCCATCATTGTGCAGACCCTGCTTTTGCAACGCGCGCTGGCCCGGCGCGTGCCCGGCATGCACTTCGGGCTGCTCTGGCGGAGCGTGGCCAAGGTGTGCGCCGCCACGCTTGCGATGAGCGTGTTTGTCTGGGCCGGGCAGCACTGGCTGGCCGGGGCGGGGCTGGGCCGGCGCGGCGATTTCATGGCGGTGGCCGGCCTGATCCCACTCGGCGTGGCGGTTTATGGCGTGGTGCTGTGGCTGGTGAAAATTGAGGGCCACGATGAGTTCAGCCTGCTGCTGGGCAAGCTGCGCGCGAAGCTCATCCGAGCTTCTTGAGCAATCTGCGCTGGCGCTTTGACAAAGCGTCCTTTCTCACCTCGTTCTGTTCTCTTTCACTATGAAACCAATTACCTCCGACACGCTGCTCGAGGCCCTCAACTGGCGCTACGCCACCAAGAAATTTGATCCATCAAAAAAAATTCCGGCCGACACTTGGGCCGCGCTTGAGCAGGCGCTCGTGCTCGCGCCGTCATCGTTCGGCTTGCAGCCGTGGAAATTCATCGTCGTGCAGGACCCGGCCACGCGGCAAAAACTCTCCGCTGCTTCGTATGGGCAAACCCAGCCCGTCGAATGCTCCCATTACGTCGTCTTTACGGTGCGAAAAAATCTCGGTGCGGATCATGTCGGCCGTTACATCGACCGCATCGTCGAGGTGCGCGGCGGCACCAAGGATGCCCTCAAGGGTTATCGCGACATCATGCTCGGCAGCCTTGAAAAGGCGCGGGCGGGCGGCTACCTCGACATGTGGCAAACCCACCAGGTTTATATCGCGCTCGGCCAGTTCATGGCCTCGGCCGCGTTGCTCGGCGTGGATGTCTGCCCGATGGAAGGCATCGAGCCGCCGAAATATGACGAAATTCTCGGCCTGGCCGCTCAAGGCTGTACGGCGCTGTGTGCCGGCGCCGCCGGCTATCGTGCCGCCGATGACAAATACGCCACGACGAAAAAAGTCCGTTTCAAGCCGGTGGACGTGATTCAGCACCTCTGAAAAACCCAAACGCCAAATAAAAGCTTAAAAATTGAGGTTTCTTTGGAATAACGTATTTGTTTTAACCGCGAATGGACGCGAATAGCCTCAGAAGTCTGACCAGTCTGCATATGGGCATGGTTTTTTATTAGTGTCTATTGGCGTTCATTCGCGGTTAAAAAAAGCTGTCATTAGCGGTTCAATTGTACGGATCTGTAGTCATGCGTGTTGCTCAACTTGCCGCCGTCAATGAGCTTAAGATTGCCAGCGTGACCGATCCGCAGGCTGGGCCGGGTGAGGCGGTCGTGCGCCTGCGGGCGGCAGCGCTCAATCGTCGCGACCTGTGGATCAAGCTCGGCCAGTACGCCGGGCTGAAGTTTCCCTGCATTCCCGGATCCGACGGGGCAGGTATCGTCGAGAGTGCCGGTGCCGGTGTCGATGCCGCATGGCTGGGGCGCGAAGTCATCATCAACCCGAGCCTCGGCTGGGGCGGTCGTGAATCGGCGCAGGGCGAGGCATTTTCCATCCTTGGCCTTCCGCGCGACGGCACGCTCGCGGAGAAAGTCGCCGTGCCGGCGGCCAACCTTGTGCCCAAGCCGGCGCATCTCACCTGGGAGGAAGCGGCGGCGCTCCCGCTCGCCGGCCTTACGGCCTATCGCTCACTTTTTACCCGGGCCCGGTTCAAGCCGGACGACCGCGTGCTCATCACCGGCATCGGCGGCGGCGTGGCGCTTTTTGCCCTGCAGCTTGCGGCGGCGCAGCGCGCGGAGGTTTTTGTCACGTCCGGCATCGCGGAAAAGCTTTCCCGCGCCGTCGCGCTCGGCGCCGCGGGCGGGGCTAATTACAAGGAGGCGGGCTGGGCGGCGGCGCTGGCCAGGGCGCACGGGCCGTTTGACGTGATTGTGGATAGCGTGGGCGGAGAGGGGTTCACTGATCTCATTGATCTCGCCGCGCCCGGCGGACGCATCGTGTTTTATGGCGCAACGCGCGGCAACCCGTCCGGCGTGGCTTTGCGCAAGATTTTCTGGCGTCAGCTTTCGCTGTTGGGATCGACGATGGGCAGTCCCTGCGATTTTGCCGGGATGCTGGAGCTTGTCGCACTGCACCGGCTCAAGCCCGTCGTGAGCGAGGTGTTTCCGCTCACGCGCGCGGCCGAGGCCTTTGCGCTCATGGAGCGCGGCGGACAATTCGGGAAAATCGTGGTGCTGCTGTAAACGTGAACCTCGGTGGAAGTGTAGCCCAATAGAGAAATCCTCTTTGTAACATAATACGTTACAAACAAGAGCGCCGTCTCTTGCTCTGGGTGTAACCCAATGGGTTACACTTTTGCGGTGGCCTTGACGAAAAATGGCGAGGAAGCCGGCCGGTTAAGTTAGACAATCGAGGCGTAATTCCCAAAAACAACCGGCATGAACAACGCCCAGCTTCATCGCGCCCGCCGACTGTTGTGCGCGCTGCAGGACCACATCCTCGCCACGCTGCTGGCCGCGCGAAAAAAAAGCCAGGCGAGTTTCGCCTGCGTGGCCGCGGTCACCGCGGCCGACACGATTTACCAGGTGGACCGGGTGGGCGAGGAGGCGATCATGGCCTGGTTCGAGAAAAACTGGCCCCGCGCCTGGCCGGTCGAACTCGTGATGGAGGGGATCGAGGACAAAGAGCTGGTCACGTTTCCGCTCGGCACGCCGGTCGCCCGCACGGTGTTCAAGTGCATCCTCGACCCCATCGATGGCACGCGGAACCTGATGCATGACAAGCGCAGTGCCTGGACCCTGGCGGCGCTCGCGCCGCAGCGCGGCGCCCAGACCAACCTCGCCGACCTGGTGGTCGCGGCCATGACGGAGCTGCCCACCAGCAAGCAGGGGCGGGCGGACCAGTTGAGTGCGGTGCGCGGCGGCGGGGCGCACCGGCTGGTGGCCGAGGCCATCGACGTGCGCAGCGGCACGCGGAAAAGGTTTTCGCCCCAGCCTTCGCCGGCGCGGGATTTCCAGCATGGCTTCGCCTCGCTCGTGAAGTTTTTCCCCGAGGGCAAGTCGCTGCTCGCGCGAGTCGAGGAAGAATTGTGGGGCGAGCTTTACGGGCTGGGCCGGCCCGGCGCGCCGGTGGTGTTCGACGACCAATACCTCACGACGGGCGGCCAGATCTATGAATTGCTGGCGGGCCACGACCGCATGGTCGGCGACCTGCGGCCGCTGGCATTTGCGAAGCTTGGCTTCGGCTCGTCGCTCGTCTGCCATCCTTACGACATCTGCACGGAACTGCTGCTGACGGAAGCGGGTGGCGTGGTCGAAGCACCTGGCGGCGGGCCGTTGCGCGGGCCGCTCGACACGACTTCACCCGTGGCCTGGGTGGGCTATGCGAATGAGGGACTGGCCCGGCAGGTGCGGCCAATTTTGCGCCGGCTGATCAAAAAATATTTTTGAGCGGCGTGGATTGTAACGCCACGGTTTGCAGAATTGCAGGTCGGGATTTACGCCCGACACGCCGGGGATAAACCCCGACCTACGTTGCATGCGTTAACACGTTCCGTATCGCGCACCCGAGGGCCGAGAGGTGATAAGGCTTGAGCAGGTGGTCCTGCACCCCGAGGCGCTTGAGCATGGCCGCAGTCTCGGTATCGATGCAGCCGCTGACGGCGATGACTTTTTGCGTGGGACGCAGTTGCCTGATGCGATTGAGGACAATGAGGCCGGATGTGTCGGGGAGCTGCAGGTCGAGCAGGACAATGTCGAAGGCCTTCGGCGAGGCAGAAAAAACCTTGGTCGCTTGCTCGCCCGTACCGGCCAGGGTGATGCGGTAGCCGTGCTGCACGAGCACGGTGCGGAGCAAATCGCGCAAGACGACTTCATCGTCGATGATAAAGATGGATTCGCCGCCTTGGGGAAATCCTTTGAAGGAGGCGGCGGAAAGAGGTTTTTTTCGGCTGCTCAATACCATGAGCTGGCGCGTGAAATCCGCGGCGTGCTGGGTGGCCTCGTGGATCGCATTGAGATATTTTTGGAGTTTCTCGTCGTTATGACCATTGCCCAGGTATGCCATGCAGACTTCAGAATAGCCGTTGATGATCGCGATGTAGTTATTCAGGTCGTGGGCGAAGTTCTCGGGCAGGGTGGTGCCATTGACCTGGATCAGGTTCGTGGGTGGCGGCTGGGCGACAGGCAGTGAACCGGATAGCGTTTCCTCTGTTGGCATGGTAAAAGACGTTAGTTGCGGCTCATGGTGCAGGCTTAAGGATAAGCTTTAAGAGTAAATTGATGGATATTCAATAGGCCGTTGCTGGCGTGATCCTTATTTCTTCACGGCTTTTTCTCTGGCCTCATTCAACCTAGCCAGTTCTGTTTCGATTTCCACACCAAATCGCGGGGCCAGTATCCTGGCCCCGCCAGTTTTTCGGATGCCTGCGGCCTGAACGTGATGCGCATAATATCACATAATAGCAGGATGCAGGTGTTAGGGTGTGTTTTGGAAATAAAACGTGATGTCGTTTGCGTCCGGATGAGCTGGCCGCAAGGCGCGGCAGAGGGTGGGACGAAGCGCGACAGCGCGAAGATGGCCGAGACCCAAGGCCGAGTCCCGAAGGGATGACCTCGTCGGGTGCCCACGGGGCAGACGAGGTCACAATCCTCGGAGAGGCTATCCCCCTCTGCCGGAACGCCGCGGCAGCTCCTTCCGGACGCAAACCCTCCGGGCCAAGG
>DATMNP010000120.1:0-5979 GCA_035568935.1 Opitutaceae bacterium | reverse complement strand
ATCGTTAATTCCACGTCCAGGAAACCGACCCATTCCTTCGTGAGGGGAAACTGGAACTTATAAAATGCCTCCTTGGCCGCGAACATCGCGGTGGCAAAACGCGGGCGATCGCCCGGCGGGAGCGAGCGAAGAAAAGCTCGTTCCACCGGGTCCAGGAGATCCGGCCAAAGATCCTCCGTCACAGCCCCGGTCTCCTCGATATCGACGCCCAGCCCGACCAAATCGGCGGCTCGCGCGGCCACGGCCACGGCAATCCCCTCTTTGTGCGCGATGCTCCCGACGACCCCGGCCGGCCAAACGGGCGCGCGCCCTTCCCCGACGGGAATAGCCACGGGCGGATGCCCGATTTTTCGCAGGGCTTCCCGGGCCGCCGCTCTCCCCATGGCAAATTCCTTTTTCCTCGATTCCACCGCGGCTCTCACCGCCTGCGTCTCGATTTCGGGCCCCGGGGGAACCGGCCAGGTCGAAATCCAGCAGGCCACGCCGCAGCTGTCGGGAAGAACCGACTGAAGCGCAGCCAACACCCAATCTTCCTGCCGGTTGCTTTTCGATTCCGCGCTGTGAGAGTCAGCCATCGATCGCCAGTCAAGCAAACGCCGGCCAAGGCGAAAGGTTATTTTCTGACAGCCACAAAAGGGCTGATTTTTTCCGCGGATTACGCGGATGCTCGCGGATTCAGATCGGATTTTTAACCACTTATGAACAACACTTATACGCACTTATTAACTCGGTTTAGGTCTTTAACCGCGAATTGGCTGCTAAAAAACTCTACTGGGCCGTCGGGTTGCTCTGGCAGCACAGTTTTTCGTCGCAGCCTATTCGCGTGAATTAGCGTCCATTCGCGGTTAAAAAATTTGGGGCAATTCATCAGTGATAATCAGTGGCCCTCCGTGGTTAAAACCGAATCGAATCCGTGATTATCCGTGAAATCCGTGGTTAAAATTGATTTGGGAGTTTGTAGCTGTTAGCTGGTTTCAGCGTTCGGCGGCTAAGACCAACGGCTAACTACAAATTACCAAATACCGTCCTCGCGGCATGAAAACGCTTCTCATCGATAATTACGATTCGTTCACCTATAATTTATTCCAGTACCTGGCTGAAATAAACGGTGAAGCGCCGATCGTAATCCGAAACGACCAGATGAGCTGGAGCGAAGCAGCCGCCCTGCACCCGGATAATATTGTCATCTCGCCGGGGCCCGGCCGGCCCGAGCGGGAAAAAGATTTCGGGATCGGCCGGCAGGCCATCCTGGAGTCCAATCTGCCAATTTTGGGCGTATGCCTTGGGCACCAGGGGATCGGCCACCTCTTCGGCGCCAAAATCCTCAACGCCGCGCAGGTCATGCACGGACGGTTGAGCGACATCATCCATGGGGGGGATGGTGTTTTCCGCGGCCTGCCCTCTCCTTTCCGGGCCGTGCGCTATCACTCGCTCATCGTCGATCCTGCGTTGCCGGAAGTCCTGCGCGCAACGGCCTGGACCCCGGACGGCCTCTTGATGGGGCTGGCTCATCGGACCAAACCGATCTGGGGCGTACAGTTTCATCCCGAGTCTATCGGCTCGGATCACGGGCTCACCTTGCTAAAGAACTTTCGCGATCTTTCGGTGGAAGCCCGGCCGCGCTCCTTGCCCGTGCCAGTGGCCTCCACCCCGCCGGGCACGCCGCGGTTTTCGCTCACGTATCGGCGGCTGGGCCAGTTCGCCGATCCTGAAGCGGTTTTTCTCCGCTATTTCGATAAATCCGAATCCGCCTTCTGGCTGCATTCGGCTGCGATCCGCGATGGCATGTCCCGCTTCTCGTTCATGGGCGACGCATCCGGGCCGATGGGCGCCGTCATCCGCTATCATAGCCGCGACCGCCGGCTGCAAATCCGGCGGAACGGCCAGGAGACCACGCAGCATGAAAGTATTTTTGATTTCCTGGCGCGTGAACTGGACGCAAATAAATGCTCGCGGGCCGATCTTCCCTTCGATTTTGCCGGCGGCTTTGTAGGTTGCCTGGGTTATGAACTGAAACAGGAATGCGAGGGGAAAGGACCCCACCCCTCGGATCAGCCGGACGCGATGTTCATTTTTTCCGATCGCTTCATCGCGTTCGATCATGTCGCCAGGGAGATTTACCTCGCCGCGCTCGTGGATGAAAATGCCCCAGCGCCTGAAGCGTGGTTTCGCGAAATGGCGGAAGGCCTGGGAACGCTGGGCGCTCCACCGGCCTTGAAACACGGGGAGCAGCGGGCCCCGGTGATTTTCAAGCTGCAACAAGACCGCGCGACTTACCTCGCGCGCATCAAGGAAGCCCAGCAAGAGATCGAGGCCGGGGAAACCTACGAGGTTTGTCTCACCAACAAACTTACCACCGATGCTATTTCGGTGGATGCTTTTACCCTGTATCGAACGTTGCAGCGGATCAATCCCGCTCCCTTTTCCGCCTTCCTAAAGTTTGCAGGGGTGAATGTTTTAAGTTCCTCCCCGGAGCGATTTCTCCGTTTTGACGGCGAAGGCCGGGTGGAGGCAAAACCCATCAAGGGCACGGCCCGGCGCGGAAGTGATCCGGCCGAAGATGGCCGGCTCGCGCAACAGCTTCGCACGGGTGAAAAAAATCGCGCGGAAAATTTGATGATCGTCGATCTCTTGCGCAGCGACCTGGGCCGGGTGTGCAAGGCGGGCAGCGTCAAGGTGACGAAACTGATGGACGTTGAAACCTTCGCCACCGTCCACCAGCTCGTCAGCACGGTCGAGGGCGCGCTGGCCCCGAACCAATCGGTCATGGACTGCGTCAAATCCGCCTTTCCCGGCGGATCGATGACCGGGGCGCCAAAAATCCGCACCATGGAAATCATCGATCGATTGGAAGGAGCCGCGCGCGGGATTTATTCGGGGGCGATGGGTTATTTGAGCCTCAATGGCACGGCGGACCTGAGCATCGCCATCCGGACCATCGTGGCGGCAGCCGGCCAATTGTCGATGGGCGTTGGTGGAGCCGTGGTGGCGTTGTCCGCAGCCGACGAGGAATTCGATGAAATCCTCCTCAAAGCCAAGGCGCTCATCGAGGCGATCGTCACGGCGCAGCGCGGGTCGATGGAAGGCACGGCGTTCCAGATCGAAGGCGCAGAAACCGATAGCCGGATCGGACCCATGCATTTTAACCACAGATGAACGCTAATTCACGCTGATGCGGGCCAAGCATGAGCATCCAAAACGTTCCTGACGCCGTGCGCATGCTGCTCGAGTGGCTGCGCGGCAACACCGCCCCAAGCCGAAACTGGTCGCAGGAGGAAATAGCCCGCCCCTCCCCGCCTCGAACGGAGAATGATTATGGTTAACAGAGAATCATTTGGCGAAATAAGGAGCGATCCAATCGGGAAGGGGCGGCGCCTTCTTGGAATCGAGCAGTTGGAGCCATTCACCATCGGTCAGCCGCTGCTTGGACGGATACTCGTAATACGCCATGACCGCTCCCTGGCAGAGGATTTCCGTACCGTTCCAAGGATAAAGAACATGGATCAGCCGTGGGCGGCCGATGCCGACTGCGAGTGATGTGTCGGTGTTGGGATTGGCGTGTACTTCAACCCAGCGGGGAGCATCATCGAGAGGCGTGAGCCAGGAGTTTCCAGCATAACCCATGACACCGGCCATAATCTTGCCGTATGCTTTTATAAAGTCGGTTTCCTCGTCCGTCCAAAGTTGCTGGCGGAGTTGCTTATAGGCCAGCGCTTCCAAACGGCGGGCGCTGCGTTCCAGCTCCACCCATCGCTCTCGCGCACCCGTGTCGCGAGGATCGAGTTGCCCTTCTCCGCGTTCGTAACGATCGGCTTCCTCCCGGAAAGCGGCGATCAAATTGTGAAAATAGGATTGAAACTCCGCCGGAGAATCCAAGCCAGAAGTCGGCTCCTTCCAGCTATGAAGATAGGCTTTGTCCTCCCAAATTACTTCCCTATAGTGCGTTTGGTCAGCGAGGTTGAGTTTCTCCTCCTCACTGGGCGCTGCACCCGGCTTGTCGAACCCGAGCGCTTCAAGAAACGCCGCGTCTTCACTCAGTCTCTCAGCAATGTACTCTTCGGTTGGTGTGAATGCACCAGCGCTGTACAGCGATTCGCTGGTGCGTTGAATCAAGCCCGCCAATCGGTCGAAAAAGACCGGATTAGGTTCAACAAAACCGGGCGGAACTTCGGTGAGACCCAAGTATTCCTCCGAAAGCTTGGATTGCAGTGTGAGGGCGTGACGCATCTGGGCCCAACCAGCAAGCGCGGTCTGACACGATTTTGCGGCCCAGGCCTCGTTATGCATAAAATCCGGCGCGCTGGAGTCGGGTGGCATGAATAGCGAATCCAATACACGCAAATAATCCTCATAGAGCGCAGATTGTTGGCGCCAGCCGTGGGACTTGTGCGCGCGTTCGCGCTGCGCGGCTGCCAAAGCCTTGGCCAGTTTGTCAGCCGGAATGTTGGTTATATGTTTTTTCGCGAACGTTGAGCCTAGCATCGTGGCAACCGCTAGACCTTCAGGAGATGCGCCGTCATTTGCCAGTTGCTGGAATAGCACCGCGTCGGGCAGCCGGCTGGCGGATAAAACATGCAACTGAATTTCAGCCAGATTGTCCCCTGCATTCGGCGGAAGCCTCATGCTGTCGCACAATTTTCTAAAATCATGGGTGGAAACCGTGTCGCGCAACAACCACTGGCGCAGGCTGAACAGTTTGTCCTTCCACGTCTTCTCGGAATCGGAAAAAAGGTTCTGAAACTCATAAGCAGCCTCAGACAAATCTCGCTCATCGGCCAGCCCGATGAGCGCATTATACTGGTCAAAGAAGTATTTCGCCGTCGAATCGGGATTGGCATTGAGCCCGTAACCCAGAAAACAAATGGCGGACAGCTCATTGTCGCGGTCGGCCCGAAAAGGAACCATTTGCAACCACCGCACGGCGCGAAAATAGTCAGCGAGCCGCGGGGTGCCTGCATAAAAACCCACCGGGCGACAGCGGCGGTAATCGAGAGCAATCAGCGTCGCCGACGGCGGGCCAAGCCATTCGGGCAGTTCGACCGCCTCGGCCGCACGGATTTTTGCCACCTGCCGCTCGATTTCCTGCCGCACGTCAGCATCAAAAAAATCGAGCGGCGTTCCCAAAAGTCGTAGTGCCGGGCCCACGACCAGTTGCGCCTGCCGCCAACCAGGAGCTGTTGCATCGGCCGGATAACCGCTGCTTTTGAAATTTTCCCGGGCTTGCTCGACAATTATTTCGAGGTTTTTCCGAAGTTGCGGCGAACGCCTGAGCTCGAGCTCGCGAAATGAGTCTTCAAAGAGCACGTGAAAGGCGTTGAGGATTGAATCGCTCGTGATGAAAACCGACCGCTGAGGCTCAGTGTAGGCCTGAAACCATTGCGAGAACATCCTGTCCTCGATCAGAATTTTATCGCGCCCGAGGTGCGCGATCTCCTCATCGCTCAACTGCGCAATCTGCGCGGCAGATTGCCACGTATAGCCTTGGGCAGAACTAGGCAGGAGGGAAAGCTCCCGCCTTTCCTTGTGATAGGATTCCGATTGTTGCTTATAGCGCAATTCCACCTGCCCTTTGGTCAGACTATCATCCCAAGCGGATATAACCCGACGATATTGCTCCTCGGCCTCGCCTTGTTGTTCAGGAGTCAGTCCACGCAAGCGCGGTGGCAGCGGCTCGGGTGGCAACGAGGCTTGGCCGGTTGTCGCAGGAGCCGCAGGCGCCTGGCTCGGAGCCGGAGCCGCGAGAGCCAAGCCGCCAAAGAAGCAGAGAACCACCGTCGAGACGCCAAATTTACCAAGAAGACCGTGGGGAAACGGGGGCATATTGATATGACGGATATGCAGCTAAATTCTTAGAAATCGATGCCTTATTTGGCGCACGATCAACAGACGAGAGCGCGTCGGAGGACGCCGCGCTCCATCATTAAAAGACTTCCTTCGAAAAAGCCTTGGGCTAATTTCCTTTTCCCAACCCGCCGGGCG
>DATMNP010000119.1:0-13518 GCA_035568935.1 Opitutaceae bacterium | reverse complement strand
GCCGTGCTCACCTGCCTGCCTTCGCCGTATGTGCCGCATGCGGCGACGGGGTTGCTTTACCTGCCGCGGTTTCTCGCGAAGTGCCACTACGCCAAGGTTCACGGCGCGCTGCCGCCAAGCTACGCGAAAAACTACAAGCGCGGGATCGACCGGTTCCTCTGCCTGCACCTCGGCATCGACCCCGGTGCGGTCGAAAAAATCGTCTTCGAGTCGGCCACCGACGGGGAAATCGAAGAAAAGCTGCGGGCCTTGCTCCCCGCCGACGTGCGCGCGGCAAAGTGGAATCGCGAACTCGTGCAAAAGGGCCTGACGCCGGCCGGCCAGGAATTTCTCAAGGAGGCGCTGACTGCGATGGGTTGCGCCGACCGCATGGGCGAAATCAAAAGCGTGCCCGACCTGATCGATTTCGACGAGGGACGGATCGAGTGAAAGGCGGCATCTTGGTCGAGACCGACACGCACAGATCACGAAAAGGCCTTTGTCATTCCGAGAGAAGCGAGGAATCTCAATCGTTGTGTAACCTAATGGGTTACACTTTGCAGAAGCAGAAAATACTCCAGCAGCCTGTTAGAAATAAATTTGTTTGGAACTCAGGGAATTACGAAAAAAATGGCCGACGTTGTTTTCTTTCCCGCATTCCTGAGTTCGACATTTGATTTTTTCTGTTAAGATTTCTCCCATGATCAAAGGCCAGAAAGTCGTCTGCATCAACGATGCGTTTCCCCAGTTCATCCTGGCGATCTACACGCAGCTGCCGGTGAAGGGGAAAGTCTACACGGTCCGCGAGGTGTTTCTCGGCCGCGAGAAGGTCGTGAAAGGCGGCGAGACCGCGACGGTCGGCCTGCTGCTCGAGGAACTGCACAATCCGCCCGATCCCTTTCACGCCGGTTCGGAGGAGCTCGGTTTTGCGTCGGAGCGCTTTGCGCCGCTGGAGGAGCTGCCGGAGGAAGAAAGCGAGGAGCAGGAAGAAGCCATTGGCATCGGCGTGCTGGCCGGGGCGAATTAGAGCGGTTTAAAAATTAGCTTAGCCACGAAGGATCGCATCCGCCTTCGCCACGGCTTCGGCGGACAAGAAGAACACGGAGAATAATCCTTGTTTGTGCGCTATGTGATCTTTCGTGGCAAAAAATCCGGCTGACCGCTTACCAAGCGTCTGATTGGAGGGAACGACCTCCTCGCCGCGGTCCATGGCGGTATGGTTCCAGTTCCATTTAAAATGCTCTCGTGGCGTCGCGAACTAGCCGGCCAGCAGGCGCCTGCACAGGGCGAGGAGCCGCGCGCGCAGCGGATCGGCGCGGGCGGAAAACATGCGCTGGTGTTGTTCGTACTCGTCGCGGCCACCGGGCGTTTCGATTTTGACCGGCGCGAAACCGAGCGCGGAAAAATCATAGGGGCTGGCGCGCATGTCCACCTCGCGGATGTCCCGCGCGAGCGCAAAGCAGTCGGCGATGAGCTCGCTGGGTGCGAAGGGCGCGAGTTTGAAGGCCCACTTGTAAAGGTCCATGTTCGCATGCAGGCAGCCGCGCTGCTCGTGCTCCGGCACGGTCGCGCGCGACGGCTGCGTGCGGTTGAGCGGCCGCGCGGCGGGCGTGAAGAAACGGAAGGCGTCGAAATGGGTGCAGCACACCGGCAGGCTTTCGACAATGCGGGCCAGTTCGCCGGGCGGAAAACGCAGCGGCCACGCCCCGTGGCGGATTTCCCCTGGCGGCAGGCGGTAAACCATCGCCCATTCATGCAGCCCGTGGCAGCCAAAAAACGCCGGCCGGGCCTGCGTCGCCACGAGCAGGTCGCGCAGCCACGCGGCGAACTCCCTCCGCTTGGGCGGCAGCGTGGCCGGGTCGATTGTCACGCCATCGGATGTTTCGCGGTATTCGGACCAGCGCAGAAATTCATGGGCACCGCCGCCCGCGAGCACGACATCCGGCCCCGGGTGCCAGCGGCGCAGCCAGGCGGGGCGAAACGAGTAGTAATCGAACAGAAAATCATGGACCGGATGCTTCTCGCCGCGCGCGGCCCGCGCCTGATGCGGGTCGGTCCAGGTGCGCACCCGCAACTCGTGGGCGCGCTGGCTGGCACGCCACTTGGCCTCGGAGAGGATTTCGATGGATTCGATGGCGATCACAATAGATGGTGAAACAGGTGGAAATGTTGCTGTCGACCAGGCAGACACAAAGAAATTCTTGCCGTGGATTGCACGGATGAGCGCGGATAGAAATTGATTTGCTGTGAGGCGGGTGCCCTCGCCCGCCGCCGAGGCTGTGCACTCGTCGCCATTCAGTTGATGCGGGGTGAGGGCACTCGCCCACAAATAGGAGGAAAACACACCCAATCCATCCGTGTTTTATCCGCGCGATCGGCGGCGAAAAACACACCCTAGGGTTTTATCAGGAGCCGCCGCACGCCTTCGATCGGCCGCTCGGCGATGGCGAAGAGTGACAGTGGCGATCGCGACTCAAGCGCGGCGACGACAACCGGATGGGTCAGGATGGGCCCGCTCAGGCCCGCGCGCAGCTGTTTGGGCGGTACATCGGGGAAAAGCTTGGTGGCGACGCGTTGCGCGAGTTCGAGCAGGGGTTGACACGCGTCGAGGAGAAGCTGGCGCGCGGCGGGGTCGCCCTCGGTGGCGAGCTGGAGCACGGCTGGCGCGAGGGCAGCGATTTGCTGGTTGGGCTCGGCATGCTGGTGAACAAAATGCGCGATGGCACTGGCGTCGGTAAGCTGCGTGGCATCGCACACGATTTTGGTGAGGCGCGTGGGCGGCGCCCAGCCTTGCAGCTCGATCAGCGCGTGCACGATGGCGAGACGGCCGAGTTCGTAGCCGCTGCCCGGGTCGCCGAGACGCCAGCCGAGCCCGCCGGCGTAATGAAGCTTTCCCGCTGCATCGCGCGCGGCGACGAACGAGCCGGTCCCGGCATGAAGCACGAGGCCGGATCCGCCGCCGGTCGCGAGCTCAAGCACGGGGAGTGAGTCATCGACGGTCTCGACGGGACCGTAAATTTTTTCCTTGGCGAGCGCGGTCGCCGCTTCCCGCCAGAAGGTGCGGTTGCCAGCCATGCAGAGCAGCGTGCGGGCGATGACCGGTGGCGACTGGCCAATGGCCAGCCCACGCAGCGCGGCGCGAAGAACTTCCCGGGCGCGCTCGGGGCCGGTGACGCTTGGGTTGCAACCGGGCGCGGTGTGGCGCGCGAGAACTTTGCCGCGCACATCGATCAGGATGCACTCCGTCTTGGTGCCGCCGCCATCAATGCCGATTTTCATAGAGACGGTATCTAGACAGAATGGATCGAATGAAATAAAAGGGAAAAAATACCCAACGATGGCTGCAAAATGGCCTAGGGCGTGTTCGGGCGGAACCGATCACGCCAGTTGGCGGCTGAGGCGGCCCTTGTATTTTTGCGCAAGGTCGCGGTTGTGCTCGATGGCGCCGGGAAGGTTCTGGCTGCGCAAAATGGGCAGCGGGTGCTTATTTTGTTTCAGCCAGTCGAGGGTCCCGAGCATCAGCCAGTTGAGCACGGAGCAGCCGATGAGCGTGCTGGTCGGCCCCGCCTTTGCCGAGGCTTCCGCCGTCGCTGAAGCTTTGGCGGACAAGTCGGCGGGAAAAACCTCCACGATGGCGTCGCCGGGCACGCTGCCGTTGTCGAGCACGTGGTCGGCGACGTCGGAAAGTTTTTTGCCGCTGGGATGTTCGCTGGGCGTGGCCTGCGACATGGCAAGGGAGGTGAGAGCGACAACGGTGAGGCCTTTTTGCCTGGCGTGGAGGGCGACCTCGATCGGCGAGCAGTTCTTGCCGGAATTGGAAATGGCGATGAGCACCTCGCCGGGCAGGAGCTGGTGCTGGCGGTCATAGCGCGCGGCGAGCCGCGTGCCATAGCCGGGGAGGTTTTCGATGAAGCCGGCGGTGGGATCGATGATGCCGGTGACGCAGACGAGTCCGCCGGCGCGGCCGATGATTTCTCGCGAGACGAGTTCGCTGTGCCCGCTGCCAAAGGTGTGGATGACGCCGCCGCGGGCGACGCATTCGCCGAGGATGGGCGCGAGGCGGGCGAGGACGGGGGCGTTGGTTGCCCATGCGCGGGCGAGGAGCTCGTTGGCGCGGGTGAAGTAGGATTCAGGGAGTGAGGGCATCGGGCCGGAAAAGCGGAAAGCGGAGAGAAGGGGAAGCGCAAAGCATCCGGTGGCGATACGCAAAACTATTGCAGCATGCCGAAATCATGACACAACACCTCCTTTTACCATGAAATTATCCCAATGGATGGTGGCAGTTGTGGCGATCGGGGCCGCTTTGCGGGCGGCTGAGATCATACCGGTCGAGGATTTTGCGCGTGTGCCGGAGTTTTCGCAGATGCAGCTTTCCCCGGACGGGCAGTTCTTTGCCTTCCTGCGCGAGCACGAAGGAAAGCCGACCCTGTTTTTTTCCGACATGCAGAACAGGAAGACCACCGGCGTCGATCCCGGCCAAGTACCGGTATTGGGTGCGTCCAAAGAGGTCATTTCATTCCGTTGGATCAGCGATCGGCGGGTGGTTTTTACCACGGCATTTTGGGACCAGCTTATCAGCGGGGTGACGGCGGTGGATCGCGATGGCCGGCACTGGAAGGTTCTCAGCGGCATCGACGCCAGCCTGGCGGTCAACGATAGCTCGGGCTACTTTGGTGCTTTCGAGACGATCCATTGTTTTGAGGACGCCGGACAAAACATCCTCATGCTCGACCGAAGCGACTACCATGGGGAGGATGTGCTTTATCCGGACGTGGCGAAAGTTTGCACGCTCAACGCCCAATACGAAACCGTGGTCAACAATCCGGGCAATGTTGTCCGCTGGGGCGTTGACCACACAGGCTGTGTCCGCGTGGGTGTCACATTGACGGATAAGTTGAATTACGGTTTTACTTACCGTGAGAACGAAGGAGCCCCGTGGCATACCGTCCAATCTCCTGATAAGTCGCACGGAGAAATCAGGCCGTTGGGTTTCGATTATTCGAATCAAAAGCTATATGTCGCCGCCCTTTCACCGAAACGGCGTTGGGCGATTTATCCCTTCGACCCCGCCACCGGCGGATTGGGAAATGCCGTGATGGATGATCCGGACTATGATGTTGCGCCGAAAGAAATTATAACCCCAACCATTGACGGAATCGCGCTCGATCAGCCGATATTTTCCGATCAAAAGAAGGCGCTGGTCGGCGTATATTACCTGACGGAAGGCCCGCGGGTGCGTTGGTTCGATCACGACTTTACCACCTATCAACAGACGATTGATGCGGCTTTGCCGAACACGGTTAATCTGATCAAGAGCCGCACAAATGACGAAAAAAGCATGCTCGTATTCGCCTTTTCCGACCAGGATCCCGGCACGTACTATCTTTTCGATACCACCACGCAAACCCTGACCCGCCTCGGTTCCCGCATGGGCTGGATCAAACCCGAGCTCATGGCCTCGAAGTATCCCGTCAAATACAAGGCGCGCGACGGCCAGCTCATCCACGGCTATCTTACGCTGCCGCCTGGCCGGCCGCAGAAAAACCTTCCCTTGGTCGTCATGCCGCATGGGGGCCCGGCGGTGCGTGATGTGTGGGAATTCGATCCGCTTGTGCAGATGCTCGCCAATCGGGGTTATGCGGTGCTGCAAATGAACTATCGCGGCTCGCCCGGGTATGGGGAGGCTTTCTACAAGAACGGCCGCCGCGAAATTGGCCGCGGCATCCAGGACGACATCGAGGACGGCACGCGTTGGGCGATCAAGAAGGGGTTGGCCGATCCCCAGCACATCGCCATTGTCGGCGCCAGTTACGGCGGTTATTCCACCCTTTTTGCGCTGGGACACAATCCCGACCTTTATCGCTGCGGCATATCCATCGCGGGAGTGACCGACTGGCTGGCCCTTGGCAGGGGCATCATGGTCGGCGGAGAATATAAATATGCGCGGGAGTATTGGAGACAGCAGATCGGGGATCTAAAAATCGACGAAGACTTCTTGAAATCGATCTCGCCGGTGAATTTTGCGGACAAGATCACCGCCCCGGTGCTCATCATCCAAGGCAAGGACGACCGCACGGTTCCGCCCAAACAGGCGCACGCCATGATCAATGCCCTCGAGGCGGCCGGTCATCCGCCCGAATCGCTCTTTATCGCCCACGAAGGACACGGCTTTAGCAGCACCGAGTCACGGATTGCGGTGTTTAAGGCAATTGATGCGTTCCTGGCGAAGAATCTCGGACCGGGGGCGCCGCCGATGGAGACCAAGGCTGAATCACCTGCCGCGGCTTCAACCGGCGGCAAACCTGCGGGCTGAGGCGGTTTTAAAGTCAGTGTAGCCACAAGGGATCACAAAGAGCTCAAAGAAGATTTATATTTTCGAAGGCTTTTCTTTGTGACCTTTCGTGGCAAAAATCCGATTGATCGCTTATCAAGCCTTCACCTTTCCCAGCGGCCGTAGATGCCGCAGGGGAGAATCTTCCCGTCAGCGGCAATGGGCAGACCCACCTCGCCGGCGGTGATCGTGCCGCCGCGGTCGCCCAACAGCCCGGCGAGAAGATTGGCGACGACGGTGGGCGAGAGGCGCGCGGTGTAGGCGTTGATGAGAAAAAACAGCGGTTGCTCGCTGAGGATTTTTTTGCACTCGGTGAGCAGCGGCCAGAGGTGGTCTTCGAGCCGCCAAAGCTCGCCCTCGCCGCCGCGGCCATAGGTGGGCGGATCCATGATGATGGCATCGTAGCGGTGGCCGCGACGCTGCTCGCGGCGGACGAATTTCAGGCAATCGTCCGCCAGGTAGCGGATGGGCGCGTCGGCGAGGCCGCTGAGCAGGGCGTTTTCGCGGCACCACTTGACCATGCCCTCGGCTGCATCGACGTGGCAGACGCTCGCGCCCGCGGCCGCCGCTGCGCAGGTGGCCGCGCCGGTGTAGCCAAAGAGATTGAGCACGGAGATGGTTCGACGTTGCTCACCACCCGTGGTTCGACTGGGCTCGCCACAAGCGGTTTTTATTTTTTGGGAAAGCCAGCCCCAGTTCACCGCCTGCTCGGGAAAAAGCCCGGTGTGCTTGAAGCTCGTCGGGCGAATTTTGAAAGTGAGGCCGAGCGGCGTGTAGCGCACGGTCCACGACTCGGGCAACGGGCGGCGGAATTCCCACCGGCCGCCGCCGCGCTCGTTGCGCTGGTAGAAACCGTCCCAGTTTTCCCAGCTCGCGCCGGGCGCCGCGCCACCCGCGGTGAGCGCAGTCGGACCACTCCGTGGCCAGAGGACCTGTGGGTCGGGGCGCACGAGGGTGAACTTGGCCCAGCGTTCCTGTTTCAAGCCGTCGCCGCAATCGAGGAGCTGGTAGTCGTTCCAGCGGTCGGCGATGAGGAGTCCGGGACGTTGGGTGGGCGCGGGCATGTGTCCATGAAACAAGAACGGACGGTGCCAATTGTCGAGCCGCGTGGATTCCCTGCCCGCGGAATAAATTCGGCGCGAATGGCCTCGGACTGGCATGAAACTCTTTTGGCTTTTGCTCATGGCCGTGGCGACCGTGCGGGCCGGGGCGCCTGCGGTGAGCCAAGTCGAACCACCTGCGGTGGGCGGGGACGAACCACTGCGTTTTGCCAGTGGTGCGCGGCGGACGGCGTTGGTCGAACTCTATACCAGCGAAGGCTGCAGCAGTTGTCCGCCGGCAGAGCGCTGGCTTGCCGGACTGCGTGAAGAGCCCGGCTTGTGGCGGGATTTCGTGCCAGTGGCGTTTCATGTCAACTATTGGGACAATCTCGGCTGGCCCGACCGTTTCGCCTCGCGCCAGTTCACACAGCGCCAGTATGCACTTGCGGCGACATGGGGCGGCGGCTCGGTTTACACGCCGTGTTTTGTGTGCGATGGCGCGGAGTGGCATCCGTCATCCGCGCCCGGGGCGTCGGACAAAATCGCGGGCTTGCTCGCTGTGAACTACGATCCGGCCAGCGGCCATTGCCGCGTGAGATTTTTGCGGACAGAAAAATCTCCAGGCAGCTACGATGCGCACGTGGCCCTGCTCGGCGGCGGCCTGGCCTCAAACGTGACCGCGGGCGAAAACGAAGGCGTGACACTGCAGCATGAATTCGTCGCGCTTGTGCTCGTCGATGAGCCGATGCGGGCGGATGGCATGGCTGCGATGGCAGAGCTAATGCTGCCTCAATCAAAAACCAAAGATGCTGCGCGCCGCGCATTGGCGGCATGGGTCACGCGTCGCGGCGAACTCGCGCCGCTGCAGGCGACCGGCGGATGGGTGCCGTGAGCCATCGGCGGTTTTTAAAGCATTTTCGATTTATATAGGCGAAAAAGTGACATTCGAAACGGCAAATCAAGTTCCGAAGCCGGCGTATGTTTGTCATCCATTAAATGACAATCGGTGTTTTCAAAACCACTCCATAATACCAATCGCCTTTCGCGTTTGGACTTTGGTCGAGCGAACCCTCCGGGTGAGCCCCTCGACAGGCTCGGGGCCGTTGCCGCGGCTGTAGCCGGGAGCGAGGTCGAACGGCTCGTCGGGGACGCCTGCCCTACCTTGTTTCATCAGGCTGTTTTTGCGAATCACTCGTGGCGCCGGCGGGCGAGATCTTCCAGGTGGCGGACGGCGAGCGTGGTCCAGCCCGTTTGGTGGCTGGCGCCGACGCCGCGGCCGTTGTCGCCGTGGAAATATTCGTAGAAGAGCACGAGGTCGCGGAAATGCGGATCGTCGGCGTAGCGCTGGCAATCGCCGTGCACGGGACGGCGGCCATGATCGCCGGCGAGGAAGATCGACCCGAGGCGGCGGGCGATTTCGTGGGCGGCATCGCACAGGTTGAGCATGCGGCCGGAGCCGGTGGGCACCTCGACGAGCAGCGAATCGCCATAATAGGCGTGATAGCGTTCGAAGGCCTCGACCAAAAGATAATTGATGGGAAACCAGATCGGGCCGCGCCAGTTGGAATTGCCGCCAAAGAGATGGGAGTTGCCCTCGGCGGGCGTGTAATCGAGCCGCAGTTCCTGGCCATCGGCGCGGAAAACGAACGGCGCCCGCTCGTGGCATTTCGAGACACTGCGGATGCCATAAGATGAGAAAAACTCCGTTTCATCGAGCAGGTAGCGCAGCACGCGCACCAGGCGTTCGCGCGACGGCAGGGCGAGCAGGATTTTGCGGTGGCCGAGCGAGCAATCCTCGGCGCAATAGGTAATGTGGTGCGAAAGATCGGGACGGTGCTTTTGAAACCACTCATAGCGTTTCTTGAAACCGGGCAGGCGGTCGATGAGGTCGCGATCGAGCACCTCGACGGCGATGAGCGGCAGCAAGCCGACCACCGAGCGCGTCTTGAGCGGCATCGTGTAGGCGCCGAAGTCGATCTGGTCGTAATAAAAGCCGTCCAGCTCGTCCCACAGGCCGGTGCCGCCGGCGGTGTTCATGGCGTCGACGATCTGCACGAAGTGCTCGAAAAACTTCGAGGCCATGTCCTCGTAGGCGACGTGGACGTGGTCATCGTGGTAGGCGAGCTCCAGCGCCATCGAGAGCATCGTCGCCGCATAAAACGCCATCCAGGCCGTGCCGTCGGCCTGGCGAAGCTGGCCGCCGCCGGGGATCGGCTGGCCCCGGTCGAACACGCCGATGTTGTCGAGCCCGAGGAAACCGCCGGCGAAAAGGTTTTTTCCGTCGGCGTCCTTGCGGTTGACCCACCAGGTGAAGTTGAGGAGCTGCTTTTGGAAAACGCTTTCGAGGAAATCCCGGTCGCGCTGGCCGCGCGCGGCGGCGATCTTGTAAACGCGCCAGCAGGCCCACGCATGCACGGGCGGATTCACGTCGCTGAAACCGAATTCGTACGCGGGGAGCTGCCCGTTGGGGTGCATGTACCATTCGCGCAGGAAGAGGACGAGCTGCTGCTTGGCAAAATCCGGGTCGACGCGCGCCATCACCAGCATGTGGAAGGCGTGGTCCCACGCGGCGAACCACGGGTACTCCCACTTGTCGGGCATCGAGATGATGTCGCGGCTGTAAAGGTGGCGCCAGTCGTGATTGCGACCCTGCTTGCGGCTTTCCGGCGGCGGCAGCGTGGCGGGATCGCCCTCGAGCCAGTGATCGACGACGTAATAATAATACTGTTTCGACCAGAGCAGCCCGGCGTAGCCCTGGCGGATGACGTTGCGCTCGTCCGCCGAGGTGGTGGCGGGGATGATATTGCCGTAAAATTCGTCCGCCTCGTCCCGGGCCCGCGCTATCTCGCCGGCAAATTTTTCGCCGAAGGGAACGGGCGTGTTTTTTTCCGGGAGGTATAACTGCAGCTCCACCGTCTGCTCGCCGTCGGCAGGGATTTCCAGGACATAATGCAGCGCCGCCTTGGTCCCGGTGCGGTCGGGATTGACGGCCGCACTCTCACCATTGACGACGCAACGGTGGAACGCGTCCTTCACATACGGCGAGGCGTTGGGTGAATTAAAAAGCCGCTGGTTGTTGGTTTCGTTCTCGGTGAAGAGGGGTGTGGGGCGGATGCCGCCGGAGGACGGGGCGAACTGCAGTGCATAGCGGCCGAGCGTTTCATGCTCGGCGGAAAGCGTGTCGGCGCCGGCGAGGCGCAGCAGCGGTTTCTGTTTTACGCCCTCGCGCGTGCAGCCAAACGTCCACATGTTGCGGAACCAAAGCGTGGGCAGCAGGTGCAGCACCGCGGCCTCCGGCCCGCGATTGGCCACGGTGAGGCGGATGAGCAGGTGGTCGGGATCGACCTTCGCGTAGTCGGCGGACACGTCGAAGTAGCGGTTGTCGTCGAAGACCCCCGTGTCGATCACTTCAAACTCGCCGGCTTGCAGGCCGCGGCGGCGGTTTTCCTCCACCAGCCGTGCATACGGAAATTCAGCCTGCGGATATTTATAAAGCGCGCGCATCCACGAATGTGTGGGCGTGGCATCGAGATAATAATAAAGCTCCTTCACATCCTCGCCGTGGTTGCCCTCGGGGCCGGTGAGCCCGAAGAGTCGCTCCTTCAGGATCGGGTCGCGGCCGTTCCATAGTGCGACCGAAAAGCACAGGCGGCACTCGCGGTCGGTGATGCCGAGCAGGCCGTCCTCGCCCCAGCGATAGGCCCGGCTGCGCGCGTGGTCATGCGGAAAATAATCCCAGCAGGTGCCATTCGCGGAATAATCCTCGCGCACGGTGGCCCACTGGCGCTCGGCCAGATAGGAGCCCCAGCGCTTCCAGTTTTTCGTGCGGGCGTGGTCTTCGGCGAGGCGTTTCTCCTCGGCGGTGGCAGCGGGGGCGGGGGAATCTTCCGGAGGAATCATGGTGGGATCAAAAAACGGGGTGTGCGCTGGTGCCGCAGCCCGCCACGAGCACCGCTACCCAGAGGATGAGAAATACGATGGGGATTCCTATCGGTGCCGCAAGTCCCAGGCCGCGAATGGCGGGCTTGCTCTGCACCGGGATATCGTTGGGCAGGGTGATGGCCGCGGCTTGGATGCGCAGAAGCTTCATCGACCAGATCGCACCGGCCAGGGTGAGCCAGATGATGACAATGCAGGCGATGGCCACGTAAGGCAGCAGTGCGATCAGGGCGCTGTTGGCGGCCGCGTACGACGGCAGGCGCGACGTGGGCGGCGCGTTGAGCGAGATGGCAAAGGCGGAGAGCATGAAAGCCTGGGCCGCCACCAGCCACGAGAGGCGTTGGTTCACCAGGTTGTCCTCGTGTTCGATGCGCCGCCGGAGAGCTTCGAGTTTTTCGTTCATGAGGGAGTGGAGTTAACCGCCTGCTAAAAACTGGACCAGCCAGAGGCATTCGCCGACCGACCAGGCCTGGAACGGACAGCCACGCGGGGTGTGCGGTGCATCGCCGTCGGCGATTTCGGAAATGTGGCCGAGGCCGGCCTCGGCGAGATTGGCGAGGAGAGGTGCCAGGAAACGCTTGCGGGCAACCTGGCCGTTGCCGGGGGTCGCGCCGTTGGCCCGCAACCACGCTTCAACGAAAGCGGCGGTGAGCCACGGCCACACGGTGCCCTGATGATAGGCGCCATCGCGTTCACGGACGCCTCCGCGATAATACGGCCGATAGTCGGGGTGCGCCGGGTCGAGCGTGCGCAGGCCGAGCGGAGTGAACAGGCGCTGCTCCACCGCCGCGACAACCTGCTGGGTGCGCGTGCGATCGAGTAATGGAAACGGCAGCCCGCCGGCGGCAAAGATTTGGTTGGGGCGGATGCTCGCGTCCTTCGTGCCGGTGACGAAATTCACGTCGATCACGTCGTAGAGGCAGCCCGCGGCTTCATTCCAAAAACGCTCGCCGAACGTCGCCTCGGCCGTGGCGGCCAGGTGCAGCCAGTCGGGATTCCAGTCCGCGGCGCAGTGCAGGGCATTGATCCAAAGCGCCTGGACCTCGACGGGCTTGCCGATGCGCGGAGTCACGACCCAATCGCCAACCTTGGCGTCCATCCACGTGAGCTGCACCCCGGGCGCGCCGGCAAAAAGCAAGCCGTCCGCATCCGCGTGGATTCCGTAGCGCGTGCCATGGCTGTAACCGTGCAGGATCGCCTCGGCTGCGGCGTAAAGGCGTTCGCGATCCGCGGGCGAAAGGCGTGCGCCCATGGAGGCCTTCAATTCGTGCACGGCAATGATGAACCACAGTGAAGCGTCGACGGAGTTGAACTCGGGGGTTTCGCCGCGGTCGGGAAAACGGTTGGGCAGCATGCCTTCCGAAACCGCGCCGGCCCACTCAAGCAAAATCTTTGCCGCCTGATCCACCCGGCCGGCCGCGAGGCAGATGCCGCGCAAGGCGATGAACGTGTCGCGGCCCCAGTCGCCGAACCATGGATAGCCGGCGATGATCGTGAGGCCGTTGCCGCGCTTCACCAGGTAGGCGTCGGCTGCCCGGTGCAACGGCGTGGCGAACGCCGCCCGTCGCGCCGATTCCGCCGCGGCCCAGCGGCTGGCCAGCGCCCCGGCGGGCTCTGCGGCCAGTTCGGCGGCGAGCGCCGCGTCCAGCCCGGGCGCGGCAAAAATGAGCGCGGCCTCGCGGGACGAGGCCAGCGCCAGGCCAAAAACTCCCGGTGCGGCGAGATCCTCCAGGCAATCGAGCCCGCGGGCCGCTTCTTCCATGTAGTGAAATTGTCGATACCACTTCGGGTCGTGCGTGTAGCCGCCGGTTGCGCTCACGGCGGTGGCCGGCACGCCATCGTAGGGCGTCCAAACCCAGCTGCTCCCGGGCAGGCCTTCGGGGGCGAACCGGAATGCGCTGTTTTCATGGTGCAGTGCATGCGGATCGCGCCCCGAGAAAAACGGGCGGACTTCGAGCTGCACCGAACCCTGGCCTTCGAGCCGCCAGCGCACGACTGCCGCCGGCCGGCCGTGCGGCACAAAAATTTCCTGCACGAGCGCCAGGCCGTCCGGCAGCCGGAAACGCCACGTGGGCCACGGCTCGTGGGTGAACGACTCGATGTTGCTGCTGCCGTCGGGAGCGAACACCCCCGGCGCATACTGCTGGGTGCTCAGCGCATATTTGCCGGCCGGCGTGACCGCGAACACGTCCAGGCCGTTGACCAGCACGAAGCGCCCGGCCGGCGGGG
>DATMNP010000118.1:0-44946 GCA_035568935.1 Opitutaceae bacterium | reverse complement strand
TACGCATCACGGAAATTGTTCGAGTCTAACCCATCCGCGTAAATCCGCGCCTGCCCGCCAAAGCCATGGCAACGGAGGGCCATCCGCGGGAAAACTCTTCCGGCGCTCCGCGGTTAAAATTTATCCGTGTAAATCCGTGTGATCCGTGGTCAAGTTTTCCGCAATGAACACCCTTCATGCCCGCATCCTTGTCACCGGCGGCGCCGGCTTTATCGGCAGCGCCCTCGTCTGGGCGCTCAACCAGCGCGGGATGACGGACATCGTTATCACGGATGTTCTCGATTCAGCCAAAAGGCGGAACAGCACCGAGGCCGATTTCAGGGAAAAACGCCGGAACCTGCAGGCGCTGAAATTTGCCACCTATGTGGAGGCAGACGCCTTCCGCCGCCGGATGGCGCAGAAAGCCAGCGCGTTTGGCCACTTCTCGGCGGTGTTTCACCTCGGCGCATGCTCATCGACAACCGAGAGCGACCACGCCTATCTCGAAGACAATAATTTTCTCTACACAAAGGAGATGGCCGAATGGGCCCTCCTCCAGGGCGCACGTTTTATCTACGCCTCCTCGGCCGCAACCTACGGCGACGGATCGGCCGGCATGGACGACCAAAGCGAGGATATCCTCCACCTGCACCCACTCAACCTTTACGGCTATTCAAAGCACGAGTTCGATCTCCATGCGCAGCATCACGGCTGGTTCGACCGCATCGTTGGCCTGAAATATTTCAACGTCTTCGGCCCGAACGAGGATCACAAGGGCGACATGCGCTCGCTCGTGCACAAGGCCTACCAGCAGATTCTCGCGACCGGCAAGGTCGGCCTCTTCAAGAGCTACCATCCGCAGTTCAAGGACGGCGAGCAGAAGCGCGATTTTCTCTACGTGAAAGACGCGGTCGAGATGACCCTGCACTTCGCGTACAAAGGCGCCTCGGCCGGCGGCCTCTACAACCTCGGCTCAGGCCAGGCCAGCACGTGGATCGAACTGGCCACCGCCATTTTCTCCGGGCTCAAACGCGAACCGCAGATCGAGTTCATCGAAATGCCCGCGGTGCTGCGCGACAAATACCAGTATTTCACCGAGGCCAACATCACCAAACTGCGCGCAAGCGGTTACACGAAGCCGCTCACCCCGCTCGCCGACGCCGTGCGCGACTACGTGCAAGGCTACCTCGTCCCCGGAAAAAAGCTGGGGGAATAATATCAGCATCCCTTCGCAATCAGGCCCTTGAGCCACGCATCAGTGATGGGGCGAGGTGTCCCCGGCGAGCCGAAGATAACACGGCTCGCCCGGAGGATCTCGCCCGACCAAAGTCCAAAGGCAAAAGGCGATTGGTATTACAGGGCACTAGCCATTCCTGCCATCCAGGAACCAAGTGTGCATCGCGCCCTTGCCTTTGACCTCGATAGATCCGCGCTTTTCGAACCTGAACGATTCATCCAACCGCTGCCGGGTCGAATCCGTCACCTGGATTCGCCCGGGCACGCCGTGGGATTCCATCCGGCTGGCCGCGTTCACCACGTCGCCCCACAGGTCATAGTGAAATTTGCGCTTGCCGATGACGCCGGCCACGACCGGGCCTGAGCTGATGCCAATGCGGATATCCAGTTTGCAGGAGCTTTGCTCATTGAAGCCGTGCATGACCTCGATCATGTCCAGCGCCATGTGCGCTGCACGCGCCGTGTGATCCGCCACCGGGAGGGGCAGTCCTGCGGCCGCCATGTAAGTATCGCCGATCGTCTTGATCTTTTCGAGGCCGCGGTGGTCGGCGATGCGGTCAAAGCGGGTGAAGATGTCATTGAGCACGTTCACCAGGACTTCGGCGCTCACGCCCTCGGAAAACCTCGTGAAGTCCACGATGTCCGCGAACAGCACCGTCACTTCCGCGAAGCTGTCCGCGATGACTTTCGTGAAGCTGTCGGCCATGGCTTCGGGATGCCCTTTCAAGCGTTCCGCAATGGAATAAGGCAGGATGTTGAGCAGCAGTCGCTCCGAAACCTTCTGCTCCGCCAGGACCTGGTCGTAGAGCTTCTGCGTTTCCCGGTGCAGCAGGCGGACCTCGAGCATGTTGTAAACCCGGATCAGCACCTCTGTCAGGTCGAATGGCTTGCTGAGGAAATCCTTCGCCCCGGCTTTCAGCGCACGCAGCTTGTGATCCGGCTGGGCGGTAATCACGAGCACCGGAAGATAGCCGCCCGTTTCGATTTGCTTCAGGTTTTCCATCACCTCGAACCCGTCCATGCCGGGCATCTGAAGATCGAGCAGGATCAAGTCGAAGCGGTTCTTGCGGTGAAGTTCGCAGACTTCTTTCGGGTCGCTCGTGGACGCGACGGAAGCGTAGCCTGCGCCGAGCAGGACTTCCTCCAGCAGGAAAACATTGGCCGGCTGGTCGTCAACGATCAGGATGCTGGCCTTTAAAACGTCCGATATACCGATCATGGGGATTTTGACCGTAACATGTGCCCGGTGTCATCTGCTTTGCCAACCGTTTTCCCGCGAATACCAGCGCCAGGTCCAGCGTTCTGACAAACTCGAGCGCGGTATTTCACGCCGGCCGGCATCACCAAACTGCGCGCAAGCGGTGACACGAGTCGGACGATGAGTAGCTGGTAGTTTGGATTTGGTAGTTGGTCGTTGGACGGTGGTGGCTCGTCGTTGGCTTGGATCCGACTCTTGCCCTCCCCTCTCGGAGGGCGAAGGAGGCGCCCGTACCAACTACTAATCACCAACTACGGAGGCGAGAGCCCCCTACTTGATCTTCAGCAATTCGTCCTGCATCCACGCCTTGGTGCGGCTGGCTTCGGCGGTGCGAATGGCCGTCACCTGCCCGGGCGTGATGGCCGGAGCCTTGTTGCCCCACTCCTGGCGCACGTAGGTCAGCACGGCGGCAATTTTCTCGTCACTCCAGCCAAAGGTGCCGGTCGGTCCAAAGGCGGGCATGACAGCGGCACCGAAGTCGGCGCCGCGCACATGCACCGGTCCCTGCAGGCCGAACAGCACGATGCGGATCACACGGTCGGGACTGCCATCCGCCCACTCCGAACCTGCCAGCGGCGGGAAAACGCCCGGGACGCCCTGGCCGTTGGGCTGGTGGCAGGTCACGCACGCGCCACCCGTGTTGAACAATATCTTGCCCATCGCCACCGGATCGATCTTCGGCACCGCCGCTCCGCCGATCACCGGCCTCAAGTTCTCATTGTAGATCATCGCACTGAAGCCGCCGGAAAACCGGTTGAGGTAGGTGCCGGAGAAAAAGATCAGCGCGCTGAAAAAGAACAGCAGCGCCAGCGGCAGCGCGGAGTAGCCGCCTTGCATGTCGGGTTTCTCCGTGAAAATTTTTTCATGCAGGACCAGCAGGCTGTCATCGGTGAGAGCGGCCGGTTCGAGGCGGGGATCGTTGGGCGGCGGGCTCATTTGGTCCCTTTCTCGGGTGCCGCAGGCGTGGCGGGCTGCCTGGTCTCGGGATACTCATGGTCGGCCTTCAAGCTGAGCAGGTAGGCCACCAGAGCCTCGGCGCGGTGCGTGGGTACAAGTTCGTAGTCCGGCAAGCCCGGAATCGCGAATGCATCAGGCGAGCGCTGGTCGGTGACCAGCTGCTTCACAAAGAGAAACGGATAAGCGGGCATCGCGCCCTGGCCATTGTGCAGGAAGGCCAGGAGTTGCGCCGCGCCCAGGCCATGAGCCGCGGCGCGCGCACCGAAATTGGCGAGATCCGGCCCGATGCGGATTTCACCCAGCAGCACGCGGTCCTCGTGCACGTAATCGCGCGCGACACTCTGGCGGTCGCCCCAGCCGCGTTCCTTGTCGCTGCCGAAATCGGCGCGGCGGACCTGCTGGGTGTGGCAGGCGGCGCACCCGAGGTCCCGGTAGACCATGTGCCCGCGCGCGGCGAGGCCCAGCGGCGCCTGCGGGAACGCCGCGCCGGCCGTGGCGTCGGCAAAGGGTGCGAGGCTGCCGTATTGGGCGTTGGTGGCGAGCACGAGCGCAGTCAGGGAAAGCGCCAGCGCGGAAAAAAGGCCGAGGAAAAACAGCGGCGAGCTTTTCATGACACCGGCACCTCCAAGGCGGCGGGCGTCCGGAAATGTTCCGAGGCGGGCTGCCCGGCCCGGACGACGAGGAGCCGCGTGAAATTGAGCGCGAGGGCAAGGCTGCCGAGCAGCGTCAGCGCCTGGCCCGCGGTGGCCGCGATCAGCCACAGGCTCACATCCCCGGCGATGGTGGAAAAATTGACCGCCGCATGATTGAGATCACCGCCCTGGATCCATCCCGCCACAAACAGCCCGCCAACCTTGAGCACCAGGCCGGCCAGAACCGCGGCAAAATGGACCCGAATGAGCGCGGACGAAGGCCAGGGTTTGCCCACCAGCCGCGGCACAAGAAAATAAATCGCTCCAAAAATCATGAACGTGAACGCGCCGTCGAGCAGGAGCTGGGCCTGGGCGACGGAGAAAAAGGTAAACTGGGTGAGCATGGCCACGCCGCGGATGGCGGTGACCGCGTTGAGCACGCCACCGAACACATAGGCTTTCAGGCCGATCGCGCTGAAGCGCAGCGCCAGGCTGCCGCGCGGGCAACAGGCACCGGCGAGATTCACCCCGACAATCACATAGTGGAAAAGCAGCAGCACGCTCGCAATAATGCCTGTCGTCGCGACCCAAACCGGCACCGGCCCGCCAATGAGCTGGCGCCCGCCGGCCCAGCCACCGATGACCAGCAGCGCCCAAAAGGCATGCGCGGAGTAGTCGTAGTGATGGATCGGCCGGCCCGAAATTTTCGGCAACAAATAATAAATTGCGGCGAGTGCGAACGGCGCGAGCACGAGCGCGCCGAGATTCTGGCCGAACCACGCGGCCACGACGGCCTGCAGCGTGCCATGCACGGGCGCAAACAGCAGCGTGACCTGCGCGACAGAAAACACCCACGGAAAAACAAAAAGCGGGGCCACCGCATACCATTGCGTGGCAAAAGTGAAGGCGTTGCGGCGGCCCGTCCACGCCAATACGCCTGCCACCGCGACCGCGGCGTAAGCCACGAACATGACGGGCTGGACATAGGCGGGCAGTTGAAAGAAGGCGAATCCCGTCAGGTCGCCCGCCAGGATGCCCGCCACGCCAAGGGCTAATGCGAGATTCCAGAAGATCGCGCCGACCGCGGCGAGACCGGTGGCGCGCAGCGGCACGCCACCCAGGCGCACGAGAAGCCAAAGCGAGACGGCGAGGCCGGCATTGATGGCCCAACCGTAAAGGAAGGCCGTTTCCTGCGCGGCCTGCATGCGGCCGTAAGTCAGGAAGGGGCAATGGGCCAAAAATCCAGGCGTATGCAACAGGATGGAAGCGATGAGCGCGAGCCCGCCGCCCACCACGAGCCAGGCAATCGCCGAGCCGATCAAAATCAGCAGCGGGCAGCGGGCGGAAGTGTCGATGCCACTGGTTTCCGGCTGGGCGACGTTGGTTGGAATGCTGGTCATCTCGGGAGGACGGCGGATGCTTATTTCTTGGGCTGGAGCGACTGCACGGTGAGTTCCATCGCCCGGTCGATGGGCAGGCGAACGACCTCCGCTTTCTCGTCGATCCATCCGTAGCTGGTGAGTTCGGTCTGTTCGTGCGCGCGCAGATCCTGGAGCTTGGCGGCGCGGCCGTCGGGCGAATACTGCCATTGATCATCAGGTGAAACCTGCGAGAGATCGGCTTCGTCGGTTTTCTCCCGCTGCGGCAGGTAGGCGATGTAAATGATCAAAAGGAAAAGCGCGAAGCAGCCAAAGACGGCGGCCACGGAAACCCAAGAGACAGTTTTGGATTTGGCTTCAGGCGGAAGGCTCATGGTAAGTCAGGGATTCACCGATGCGCGGATCGCGGATGGGAATGAGTTTGGTCGTCGGGAAACTTTTCAGGTAGGCCCACACGCACACGCCGCCGATGCCGAGGATGGAAGTGACGGACCAGAGCAGGGCCGGGTGCAGGAAGGGCTGCGGGTCGCCGTTCGCCGCCTTGAGCGCAGGCAGGACATTGAAACAGATGTCGAGGAAAAGGAACGTGAGGTTCCAAACGGCGATGAACTTGACGCGCTGGTGGACAACCTTGTTGCGGTACGACAGCAGGAAGAGGAACGAAAACAGGAAATAGAGAAACACCAGGGCCATGCCGACATACCACCACTGGCCGGTTTCGCGTTCGTTGAACCAGAAGGTTTCCTCAGGGACGTTGGCATTCCAGATCAGGAAATACTGGGAAAACGCGACGTAGCCCCAGAAAACCGTGAAGGCGAACATCAACTGGCCGATTGAATGCAGATGGTTCGTGTTCAGGATGCCCTTATAGTCACCGCGCCGGTACAGCCAGAGCATGATGAGCAGGCCGCTGCAAAGGGCGCCGCGCATGCAGTCGGCAAAATAGTAAACGCCGTACATCGTGGAGAACCAGTGGTACTCCAGGCTCTTCATCCAAAAGATGGCGGCAAACGTGAGCGAGAGGGCGGTGAGCGGGATGCCGAAAGCCGCCGTGACGCGGTTCATGTGCGTCCAGCGAATATCGCCGTCGGCGTCCTGGGAAAACGAGGCCCGGCGCAGGCGGGCGGACAGCCACATCCAGATGGCAAAGAAAAGCACCGAGCAAATGACAAACGCCCGCAGGTTGAGGAACGCCTCTTTCTTGTGGTAAACGACATCCTGCGCGACGGTGTGTCCCTCGACCACGCGGGTGAGGTCCATCCATGGCCAGGGCGCAAGTTTGGGATAAAAAACCGCGAGCACCAGCAGCGGCAGAAAGAGCAAGGCGAGCCACTTGAAAGCAGCGATGACGTGCTCGTACTGGCGGCGGATGACCGCACCCCAGCCGGCATCAAACACATGCTGGATCATGATGAAAAGCAGCGAGCCGACCGCAATGGCCGTCCAGAACATGATGCCGACAAGCCACGAAAAGGCGACGACCGGCACACCGCAGACAGCCGCGCCAACCACGGTCAGGCCAATGCCAACGAGGCCGGCCATCAGCGCGCAGTTGGTCTTGGACGCGGGCACGTCGAGGGGAAGGTCGGCGGGGATGGGTACGGCTTCGGTGCTCATTTGAGGCCAAGCTCCTGGCGGTGTTCCGGCGGGACGTCGGCCACTGTGCCGGCGCGCGCGCGCTCAAGCGCACGCACATAGGCGATCACGGCCCAGCGATCCCCGGGGACGAGTTTGTCGGCATAGGGCATCATGGTATTTTTGCCGTGGGTGATGGTGTTGAAAATTTCGCCTTCGGTCATCTTGCGGATGCGGTCGTCCTGGAAATTGGCCGGACCCATGCCGTATTTTGAAACAATGCCCTTGCCGTCGCCAAGCCCGCCGTGGCAGGGGGAACAATAGATGGTGTAGCGCTGGCGGCCGCGTTCCATGAATTTCTCGTCGATGGTGATGGACGCCGGGAAGCCGGGTGCGAACGAACCATCGGGATTTTTGCCGGCGTAGAGGTGCGAATCATCATGCAACGGCTGGGCGACCGGGCCGTAATCGGCAGGCACGACCCCGACCGGCAACGGCCGGTCGGCGCGCCCATCGGCAAACAGCGGGCTGGCCGTCTGCGCCTTGTATTTGGCCTGGCGCTTCATGCCGGGAAACGCCCACTCCGGGAAGACGTCGATCGGCGGCTTGGTGAACAACGTGCCGCGAAAACCGAAGGCCGCGAGCAGCAGCACCACGAGGAAAAAAGTGATAAGGTAAACCGTGCGCATGGAGGTCAGTCTTCGAGTTCGGTGATGGCCTGGCCGCCGATTTCGGCGAGGAGCGCGCGGGTGGCCTGCGGGTCGAACTTCGGGTCGCGCGACTCGATCACGATGTAGAAAAGGTCGTTGGTGGCGCGATCGACGTTCGGGTATTTGAGCACCGGGTGGTAATGCATCGGCAGGCCGTTGAGAATGAACATGCCGATGATGGTGGCAAAGGCCGTGAACAGAATCGTCAGCTCGTACGAGACGGGAAACGCAAAAAGCGGGCTGAAGTACGGCTTGCCGCCGACGGTCAGCTTGTAATCGAAGCCGTCCGTGTACCAGATCATCGTCATGCCGGTGCAGAAGCCGGTGATGCCGCCGGCGAGCGAGATGCGCGGGACCCGGGAGCGTTTCGTGCCCATGGCGCGGTCGATGCCGTGGATGGGCAGCGGCGAGTGCACATCCCAGCACTTGTAGCCGGCTTCGCGCACCTTCTCCGCCGCGCGCACGACTTCGGGCGTGGTCTCGAACATCGCAATCAAACCGTGAAATTGTGCGGGCATGGCGGTGGAGAATTAGTGGTGGTCGTGGCCGGAATGCGGGTCGGCCTGCGGCGTGACGGCCTTGATCTCGGCCATCGGCATGATGGGCAGGAAGCGGATGAAGAGCAGGAAGAGCACGGAAAACACGCCGAACGTGCCGAAGAAGGTGAAGATTTCCACGAAGCTCGGCGAGTAGTAGCCCCAGCTCGAGGGCAGGAAGTCGCGCGCCAGCGACGTGGCAATGATGACGAAGCGCTCAAACCACATGCCGACGTTGACGAAGATCGAAAGGATCCAGACGAGCGGGATGTTCTGGCGGACTTTCTTGAACCAGAAGAGCTGCGGCGTGATGACGTTGCAGGTGATCATGATCCAATAGGCCCAGGCGTAGGGACCGAACGCGCGGTTGATAAAGGCAAAGCCTTCATTCGGGTTCGCGCCGTACCACGCGATAAAGAACTCCATCGCGTAGGCGTAGCCGACCATGGTGCCGGTCGCCAGGGTGATCTTGCACATGCAATCGATGTGGTACTGCGTGACCAGGTCCTCGAGCCTGTAGACGGCGCGCAGCGGCAGGATAAGCGTGAGCACCATGCCGAAGCCCGAGAAGATGGCGCCCGCGACGAAATAAGGCGGGAAGATCGTCGTGTGCCAGCCGGGAATCAACGACACCGCGAAATCGAACGACACGATGGTGTGCACCGAGAGCACCAGCGGCGTGGAGATGCCGGCCAGGATGAGGTAGGCCATCTCGTAGTTGCTCCAATGGCGGCTGGAATTGCGCCAGCCCATCGCAAGCACGCCGTAGAAAATCTGCTTCCACTTGATCACCGCGCGGTCGCGCAGGGTGGCCAGGTCGGGCACCATGCCGACATACCAGAACAACACCGAGACGGTGCCGTAGGTCGAAACCGCAAACACGTCCCACTCCAGCGGCGAGCGGAAGTTCTGCCAGACCAAATTCGAATTCGGCAGCGGGAAGAGAAACCACGCGTACCAGATGCGGCCGACGTGGAACACGGGGAAGATCGCGGCGCAGACCACCGCGAAAATCGTCATGGCCTCGGCGGAACGGTTGATCGACGTGCGCCATTTCTGGCGCAGCAGGCAAAGGATCGCCGAGATGAGCGTGCCGGCGTGGCCGATACCGATCCAGAAAACGAAGTTGACGATGTCCCACGCCCAGTTGACCGGGTTGCGGTGGCCCCACACGCCGACGCCGGTCGAGACGAGGTAGATGAGGCCAAAGACCGTGAACGACGCGACAAAGCACGCGACACCGAAGCACCACCACCACCAAACAGGCGTCTTCTCTTCGGCAATGTTGCAGATTTTTTCGGTGATCCACCCGAAGCTGCGGTTGTTGGCCACCAGCACGGGGCGCGGCAGGTGCGCGGGCGCGACTTCAGCGAGGATGGCCGGGGCTTCGGCCGTGGCGTCTTCAATGTGGGACATTAGCTGGATCCTCCAATTTTTGCGGCGGGCGCAACGGCATTAGGATCGCCCGGCGATTTATCATCGCCACTCCCCTCGCCTTCGGCCGGCGTGCCGTTATGCTGCTGCAGTTCCTTGCGGCTGAGCGGCACGGTGTAGTCGGGCATGGCGGGATTCGGGTTGCGCAATTTGCCGAGGTAGGTCGTGCGCGGGCGGGTGTTGAGATAGGCCAGCAGTGCGTAGTCCTGTTCCTGCGCCTTGGCCTTCGACACCGCGCTGTCGGGATTGAGAATGTTGCCAAACACGATGGCCTCGACCGGGCAGGCCTGCTGGCAGGCGGTCCGGACCGCGCCATCCGGCAGGACGATGTCGGCGGGATCGCCGGCTTGGGCGACCTTGACCTTGTGCTGGATTTTAGCGCCCTCGATGCGTTGCACGCAGTAGGTGCATTTCTCCATCACGCCGCGTATGCGGATCGTGACTTCCGGGTTCTTCACCATCTTGAGCAGCTCGGGCATGCCATCGGGACCGAGCGGGCCTTCGTAGAAATGGCCGATGGAGCGCTTGTTCCAATCAAAGTAATTAAAGCGGCGCACCTTGTAGGGACAGTTGTTGGCACAATACCGCGTGCCGATGCAGCGGTTGTAGGCCATGACGTTGAGGCCTTCCTCGTCGTGCACGGTGGCGTTGACGGGGCAAACCATCTCGCACGGTGCGAGTTCGCACTGCGAGCAGGCGACCGGCTGCACGCTGGCCTGCGGATCCTCGGGGATGTCGTTGTTGTCGGCCGAGCCGCTCGAGTAGTAGCGGTCGATGCGGATCCAGTGCATCTCGCGGCCGCGCGAAACCTGGTCTTTGCCCACGATGGGAATGTTGTTCTCGGCCTGGCAGGCCACGACACAGGCGTTGCAACCGGTGCAGGTGTTAAGGTCGATGCTCATGCCCCATTGCTGGGGACCGGTAAACTCCGGCGTGACGTAGAGCGAGTTGCCGCGGATCTTGGGGCCTTCCGCCGCACGCTCGGCCGGCGTCATGTTCGCGCCATCCTCGCCGTAGATCGGCGGGCTGTGCGCCTCGAGGCCGATGGCGTGAACGTAACCGGGATTCCTTTGGAAATCGTCGAAGTTGTCCTCGCGCACGAGGTCGCGGCCTTCCATCGACCAATGCTCCTGCGTGTTGGCCAGGATCATGCGCTCGCTGGTGACCGTGATCGTGGCGCCGGTGACAAACTCCGATGCATCGCTCGTCCGCACCAAATAGGCATTGAAGCCCGTGCCGAGACCGACATGGCCGACCGCCGAGCGGCCATAGCCCAGCGGAAGCACGATGGTGTAATTGGACAGGCCGGGCTGGATATGCAGCGGGCCGCGAACCTTGCGGCCGCCGACGGTCACTTCGGCGATGAAGGCATTTTCCTTGCCCTTGTCGAAATCGGCGAGCTCGCGCCGCGCCACCTGGAACAACGAGCCTTTGGGATCGACCCCAAGTTCCTTCGCGAGCCGCGGGCTGATGAGGATGGCATTGTCCCACGTCAGGCGCGTGATGGGATCGGGGCATTCCTGCAGCCAGCCGTTGTTCACAAAACGGCCGTCATCGACTTTGTAATCGGCCGCAAAACGGACCTCGAGGCTGGCTTTGGAAAACACGGCCGGCTTGGATGCGCTGGCGAACAGGCTGCCCGTGCGCAAGGCGTTGAATTCGACGGGAATTTTTTCGTAGGCCGAGTTTTCGAGCAGCCCGTCGTGCAGCAATTTGTTGAACGCGGCCTGGGCATCGCCTCCGGCGATTTTTGTGATCGTGTTAAAAACGAGCGCGTAGGGGTCAACCGTCGGCTCGCCGGCGATGCGCGCGAGCACTTCAATTTCGGTCAGGCCGCCGAAGAGCGGCAGGATCATCGGCTGCACGGGCACGATGGTGCCGTCAACCGTGCGCGCGTCGCCCCACGACTCGAGGTAATGCGCGGCGGCAATGTGCACGCCCGCAAGCTGCGAGGTCTCGTCCACGTAACCACCGTACCGGATGACCTCGGGCACGTTTTTGAGCAGCGTGGCGAATTCGAGGTCGGCGGGCGCGTTGTAGGCGGGATTGCCGCCCAGGATGACCAGGGTTTTGACCTGGCCGGCCGTGATGGCGGGCGCGAGGTCGGCGAGCGTGGCGGCGCCAGACGGTTCGACGGCGACAAAATCAACGGTCTCGCCGATATTGCCGAGTGCGGCGTTGATCGCATAGGCGAGCACATGCACGATCGCGGGCTGGTGCGCGCCGGCGACGACAAGACTGGTTCCCTTGTTGGCCAGAAGGTCATCGGCGCAGGCGTCGAGCCATTTCGGATCGACGTCCAGGCCTTCGGCAAACTTGGCGTAATCGCTATTGCTGGTGATTCTCGAGGCGAGCGCGGCGGCCAGGAGAACCATGTGGCTGCTGGCGAGGCGGAGGCGGTGGTCGGCCATGCCGCCGGTAATGGTAAAACCGCTCTCCGCCACGTAGAGCCGGTTCATCTCGTCGTCCTTCGTGCGGACGCGGCGGCCCTTCGCGAACTCGCGCGAATAATAAAGGCTGCCGGACTCAGCCGCGAGAAAATCGCAGTCGAGGCTGACGATGCGCCGGGCCTTGGCGAACTGGTAGAGCGGCTTGACGGCCTGGCCGAAGGCGGCCTGCGCAGCCATGATCGGTGGCTCGTCCTGCACCGGCTCGTATTCGGCCCAAATGGCCTTGGGGAATTTCGCCTTCAGGCGGGCGACGAGTGCCGCGCGCGTGGGCGAACTCGATTCATCGGCAAGGAAAGCCAGGCCGGCGCCACCGGCGGCGGAATAATTTTTCCCGACGGAAGCCAGCAGGTCGTTCAACCCGGCGACATCGAGCCCGGCGCCGTTTTTCGTGTGGGCGGTGGCGCGATCAGGATCGTAAAGGTCGAGCACGGACGCTTGGGCGAGGAGCGAGCTGGCGCCACCGTGGGGCGCATAGGTCGGATTGCCCTCGAGTTTTGTCGGGCGGCCCTGGTGTGTCTCGGCAAGAAGCGGGATGGCCGATTTGCGCAGCGGCATCGCCGTGGCGAAGTAAAGCGGCAGGCCGGGCACGAGACCTTCGACGGATTTGCCGTAGGGCAAAATGTAGGATTCCGGACGGCGGCAGCCAGCCAGCCCGATGCCGCCGAGCGCAAACGAGGCGGCCATGAGCTTGAAGAACTGGCGGCGGTCCACGCCGTCGAGGTTCGAGGCGCCCTGGGGAAATTCCCGCTCAAGGTGTTCGCGGAAACCGGGCGTGTCCGCCAGCTCGTCAAGGCTGCGCCAGTAGCGCGGGCCGGTGAGCTCGCGTTCGGTCGGTGCGGGATGGATAACTTTGCGTTTCATCGGTGGCAGCCGGAGCAGTTTTGCGGCGGGTTGATTTTCCAGTCGTGCACGAAATTGCCGGCGGCTTCTTCGCCTTGGGCCTCAACCAGGCGCGGCGAATCAAGGTTGAACACATCCTTGGGCTCGCGCACGAACTGCGCCGGGGCGCGGTGGCAGTTGAGGCAGAAGCCCATGCTGAGCGACTGCACCTCGTGCACGCGATCCATCTGGTTGATATGCCCGTGGCATTCGACGCAGCTGATGCCACGGTTCACATGGATGGCATGGTTGAAGTAGGCAAAGTCGGGTAACTGGTGAATGCGCACCCACGGCACGGGGTCGCCCGACTGGTAGCTGGCGCGGACGATGGCCAGCAGCGGGCTGTTCGCCTTCACCAGGCTGTGGCAGTTCATGCACGTCTGCGAGGTGGGGACCGTGGCGTTGGGCGATTTCTCGACATTGCTGTGACAGTAGCGGCAGTCGAGGCCGAGCTGCCCGGCATGGATCGCATGGCTGAAAGGCACGGGCTGCACCGGCGCATAGCCAACCCGCGTATATTTCGGCGTCATGTAGTAGGTGACCGCCGCCGCCGCAATGCCACCGAGCACAAAGAGATAAATGACAATCTGCAGCGGAAGCGAATTGACCGACTTGGGGAAGATTTTCGACATGGCCGTGGAGTGATTCGCGGGCTGCGCGGATTAGACCGTATCGCCACGGCGGGCGATGGCACGGGGCTCGGTGCGCAGCACAATGGGCGCGGAAGCCCGGGCTTTGGCTGCAGCGCGCTTCGCGGCACGGTTAAATAACCGGGCGGCAAAGCCGGCACCGGCGGTAAAACCGAGTAATTTCAGCAAGAAAGTCTTGCGCGACGGGTCGTGGCTCACGGCGTGCGGTTGGATGGGTTGAAAGGCAGTCGCCGAAACAAGGGACGCACTTTTTGAATGTAAACCAAAAATTGCGCATTTTTTGCCATTTCAAAAGAATAAGCTGCAACGCTACACCCGCGTGGTTCTTCTAATCGGCTGCCCGATAGGCATCCGGGTAGTTGGTAATTTGCATTTGGTAGTTGGTGCGGAGCCCTCCTTCTCTCTCTCCGAGCTACCGATGGCATGGCAGGCGTTGGATCGAAACCACCCACAAACTACCAATTCCCAAATACCAACTACTCGCCACGAAGCAGCGCTCAGACAAACACCCCGTCGCGCATGGGCCGGACAATGTCGCACCGGTTGGCAATATCGGGATTGTGCGTGACGAGGACGATGGCCTGGCCGTTTTCCTTGGCCAGGCGCATCAGCAGGTCAAAGACAAGCGCGGAGTTGGCCTGGTCGAGATTGCCCGTGGGCTCATCGGCCAGCAGGATGGCGGGCTGGTTGGCCAGCGCGCGGGCGATGGCGACGCGTTGCTGCTCGCCACCGGAGAGTTGGGTGGGCCGGCGGTGGGTTTTTCCGCCGAGGCCGACTGCATCGAGGAGCAAGCGGGCGCGTTCGGACATGGCCTCGGGCAAAAGGCTTCCGAGTTTGCGCATGGGCATCATCACGTTCTCGAGCGCGGTGAACTCCGACATGAGAAAATGAAACTGGAAGACGAAGCCAATATGTTCGCCTCGCGCCGCGGTGCGGGCGGCGTCGTCGCTGTTCGACATGAGCTGGTTCTTGATCCAGATCCGGCCGTCGTCGGGCTGGTCAAGCAGGCCGAGCTGGTAAAGCAAGGTGCTCTTGCCACAACCGGACGGGCCGACAATGGCGTAGACCTGGCCGCGGTGCGCCTCGAAAGAAACGCCCTTGAGCACGTGCACGCGGCCTTCGCCCTGACCGAGGAAACGATGCAGGTTTTCGCAGCGCAGGGTGAGATTGTCGGCGGACGCAGTCATTTTTTATTGCGCAGTGCCACGAATCACATCGCCGGGTTCGAGGCGCGCAGCGCGATACGCGGGAATGAGACTCGCGACCATGACCATGATCACCGCAGTGACCGTGGCCTCGACGTAGTGCCAGATGGACCAGGACACGACAAAGGTGTCGGTCTTAAAAATACCGGTGAGCGGAAGGGGGATTTTGCTGACACCGTAGGTCACGCCCGCGCCGAGCATCCAGCCGAGGATCGCGCCGATTGCGAGCACGATGACCGCCTGCCAGATGAAGATGAACGAGATGTCATGCCGGGTGTATCCCATCGAGCGCAGGATGGCGATTTCCTTGGTTTTCTCCATGACGATCATCGCCAGGGTATTGAACATCGCCAGACCGGCAATAAGCGTGAAAACCGAAACGGTGATAGCCGTGGAAAGGCTCAGGGCCCGGAAGGTTTCGAGCCAGGTTTTTTCGCGTTCCTGCCAGGGTGTGACATTGTGATTGAGCGTTCGCTCCATTTGGAGGGCATCCTCGGGCGTGCGATCTTTGTTGAAGACATTGACTTGGATATACGAAGCGCCGGTCGCCTGTTGCAGGAGTGAACGCGTCGCGCTGAGATGCAGGTAAACGCGAATGCGGTCGACTTCGGATACGCCCGTTTCATAGATGGCGGCAACCCGGTAGCGGCAGTTTTGGTCATTGGTCTTGAGAATAAAGGAGTCGCCGACGGCCAGCTGGAGGTGTTCGGCCAGAACCTGGCCCACCAACGCACCCTCGGGCTCATTGCGAAAATTCTCGAGCGAGCCATGGACAATCTGCGAAGCGAGATCGGAGACTTTGAGATATTCTTCAAGCGTGATGCCAAAGACCTGGGCGGAGGCGCTGTTGAAGCTGCTTTGCAAGGTAAGATTGCCACGCAGCACCTCGGCCGCGCCGGAAACATTGGGAAAATGATGCAGGGCCTCGATCAGGAGCCGCGGCTCCTGGATACCCTCGACGTATTTGCGGCCCTCTTTCTGCGCGATCTGGAAACCGGAACCGCTGTTGCTGGCCGCCATGGAGCGGATGGTGGCCTGGATTTCATCCTGGATGCGGATGGCCCCGTCGGTGCCGAGGATGGTTTTGATGAAAAATTCCTCGAACCCCCTCGTCGTTGCCTGGGTGACGATGAAAAGCCCAACGCCGAGCACAATGCAGGCAAGGCTCATCAACATGGCGCGCTTCTTGGCCGTGAGGAAACGAAACGCAATTTGCAGATTAGGCGACACGACGGGAAGCTGCGATGGGGGGAAGTTATGGAGCGACGGGCACGGTCCGCACGCGATCACCGGCGCGGAAACTGTCAAACTCGTCGGTGATGACCTCATCCCCCTCGTCCACTCCACCCGTGACTTCCACCACGTTGAGACCGACATAGCCGAGGGATACCTTGCGCAACCGCACCCGGCCGTCTTTGACCACAAAGAGGCTGTCGCCGAAAAGTGCCCGGCGCGGGACAATGAGGGCGTTGCCGTGCTCGCCGACCGTGATGCTGACCTCGCCAGTAAGACCGGGCACAAGTTTCTCCAGCGGGAGATCGACTTTAAGAAAAACTTCGTAGCGCTGCGTGGCCGGGTCGGCCGTGGGCAGGATCTTGTTTACCGTGGCCGGATAGGTCTCGTAGCCATAGGTCAGGAACCGCACAATCGCCTTCTGGCCGATGCGAATGCCCGCAAAGTTTTCCTCACTGATGCGCGCCACAACCGTGCGGCTGGTGGCAATGACCGTGGCGATGGGCGCACCTCCGCCAATGAGATCGCCCGGGCGGGCCAGAACTTGCGAGACCACCCCGTCAAAAGGCGCCTTGATCGTCATCTTTTCGAGCTGGCGATTTTTGACCTTGAGCGTGTTTTCATAGGTGTCGATTTCGTTCTGGTTTGCGACTTGCTCGAGCTTGAGCTGCTGCTCGACCTGCTGCACCGAGCGGCGCTGCTTTTCCAGATCCGTCTCAGCCATGCTGCCAAGTTTTAAGAGGCGCTCACTGTTGGCCAGATCGGCCCGCGCGCTGTCGAGCTGAAGCTGGATTTGCGAGCCGACGGCAAGGCGGTTCTTGAGCGCGTCGTAGTCGCTCTGGATTTTCTCGATTTCGAGCTTGAGATCCCCGGGGTCAAGCTGCACGAGAAATTCCCCCTCCTTGACCGGCTTGCCGTCATCGAGCGCACTTTTGATGATGCGGCCGCCGACTTCGCTCTTGAGATCCATTTGGTACTCTGCATTCACGATCACACTCCCAGGCACCGCATCGACAGCCTGGCCGCGCATGGCCCGCACCACTTTTGCCACCGGGCAGTTGAAATAGAACCACGCGCCGGCGAGCGCAACCAACGCGAGCAACACGATGGCTAACTTGGCACGAAAAGCGGAGCGTTTATTTGGCATTGTTGTTAAAGTGGGCGGGAAGATTGCCCAGCGCCGGGTCGATTTCGAGCAGCGAGAGATATTCGCTCCAGCGCGAAAAAAAATCGACACGGGCGCTGAAAGCTATGCTCTGCCACTGGTAGAAACTGGCGGTGGCCTGGTCCACACTGGCCTGTGATCCGACTCGTAATTTAAGGTTATCCTCCGCCTGGTGCAAGCTTGTCTCGCTGGAGCTAAAACGCACTTCCGCGAGAGCCATGGCCCGCGCGGCAAACCCTATCTGGCGCTCGAGGTAGCGCGCCTGCTCAAGCGTCTGGTCGAGATAATTCTGGCGGTTCCGCTCTGCCGCCCGCTTGCTGGCAAGGGCGCCGAGCTTGGCCCCGCGCGTCGCAAAGCCGTCAAAGATGCTCCAATTGGCCGTTAGGGCAACGCTGTCGGACAAAATCGGGCTTTGGATAACGAGTGCCCCAACGATCTGGGTCTGGTTTTGCTCGCTGACGCTTAACCCCAAGTCTAAACGCGGCAAGAGGCGATATTTTGCGATCCTGTAGTTCAGATCGCTTTGCTTGATCTGGTAATCGTAAACCTGCGCCTGGAAGGTTTTGTCCAGTCCTTCCCGTCCAAAGTCCTGCATGAGCGCCCCTGTCGTGCCGGCTGAATAAACCGGCTTGGGAATTTCTTCCGGCACGCTGTCGTCGCTCAATTCAGGCAAACCGGCCATCAACAGGAGCACTCTCTTGGCATGGGCAAACTCCTCCGCCAGGCGATCCGCCGCCAGGCTCGCGTCATCCACGGCCAATTGTGCGTTGGTAATCTCGCCCGCGACCGCGGAGTTGTTTTTGAACCGTTCCTGCACCACCGCCAAAGAGGCCTTGGCCTGATCGAGCGAAAAACGCGCATTGCGGTCCTGCAGCTTTTGCATGATGAGGGAGAGATACTGTGCACGGATCATCGTCGCAAGCTGGCGATAGGCGTCGGCGTATTGGCACTCGCTGATTTTTATTTGCAAGTGCGAGATGTCGGTTGCCGCTTGCAGCGCACCCCAGTGGTAAATGGGCTGGCTGAGTCCAAGGCTGTAGATGACCCCTTTGTTGCTGGTGGCGGTGCTGGCGCCGATGCCGGTGGCGACCGCGCTTTTGCTTTCGAAATAGCTGGCGCTACCATTAAGGCTGGGCCACTCCTGCGCGGCCGATTGATAGCGGGAGGCCTCCTGTGCCGCGAGGTCGATATCGCGTGCGATCATCTGCGGCGATTGCTGCAGCGCGCTGTGCAGGATATCGCGCAGACCGGGCAAAAAATTCTCCGGCAAGGTGGCCGACAACGGCGGGGTCTGCGCACTTAACACCGCGGGCAAGACCCCCAGCACCGTAAAAAAAATAAGCTTCAAGGGACGATAAAGCACAGTAGACGCAGCCAAGTTTTGGGAACGAAAGAGTCAGCCCGTTTCATTTTCGAGGCGATGGCAATCCTGAAAGATGAGACGGGCAGTTGGTGTGACTCCGCGGGTAAAAAAGAGTTGCCGGAAAAAAATTGCCCGCCGCCCCGCAAAAAAATCCGCCGCCGCCGGAAAGGCTTGAGCCGCCACGCCCAAAGCCCGAGACACTCCAGCCTTTCCCGCCTGGCCATCGCCACCGACCACATAAGATTTACAGCCGCCTCCCACCTCGGCATGGTTGCCAATGTTATGCCTATCGAACTGCGCCATTTCACTGCCTGGATCGGAATCTTCACCAACCAGCGATGAAAAAGCCCACGGCCTTGCCGGTCGAACAACACAACGTTGAAATCCAGCGCAATCGCGAGGCGTGGGCGCGCAAGCCCCACCTGCAGGAAAATTACCGCCGGTTCTACCGGTTGATCGCGGCGCGCACCGATGCAAGCCTGCCCGGCGTTGTCGTCGAACTGGGCTCGGGCATGGGCAACATCAAGGAAGTCATTCCTCATTGCATCACGACCGACCTGTTTCCCAACCCATGGCTCGACCGGCAGGAAAACGCCTACCGGCTCTCCTTCGCCGCTGGCAGTGTGTCTCACCTGATCCTTTTCGACGTCTGGCACCATCTCCGTTTCCCGGGCACAGCCCTGCGCGAGTTTCACCGCGTGCTCGCGCCCGGCGGCCGCCTGATCCTGTTTGAACCCGCAGCCAGTTGGACCGGGCGTCTCGTTTATGGACTTTTCCATCACGAGCCGGTTGGCTTGAAGGACAAAATCTCCTGGCATGCGCCCCCGGAGTTTTCGCCAGAAACCGTGGATTACTATGCAGCCCAGGGCTCGGCCACCCGTTTTTTTTGGTGGGGCGAAGCACACGACCAGCTTGGGGGATGGCGCTTGCGTGAGGTCTCGCCCCTGCCGTGTTTCGCCTATTTTGCCGCCGGTGGTTTTTCCGGGCCCCGGTTCGGCGGACGCTTCACCCAAGGATTGATGCGCGGACTCGACCGGATCGCCGCGTTTTGCCCGAGGGCGTTTGCTGGACGCTTGCTCGTGGTGCTGGAAAAGGAAATTGCGCACTGATCCTTTTTAACGCAAAGGTCGCAGCGACAGCAGAAGAGGATATTTTTCTCCACGGATGACGCGGATTCGGAGCAGGTTTTTAACCACTAATGGGCACGAATAGGCTGCGGAAAAACTGTGCTGCTAGCACAGCACACGGCCCAAGGCCGTCGGTTTGCGCCAGAAATCGCCTCCAAGGCACTTTCTGCGCGCAACGCCAGCCGGCCGACTTTTTCAGCAGCCTGTTAATATCCGCGATTATCGGCGGGAAAATATTCACGTTCATTTGCGTCCATTCGCGGTTAAAAAACCGATCGAATCCCTGGTCATCCGCGGTAAAGATAAGTGTTTATAAGTGTTCATCAGTGGTTCAAAGGTATGAATCCTCAATAAAACCATGCCCGCCGCCACTGGCTCGGAAATCACCCGCCACCACCTCGACAAGGTGCGCGCCTTCTACGATGCCGCCCCATCCACACCCAACTGGGTGTCGCGCGGCTACCACGGGATTCTCGCCCATTATTACAACCTGCTGATCTCGCCCGGCGCGAGCGTGCTCGAGGTCGGCTGCGGGGCGGGCGGACTGCTGGGTGGGTTGCGCGCGGCCCGGAAAGTTGGCGTCGATCTTTCGGAACGCCGGATCGCGGCGGCGAGGGCGCGCGTGCCGGGCGCGGAGTTCCACGTGCAGGCCGGCGAGGAACTTTCCCTCACAGAAAAATTCGATGCCATTATCGTCTCCGACACGCTCAACTACGCCACTGATGTGCAGCAGCTCCTCGAGAAGCTGCACCCGGTCGCCCATGAGGACACGCGCCTTCTCCTCAATTTTCCCTCGGCACTATGGCGGCCGTTATTTTCAGTCGGGAGGTTGCTGGGCCTCAAGAGCCCCGAGCCGCAAAGCAGCTGGATCGCGACCACCGACATGCTCAATCTGCTGCAATTGGCCGACTGGGAGCCGCTGCAAATGCAGCCCCGCCTGCTTCTGCCGCTGCCGCTCGGCTTCGTGGGAAAGTTTTTTAACCGCCTGCTCGCGCCCCTGCTGCCAACCTTCTGCCTGACGGTTTTTCTTGTCGCCCGTCCACGGCGTCCCGTGCCGGCCACGCGCCCACTCACGGCCTCGGTCATCATCCCGGCCCGCAACGAGGCGGGCAACATCCAGGCCGCGGTCGAGCGCACGCCCGAACTCGGCGCAGGGACCGAGCTGATTTTTGTGGAAGGCCACTCGCACGACAACACCTGGGAGGAAATCCAGCGCGTCGCCACGGCCTTTCCGCAACGCCGCATCAAAATTCTCCGTCAATCCGGCAAAGGCAAAGGCAACGCCGTGCGCGAAGGTTTCGCCGCCGCCACCGGCGACATTCTCATGATCCTCGACGCCGACCTGACCATGCCGCCGGAGGAGCTGCCCAAATTCTACGATGTCATTGCGCACGGCCGCGCCGAATTCGCCAACGGCGTGCGCCTCGTCTATCCGATGGAGCACCACGCCATGCAGTTTCTCAACCTTTGCGCCAACAAGACATTCAGCCTGCTTTTCACCTGGCTGCTGGGCCAGTCGGTGAAAGACACCCTGTGCGGCACCAAGGTGTTAAGCCGCGCCCACTATGAAAAAATCGCCGCGCAACGCGCCTATTTCGGCGACTTCGATCCCTTCGGCGACTTCGACCTGCTCTTCGGCGCAGGCAAACTCAACCTCAAGATCGCCGACGTGCCCATCCGCTACGGCGAACGCACCTACGGCACGACCAACATCCAGCGCTGGAGCCACGGCTGGCTCCTGCTGCGCATGGTGGTTTTTGCCGCCCGGAAATTAAAATTTGTTTAGGCAACGAGGCGTAGTCCGTGGTTAATTTCGATCCAACGCTTGCGTCCGCACTAACTACCAAATCCAAATTACCAGCGCCAACCCCCTCCATGGCCGACTCTCCCCGCTCATCTTTCCTCACCAACTTTGCCCGCAAGCGCGATCTGTGGTGGCAATTCACGGTGCGTGCGGTCGAGCTGCGCCATCGCGGCAGCCATCTCGGCCTGCTCTGGTCCGTGCTCAATCCGTTACTTATGCTCGGGCTCTATATGTTCGTCTTCGGTTTTATTTTTCCAAACAAGTTCGGCGTACTGGCCAAGGAAACTCCCGTCGACTTCGCCCTCGCATTGTTTTTGGGGCTTTCCCTGTACAATGTCATTGCCGAAACACTCGGCATCGCGCCCACGCTCATCGTGGGCAACCCGAACCTCGTCAAAAAAGTCGTCTTCCCGCTCGAGGTGCTGCCGCTCTCGCAAATCGGGGCATCCTGGTTTCATCTGCTCGTCAGCCTGATGCTATTGATTATCGGCATCGTGGCCATGGGCCGCAGCCTCCCCGTCATGGGCCTGCTCTGGCTGCCAGTCCTTCTGGTGCCGCACCTGTTGCTGACCGCCGGCCTGTGCCTGTTCCTGGCTGCACTTGGCGTGTTTTTCCGTGATATCAGCCAGGTGGTGCCCTTCGTTTCGAATATCATCATGTGGTCTAGCGCCGTTATTTACCCGATCAGCAGGGTTCAGGCGTACCGCTCCATCTGGTCCGTGCTGAAATGGAACCCTTTCCTGCAAACCGTGCAGCTCGCCCGCTCTGCCCTGCTCTGGCACCAGCCGATCAATTTTCTTTGCCTCGGCTACACTTACGCCGTCGGTACCGCGGTGTTTTTTGCCGGCGGCTGGTTTTTTAGAAAAATCCAGCCCGCGTTTGCTGACGTGCTCTGACCGGCTGCGCAAATCACAAATGCCAGTGCCCAAACACCAGAAACACTGGAAATTTAAACCTTCAACCTTGGCGCGAATAGCAGCAGAAACAGACAAGTGACGAAAGCCATCCGGCTAGTCACCAGCGACCAGACACCAATTACTAAATCCTTTTGTGTCCGACTCCATCATCACCGCCGAAAACCTCTCCAAAGCCTATCGCATTTGGAAGTCCCCGGCCGACCGCCTGAAAAGCCCGTTCCTCTCCTGCGCCGCCGGCATGCTGCCAAAGGATTCCCCGCCGCAACGCGCCCTGCAAAAGCACGCGGCCCGCGGCTGGCGCGATTTCTATGCGCTGCGCGACCTCTCCCTCACCGTGCGCCGCGGCGAAGCTGTCGGCATCATCGGCCGCAATGGCTCGGGCAAAAGCACCTTGCTGCAGATCATCGCCGGCACGTTGCAACCCACCCAGGGGCGGATCGAGACGCGCGGCCGCGTGGCGGCTTTGCTCGAGCTCGGCGCCGGCTTTAATCCCGAGTTTACCGGCCGCGAGAATGTTTACCTCAACGCCGCCATCCTCGGCTTCACCCACAAAGAGGTCGATGCGCGGTTTGATGACATTGCGCAGTACGCCGAAATCGGGGATTTCATCGACCAGCCGGTCAAAACTTACAGCAGCGGCATGGTGGTTCGGCTCGCCTTCGCCGTGGCCGTGAACGTCGAGCCCGACATCCTTATCATTGACGAAGCGCTCGGGGTCGGTGATGCCCGGTTTCAACTCAAATGCGCCCGCACCATCGACCGCTTCATCGCCAAAGGAGTCACGCTGTTATTCGTCTCGCACGATGCTTCCATGGTCAAGCGGCTGTGCAACCACGCGGTGCTGCTTGAACATGGCTGCGTCGTATACGCCGGCAGGCCGAACGACGTGGTCAACTTGTACTCGAAACTCACCATCGAGGGCAATTCGGTGGATTCCTTGAAAGCCGACATTGCGGCCTTGCGTGCGGCCCAAGGCCGCGTTTCTGCCCGCCCGGCCGATGCGGTGGAGCCATCGCCCAAAGCAGCCGGGCCGGTCACTGACGCCCAGGCCGGCGCCGCAGCACCGAGTAATCAAGCTGAGGCGCTTTTGGCCGAGGAACGGTCGCATCTTCAGCTCAGCGGCCAGGAGTTCGCCTATGGTGGAGAGCTGGGACAAATCCTTTCGATCACGGTTTTGGACGTGACCCGAAAGGCACGCACGTGGTTTACCACCGGAGAGCGCATCGTTGTACGCATGGTGGTGAAAACGGATGACGCCTGCCCCGAACCCATTTTCGCGCTCACCATCAAAAACACCGCCGGGGTGGAAATCTACGGCACCAACACCCTTTTCAGCCAACAACCGGCGCCTGCGCTCAAAGCCGGCGAACCACACGAAGTGGACTTCACCTTCGATCTCAATCTCATGCCCGGCCACTACTTTTTCTCCTTCGGTTTCATCCATTTCGTCGGCGAAAAACTGGTCGTGTTGCATCGACGCTATGACGCCATAAATATCGAAATCCATGGCCTTGACCGGACCTTTGGCATCGCGAACCTCAAGGCGGCGATTACCTCGCGACCAGTGGCCTCCAAGACAGGTTAGCTAACCGCAGATGAACACAGATGGACGCGGATATTTTCTTTAAAAAGGCAGGACGCAGCCCTGCCTCGTACCGACTCCTTTTGTTTGAATCTGCGTTTATCTGCGTCCATCTGCGGTTAAAGAAACTCCCACTCAACAAAGCATGATCACTTTTTGGCATGGCGGCAAACAGTTTGCGATGGAGCGCGGCGGCCTGTGGACCGCACCGCCTGGCGAAAATTCCTACCGCGATGCCCCGGCCGGCGAACTTCTGGAAATCGTCCGTGAGCTGCGCATCGGCGTTCCCTGGCGCTCCGCTGTCGCCCGGCGTTACGAAAAGGCCAACCCCTGGCTCCACCAGATTGTCACCAGCCCGGCCCGCGATCTTTTTTTCCGCCAGCACCCGCCGCAATCCGGCTCCAAGGTTCTGGATATCGGTTCCGGCTGGGGACAAATCGCCCTTCCCCTCGCCCAAAATAAAAACAACGAAGTAACCGCGCTGGAGCCCACCCCGGAACGACTGGCCTTCATCCAGGCCGCGGCCACCCAAGAACGGGTGGCAGACCGCATGCATTTCGTGCAGGCGGATTTCTTTGACCTCGAGTTCGAACCCCAATCCTTCGATTTGGTCTGCTCCATCGGTGTGCTCGAATGGGTGGCCAAGTTTCGCCCCGGCGAACCAGGCAAAGTGCAGGCAGAGTTTCTCCAGCGGATCCGCGCGCTCCTCAAGCCAGGCGGCCAGTTGGTCATCGGCATCGAAAACCGCCTTGGCCTGAAATACCTGCTGGGCGCGCCCGACGATCATCTCGGTGCGCCCAACATCGCCGTCTACGAACCAACGTTGGCCGCGCAGAAATGGAAGATGCGGTCCGGGCAAAGCCTTCGCAGCTTCACCTTCACCCGCAGTGAACTCGCCGGGTTGCTGACGGCCGCGGGCTTTCGCCCGGCCACATTTTTTGCCGCCCTCCCCGATTACAAACTGCCCCGGCTCATTTTGCCGCTGGGCCAGGAAATCAACGATCACTTTGACCACGGTGAATTCCTGCCCGAACACGACGGGCACTCCGGCCAGCCCCTCGATTTCCAAGCGGAGTTGCAGTCGCATTATCGCTCGTTCGCTCGGCTGAAAATTGCCCACGAGTTTGTGCCAAGCTTTTATGTGATCGCCTCGCCATGACAGGAAAACTCGTGGGAACAAGTCTTCTGCGACGCTACTTTTACAGTGGCTGGGCATTCTTCATGCCCTACCTGTTTTTCTATCTGCTCTATTATTGGCAAAAATGGCCGGTCAACCCGCCGCCTGGCCACACGCTCGGCAGCAGCGGACACATTCCGGCACTGTTGCAGGTCTACTGGATATTGCACGTCATCCACGCGGCTCTCGGCCTCCTCGCTCTGTGCACATGGTGGCATGAACCGCGGCCAAGTTCCTCCGCCTTCCGCTTTCCGCTTTCCGCCCTGCTTCCCTGGCTCCTTCTCGCCCTGCTCTTTTCCCTCCCAGGGGTTTATCTCGAATGGCCGTCCGACCCGTGGGAACACCTGCGCCGGATTTCCGAGTGGTCAGCCGATGCCACGGTCGGCGCTCACTCTGCCTGGCCCAAGTCGAGCTATTTTTTCACCTACACCCTGGTTGGGGGAATCCCCGCCATCCACCAACTCGCATGGCTCAATGTCTATTACACGGCCATCTGTTTGCTCCTTTGCTGGCAATATTATCGACTGGCCCTTGCAAGCGGACTTAGCGAACGGGCCAGCTTGATTTTTGTAATCCTCCAGACGATCCTCTTCGGCAACAATGTCTTCTCGTTTTACCGATATTATGGCCTTTCCAGCAGCATTTATGCGCAACTCTGCGCTGTCGCCCTCACCCGGCTCGGGATCGAGTTCGCCCAACAACGGCCTGCTCGTCGCGCTCACGGCTTGAAAACGCTCGGATGCGCGGCCCTGCTGGTGCTGCTAACGGCATTCAACCACCTGCAAGGTTTGGGCATTGCCTTGCTTGGACTCGCCGCTGTGGCCATATGGCGGGTGCTGAAATGGAAAGCCTCGGCCCTCTGGTTGCTCACGGCAACCGCGGCCATCTTGAGTATCGCGACGCTGCACGGGTGGCCCCACCACCGGGGCCTTGATCGGATCTGCCGGGCCCAAGGCTGGTTCACAGGTTGGGACGGATTCAACCTATTATCACCCCGGTCGCCAGCAGGAGACCGGGCGCTGCAAATCCAGGGACTCCCCGGGGTCGTCAATCTCATCGCCGGCCTATTGTTAGTATACCGGAATCGTCTAGTCGGCTGGCTTACGATCGCACCCATCCTGGCCTTGTCGCTCCCGTTTGTCGCCATTCCGCTTGCCGGAGCACTCTTACAACATGGCGGAATATCCGAGATCGTTACCTTCCATCGGATGCTCTTTGCCATTCCCCCCGGACTGGCCCTGGTCTGCCTTGGAGAAGAATTCCTGTGCCGCAAGACCGGGAGTGCAGGCATTCCAGGCTCCCTCCATTCAATTTTTCAACCCATGCTCCTCGGCCTGACGGTTCTCGTGCTTCTGGCCTTTACCACCGTCCCGGCCAGCGGACCATTTTTTAATCGGGCATGGCATGTCTTTGTGAAGCCACCTGATGACTTGACCATGAAAACGCCCTGGGGCGATTTTGACCGATCCAGGCGATCTCCGGCCTTTGACCGCGACACAATTTTTGCCGCCACCTCCGGGTTAAGTTTCGTCATGGATGCCAGGCAGGCCACCCGTACACTGTTTTCCGACTATTACTCTCATGTATACATGCGAGACGGACGCTCCCCCATCATGGATTTTTCCGCCATCAGGAATGCATTGATCGAGTACACCCCCAATTGCCACGTTGTGGTGGCCATGCCCCAACCCACCATCATCTATACTCCCTATTCATTTGCGGCGATTTGCTCCACCCATTGGTTGCCGCAGGAGGCGGCCTTGAATTTTTCGGGCACCAAAGAATTGATCACCCTGTGCACTGGCTTCGGCCTGAAACCAGCGGGCCTTAACACCCGCATTGATTATTATGAATCTGGAAAATAAAGTGCCCTGCCCCGCCATATTTATGAAAATACAGACACGAAATCCTGGGCTAACATCAGCGTCGGGTTCTTTCAAAACACCGAGCATATGTTAAGACATGGGCTAGCCAATGCAGCAGGCAACATATTGCGAATTGCCCTGGCCTTCGTGTCGATCCCCATTCTCGTGCACAATCTCGGGTTGCACGATTACGGCCTGTTAACCTTGCTTATTGCGGTCATAAACCTTGGGGCGCTTTCGGAAGTCGGCCTCACCACCTCAACCACGATCCATGTAGCGGCGGCTCTGCGCCTTCAGAAACCGGATCAACTGAGGGATACCATTGCCTTCACCCTGGCCGTTGCACTGGTTGCCTCATTCCTTGCCGGAACGGCCATCGTCCTGACTGCACCAGTCCTTTCACACTGGCTATTCGCCGCCAGGCAAAAACAATACTATACGGTGATTATTGCCCTGTGTCTGGCGGCATTAGCCGTGCTGGCCCGCACGGTTTTCCAGGTTTTCATTGGACTTTTGCATGCCATGCAGCGTTTCCCGACGGCCAGCGCACTGCAGACATTATGGTTTTATATAACCCAACTGTCGTTGCTGGGCATATCCGCCTTCACCCATAATCTTGCCGTATTTGGCGCCGCCATGGCGGGTGCCGCCATCTTGGCTGCATTCGCGGCCTGGTGGCATGTGCGTCGGGATTTTAACCTGCCACTCCCAAAATGGCGCGCGGCACCGGAAATCCGACGGCCCGTTTTCCAGACAACCTGGGACGTGGGAGCCACCAACCTCGCCACGACGTTGTTTAACCAGGGAGACAAACTGATCGTCGGCGCGATCCTCGATCCGGTTCAGTTGGGCATCTACTGCACGTTTACCACGATCGCTGCGCAGATCAACACCCTGTCGGCGGCCACCTGCCAGCCAGTGCTGGCGCACATCTCAAGACTGGGCAGCGACGCAAAAAACCTCGCCAGCTCAGCTTTCTCAACGGCCTTTATCCTTTGCTCTGTTATCGCCACGGGGTTGGCTGCTGGAATTATATTGTCGATTCCTCCTTTGCTGCGGCTTTTGTTCCCCGCCGTTTCTTCCGCTCATGATCCGTCGCTTGTCATCCTAATCTGGGCCTACACCCTGATCGCGCTGAATGCACCGGCCTATTTTGCACTGCAAGCAATGCACGAAACCCGGCTCGTACGCAATGTCACTCTCAGTTCGGGAATATTCTCGCTTCTGGCCATCGGCAGCCTTGCCGTGCCCTTCGGCCTGGTCGGGGCGTGCATCGGAAATTTTGGGTTTTTGATTATTACCGTCTTTATTTTCAAAATATCGCGCAAATTGCACCTGTCGAAAGCCGACCTGGCGGCGGGCCTTGCATGTTTGCTGGCGCCAATGATCGCAACCTGGGCCTGGTGGGCAATATTCGGCTACGCCCGCCGCGCTTTTTTGCTTGTAGCGATCGCCTTCGGTCTGGGTAGTGTCTTGTTTCGGCTTTACCGGTCGCACAGGGGAAGAACCTTCCCCTCATCTTGATTAACAATGAACCTGTCTAAAATTATTTGTTCCCTGCCCTGGCGTGCGCGCTGCCTTCTCAGCAGCAAGCACGAAATCCTGCTTTTCCATCTGCCAACCGGGGGCCTCGTGCACTACCCGATCAGGAGCCAAATCGGCTATGCTTTATTCCGGGGGACTTTTGAAACGGCTGAGCTCCGCTTTGTCACAAGTTTGCTCCGCCCAGGGGATACCTTTGTGGACATTGGAGCCAACGCCGGCATCTTCACGGTGGCAGCCGCGCAAGTCATCGGGCAATTTGGCCAAATTTTTGCCTATGAACCGGCCGCGTTTGAAGCCGCGTTGCTCCATCTGAACGTGGCCCACAACCGTCTGGAAAACGTGGTGATCAGAAACGTTGGCGTAAGCGACCGGGAGGGGGAGGCTGATTTTGTAATCAGTGAGGACGGAGCCATGAATTCTTTGTTTCGCACCGACCACCCAAACCAGCGCCCGGTGGCGAAAACCCGCATCCATACCACCACGCTCGATGCCATCCTCGCCAATGTGGGCCTCGGCAAGCTCCGCCTCATAAAAATCGATACTGAAGGCGCCGAGCGGCAGATTATCTTGCCTGCATTGGCTCGCCTGAAAAAACTATCCGGAGTGCGGGTCTTGTTCGAGAGCCAGGACACGAACAATCGCGGGTTTGGCTACACCACCAAACAATTCCTCCAGGAACTTGAGCAAGCGGGGGCCAACGTCTGCCAACTTATGGATGATGGCAGCACCACTCCCATCAATTCCCGTAATCATCGAATCGGCGATACTGACTACAATTTTGTACTTAACTTCGATTGAACCAAATGATTACCCGCCTGTTGTCCATATTGCAATTAGCCGCCGAGACTCCCGCCAGTATCACGGCAAAACTTCGAGGGGCGGATGCCCGTGCTTATGCCTTTCTGCGTCGTCCATGGATCGCTCAGCTCGGCATCCAAACGGTTCTCGATGTTGGGGGCAACGTCGGCCACTGGGCAAAGGCCTGCCGGCTGGCCATGCCAGATGTTGCCATCTGCTCGTTTGAGCCACTTCCAGCATGCCAAGAAGCACTGCGAAAGAGAATGTCTGGAGACGCCCGGCATCAAACGCTTTCGATGGCATTAGGCAGCAGGCCAGGCGAACTAACGATGCATGTCCATGCTCATGCCGCCAGCTCATCGCTCCTCCCCGAGACGGACACAATGCGGGATTTAAACCGTGGCCGTGGCACCATGGGCGAGTTGCCGGTTCCCGTTGAAACGCTGGATAACATGGCATCTGTCCATAAATGGAGCCGCCCCTGTTTGCTCAAGATTGATGTGCAAGGTTATGAACTCGAAGTTCTAAAAGGCGCTGCAGGCATGCTTCCCGACACCGCTTTGATTATTGCCGAAACCTCGTTTCGCCCGCTATATCAAGGGCAGGCGTGCTTTCAGCAAATCCATGATTATGTTTCCAACTCCGGGTTTGTTTATATGGGGTCATCGGAGTCTGTGTTGAAAATGGGCAATGGTCTGGAAGTCCAGCAAGACAGCCTTTTTATCAATGAGCTTTTTTTGCCAAAGGTGGATCGATGAACAGGCCCATTGCGCCTGCCGATTAATGGCTACGGCTGGGTGGTGCCATGCATTATACGATAAGGCGCATCATGCCGAACAACTCACTCCGTATAATCGCTGACCTTAACTGGTTCGGACATATTCCGACCTATCACCGGCTCTACCTGCGAGCTTTTCTGGATAATGGCCACCGGGTGGTATCCCTGAGCCCACGGCCAGATTTAATATGCGCCGATAAAAATCTTTCCGCCGCGCTCGAAACCGGCCAGCTGCAAGTCCCCGCTGAAGGTTTCGGCGCAGCCACGCCTCCAGGCCACCGTCTTGCCCGTTGGCTAGACAACCTACCCGGCAGTTCCCTTTGCTGGAACCTGTTGCGTAATTCCACGCAAATTCGCCAGTGGAGGGCGCGCAAACGATGGATGACGCTCATGACTGCCGCCAATAAATATGCCGAAGCAGCCGATCCTGACACCCTGCTCTTCATCCCTTATCTCGACGATCTACTGCATTGCCCCACCTCGGCCAAAGTCAGCGCCCCGCGTTGGGCCGGGCTTTATCTTGACTCCAGCCAGCTGCGACGCCCCATCGGCGCTGCCTTGCGTGAGTCATTGGCGCTTTTTAACGACCCAAAATTGCAATACTTGGCCGTTTTAGATGAAGGCTCCATTGGACCTTTGCGCATCCATGGCCAGACCATCCGGATCGGGGCCGTACCCGATATTACCGATGAGCGGATAAGCCTTGGCCTGACCGAACTTGCCCATGCTGTACTCAATTGTGCCAAAGGCAGACCCATTATTTCCCTGATCGGACACCTTACCCCGCGCAAAGGCATCAGGCGACTCATCAAACTTGCGCAAAACTGCGATCCCCAGCGCTTTTTTTTCCTGTTTGCAGGCCAAATCGAATCACTGCAGGTAGATTCTAAGACCCGCACCTTTTTGCTGGCAGCGGAACAAAAGCGACATGCAAACGTGTATGCGCATTTAAAGCGCCTCCCCGATGAGACTGATTTTAATGCTCTGGTGAAAATATCGAATGTAATCTACCTCCGCTACGAAAATTTTTATGGGAGCAGCAATCTGCTCACGAAGGCGGCGGTTTTTCGCCGGCCAGTGATCGTGACAGATGAAGGTTGCATCGCTGAACGCGTGCGCCTTTACCGAACGGGCGCGGTATTTTCGGGCGGCGACGAGCAAACGGAACTGAACGCCATTGACCACCTGGCGCACAGGCTTCCCGCAGACTGGGAGCATCTTTGCACGCGCTATCATCGCCTGCATAATTATGAATCCTTGGTCGCCCGCCTTCGTGAGATCGAAAGCCCCACCAAATTGTGAACTCAACTCCGGCCCACGACAGCATGCCTGCGCGCAGGATTCGCACCCGAACCCCGCGGCGTCGACGCAAGGCTCGCGTTGGCTGGCTTTTTACGGGCTTCGCCCTGCTTGCAACCGTCCATCTCCCGATCTATCAAACGAGCGAGAAGGCCGTGGGTTGGTTCGACCTCGCGGTTTGTTTGCTGAGCCCGGTCGCACTCTGGTGGCTGTTCCGCCAAAAAATATCCTGGAGGCTGCCGTTTTATTCGGCGGCTTACCTCGGGATGGCACTGTTCACGTTGTATGCGGGCATTACGTTGGCCATGAACTGGAATCGCCCCATGCTTTCCTTGCTGGGGGAAGAAAACTTCGATTTCCCCGCACTGCTCTACATCAAGCAGATTGAATACCTGCTGATTGTCCTGTGCACGCTTTATCTGGGCCGCCGGATCAATCCAGTCACATTATTGGTTAGCCTGGGCCTGAGCTTGTCCTGTGTGGCGCTTTATGGGTTTCATTCCATGTTCATCAGCAAGATCTGGTATCGGCTCGGATTGATTTACATGACCGGTGACGCATCCTCCAATCCCGGCGGCTTCGTCCTCTCAATCTGCCTCCTTTGCCTAATCGGAGCAGCCAGCCAGATGCGCTGGCATCACTCCAAGCGGCTCATCTTGTTCATATTATTTTCAGGCATGGTTGGCTATGCCGCCTTGATTTTCTCCTATTCGCGAACCAACAATCTTTCGTTTCTTGTTTGTTTCGGTGTTTTTATATTTCCCCTGATCCGCCGCCATTTACTGTTAATTACGTGCCTGCTAATCCCGGTTGTGTTGGCGGCAAATGAATTGTTTTCCCTGTTCAGCACGGCCCATCACATGAACCAATACGGGATCAGCCCGCTGGTTTTCCTCACCCATCCATCCCTGATTTGGAACGATCCGTCACTGCGGATGCGACTCAATGACGTGTGGGGCAACGCCTATGGCGCCTGGCACGGCTCATGCCTCACCATCGCCTTCGGCATCGGATTCGGCAAGCTCCGCCTGGCGGACGGCCTCTATCCCAACCTGCTCTTCACGACCGGAATCTTTGGCCTGCTGCTTTATCTGACACCAATGGCCATTTTGGCCTGGCAGGGGCCGAGAATCGTGCGATGCCTCATGCTCTTCATCTTGCTGAACGGGATATCCACCGAAACAACCATAAATTCCTTCCGTTCCACGCAGGTGCTTTATGTATACCTGCCGGCTTTTTTGGTGTTGTTGCATCGATCGAAGCTTGCCCTGAATGGCGGCCAAACCGGACGGGGCGCTGAGCCTCGCAATACCGCGTGACAGATACCCCCGGAAAATGGCGCAGCCATTTTCCTTTAGCAGGCTGGAAGACAAAGTCCGACAGCCTGCTAGCGCGATCCTTTCATGACGGCACCAATCGTCCGCAGGGCAATGTGCAGATCGAGCAATAACGAGGAGTTTTTTATATAATACAGGTCGTAACAAAGTTTTTCACGGGCATCCTCGACACTGGCCCCGTACGGATAATTAATCTGGGCCCACCCGGTGATGCCTGGTTGCACCCAGTGCCGCTGGGGGAAAAGCGGGACCTCCTCGGTCAATTTCTCCACCAGCTCCGGCCGCTCGGGACGCGGACCGATGAAGGACATTTCGTTGCGCAAGACATTCCAAAGTTGGGGCAATTCATCAATGCGGGTTTTCCGCAGCACCCGGCCAACCCGCGTCGTGCGATCATCCCCCGGGGCAGCCCACTGGGCGCCTGATTTTTCTGCGTCTGTGCGCATCGTGCGCAGTTTGATAATTCGATACGGCTGCCCACGGAACCCGGTGCGTATTTGCGTATACAGTACAGGCCTCCCACTTTCCACCCATACCGCCAATGCTGCGGCAAAAAAAACCGGCAGCAAAACCACGCTCAACACGATTGCGGCAAAGACGTCCAGGAGGCGCTTCAGCCGGTGGTAAAACGGATGGTTCCATTTCAAATCGATGAAGAGCAGCCACGAGACCGCAATCTCGTCGCAGGGAATTTTGTAGTACTCCCGTTCCACAAAAACGGCCAGGTCCGTGACCTGCAGTCCACGATTCAAACAGGCCAGCCAGATCGCCTGGGCCCGCGCATCGCCTTCCTGCGCCGACACGACAATTTCGTCGGCCCCGGCGCGTGAGAAAAAATCCGCCACGGCGTTCGGCGTCCAGGCGAGGCCGTCCCCCGGCAGCTCCAACAGGCACGGCGTGAAATGGTGCGTGGCGATCAACTGTTTGAAGCGCCCGTCACGCGGAGGGGAGAGATAACAGCCCACCCGCCGTTGTATTTCCGCCGCAAAACCCCAAACCACCACGCGTGCCGCGGTGAGAAAAACAACCGAGATCACCAGCGTGCGGGTGAGAACCACCCGGCCCAATTGCTGGAGTGAGGTGAAATAGAGCAGAAAAAGAAACATGGCCAGGGCTCCCACCACGGCCGCGCAGACCCGCAGGAAAGCGACCCAGCGGCGGCGATCGCTGAGCGGATCGTGCAAACCGGCAACATGCCCCGTGATCAAGACGAGCCAGGGATAGATCAATGCCGCCGACCAGGCCCCTGGCTGGCTGGGATTGCTGCTGGTCCAGCCAAAATCGGATCTTGGCTGCAACGCATGGGCAGCCAAAATTGCCGCTGCGCTGAGCCCCAGATCCAAGGCAAGCCAGCCTCGGCGACGCAGGTTCCATTTAAATCGACCGGTAAAGTCCATAGGGTGAAAAACGAAATGGGCCAAATCCAAAAACTCCACAAGGCTTTGTCTATCGCATCAGCAGACAGACCGTATTGATCCCTTCTCCCGTCATGTTCCTATGCCGAGGATAGCATGATGTAAGGCAAAGCGGTTGTCCCCAAGCAATGAAAAAGGCGATGCAGTCTGGCCATGATGATCTCGAGTTAATTTTGTGTGGAAAAAAGTCGTTTCTTGATCCGGGAGAGTGACTGGTAGCTGCGACGGCGTACGCCACCTGGCAGGGAGGCAAACATCATATATCCCAGATTCGCTGCCAATGCCACGACATAGCCCCGGTAATGGCCGCCATGCCGGTTGACAATGCGCACCGCGGACCAGGCGTTCGCCATCACATTTCGGCTGGAGCCGCCTCCATTCCAAACCCGATATGTCGCGAAGTATTCCGGAAGATTCATAATGTTACCCCGTCTCATCAGCTTCAACCATAGATCCCAGTCTTGGTAACCAGCCAAGCCAACATCGTACAGCCCGATCTCCAGCGCGGTGTCTTTCCTGAAAAGCACGGTCGAATGAATCAGGGGATTGCTGACCAGAGCCCGCCGGCGGCATTCCTCGGGATCCGATGATTTCTTGTAACGCATGACTTCGCGTTGGGCGCCATCCACCACCACCGCTCCCCCGCCCACCGCGACCAAACTCGGATCCTGCTCAAGCCGATCGATCTGCAAGCGCAGTTTTTCAGGATGAATCCACGCATCATCGTCATCCAGGACCGCGATGTAGCGCCCACGGCTCCGCGCGATGCCATAGTTCATGCCATCGGCGATGTTGCCCGGGATCGGCCGATGAAAATAACGGATGCGCGGATCGCGTTCCACCCACGATTGCACCACCGGCGCGATGCGCGGATCGGTGCCATCATGGACGATGATCAACTCCCAGTCGGCGAAACCCTGTTTGCGCACGCTTTCGATCGCCGGATCCAAGTATTGTGGCCGGCTCATGGTGAGCATGATCACGCTTACCATGCAGGCGGAAGCGGGGGAGTCGTCAGGCAAAGTTGGGTGAGTCATCGGAAACAGGCGAGTGACGGCAAGATGAAACGTCTTTCTGCCAGACACTCGATGCAAATTGCTATGGATCCGCGAGGATTTTACCGTCAACCCCGGGCAATGGCAAATGGCTGGCAGCTTCGAGGGTTTTCTGTTCGCTCCCGGCATGACCCGCTGTTTGCCCGCGGGGACACTCCTTTTCCTCGACTCGGTCGCACACGAGGATGACACATCCTAAAGTTTATCGGCTCGCTCCACGCAATCGGCATCGCGGGATTGCCCAGGGTCTCGGGATGAAAAACTGCGTTGCCGGCACACCCTAGTTTGCCAGCTTCTGATTTTCTTCTGGATTCAGCCGCAGGACCAAGCCAAACAGGTCAACCACCCCTCTGCGTTATTTTCATGAAACTACTTCCCTCCATCATTTCAAAAATAAAGGCCCCCAAAGCGGCCCAAGTATTCCATTCCAATCATTACTTGAGGCACAACCAGCGGAGGCAAGAGCACTTGGCAACATTGGGATTGGACCTATCGCGCAAGACCGTCTTGGAGGTGGGAGCGGCCATTGGTGACCACTCCAGCTTTTTTCTCGACCGTGGTTGCACGATGACAATTACGGAAGCCAGGCTTCAAAATCTGAAATTTATCAAGAAGCGTTATCCCGCGGTGACCGTCCGCCAGCTTGACCTGAATAATCCACCGGAAAGCCTGGGCGCATCGTTTGAAATAATCTATTGCTACGGAACACTTTATCATCTGGAAAAGCCGAAAGAGGCCATGGCGTTCATGGCCTCGCTTTGCACGGGCATGTTGCTGCTTGAGACGTGTGTTTCTTTTGCTGATACCGGCACGGTCAATCTTGTGAAAGAGAATCCATTGGATCCAAGCCAGGCTACTGTCAGTCTGGGTTGCCGTCCGACTCGAAGCTGGATTTTTGAAACGTTGAAGAGCCTGTTTCCTTACGTTTATATGCCGCTGACTCAGCCCTGGCATGAAGAATTTCCACTGGATTGGACTGCCTCGGGCTCACCACCAGATTCACACGCCAGGGCCATTTTTATCGGTTCGCGGGAAAAGCTCGGTTGCTCGTGCCTGGCGGACAATATCCCCATGAAGCAGAGGCGTTGCTGAGTGGATCAACATTGGTTGGACCGTCCAATCTTCATCGCGGGAGGCCAAAAACGGCTCGGTTGATTGGATCAACCGCCATGAGTCCGGGGGTGAAAAACCAAGCAAACGAGCCGTTAACAACATTCCATGTCTTCAATAGTCATAACAGGTGCGGCAGGATTTATCGGGAGCCATACGGCCGAAAAGTTCCTGGCTGCTGGTCATCGTGTAATCGGCCTGGATAATTTTCGCACCGGCCACCGCTCTAACCTGTCGGGCATCCTGGGCCATGAAAATTTTGCTTTTCACGAGATCGATGTGGCGGCGGATGGCGCCTTGGGCAATCTCGTCGCAAAATATGCGCCATCGGCCATTGTGCACCTGGCGGGGCTGGTCAGCGTGCAGGAGAGCATCGCGAATCCGCAGCTCAACTACCGGCTAAATATCCATGCCACGCAACTTGTAGCGGAAGCCGCGCGACAACATGGGGTGCCGCGGATCGTATTTGCATCGTCAGCCGCAACCTATGGTCGCACGGAAAAACTGCCGCTAGAAGAGTCAGGGGAAACCCGCCCGATCAGCCCATATGGCGCAGCCAAACTCGCTTCCGAAAACCTATTGCTCGGCCATGCTGAAGCCTATCATTTTACGGTGCGGTGTCAGCGTTATTTCAACGTTTATGGCCCGCGCCAGGATCCCGCTTCGCCTTACTCCGGCGTGCTCTCGCTCTTTGCCCGCGGCTTCCGCGAAAACAAGCCGGTTACCGTTTACGGCGACGGCCGCCAGACGCGCGATTTCATTGCGGTGGGCGATGTGGCACAAGCCAATGTGCTGGCCGCGACAAAAGCCAATCTGACATCGGGGATCGCCAACATTTGCACCGGACGGTCAACTTCCCTGCAAGAAATCCTGGCCATTTTTTCCGCCCGCTTTCCCACCGCGCCGTTGCCAATGCATGCGCCAGCCCGGCTGGGCGATATTTTACACTCATCAGGGCATCCTTCGAAGGCACAAGCCGAGCTTGGTTTTATCGCCGAGACGAAAATTGAAACAGGGCTTGCCCAAATTATTAATGACCTTGCCAGCTAACATCACCAACCCAGCAAGCCGTTGAATTCCAGCGACCTGGCTGGGTCAACAGGTTTGCCTGGAATAAGGAACCGTTCCTTGTCGAATCAGGCGTTTTTCTTATTGTCGAAATAATCAAAGACGATAACAACTGAGCTTCATTATAAAATCTGCGCAAGGCAACCATGTATACACAGCCGATTCAGCACCCGGAAGGGCACAGCCATAAAATTTCCCGTGATCCGGGTGATTTTCTTCATGGTGAGCGCGACGAATTTATTGATCTGCGAGATTTGGCCAGGCGCATTGGCCGCGGATTTGCACAAAGCCTCGGCCTGGCCATGCTTGGCCTGGTGATGGGGGCCATCGCCTACTTCGCGACAAACTCAGGCTTGCCCGTTTCCACCTCGACCAGGGTCGCCTTTGCTTTTTCCGGTTTTGAAAAAGGTGAATACCCCGATCATTCCAAGTTCCAACCCGACGATCTGCGCGCTCCAGCTATCATCAGCGAGGCGCTCAGCCGACTGGGATTGGAAAACACCGAAGGCTTTCAAAGCCAAATCAGGGGCGCACTTGACATCGAGGGAGTCATCCCCCCCGAAATCATCAAGGAGCGGGACCGGGTGCGAGCCACCGGGCAGGTTCCACCCACTTACATCCCCGATGAATATTCAATTGTCCTTACGCTGCCACGCAGCTTTCCGCTGAGCAACCAGCAACGAGGATTGCTCTTAGGCCAAATCGTCAGCCTTTTTCGCGAAAACTTCGGGCATACCTACGCCGATTTCCCCTCATCCTTGGGCAACGCATTTTCCGCCCTGCACAATGCCGATTTCCCCGATTATGAGCTGATCCTCAATCAGGATCTTCAAAACATCACTGCTTATTTGGAGCAAAGGGCTGAGCTGTCAGGAGCCGCGCATAGCCAGAGCAGGACGTTTCGCTCACCCACCACTCATTTATCTTTTAGCGACTTGCTTGAGCAGACTCGGTTTTTTACAGGGGTCAGGCTCAATGATACACTCTCCATTATCTATCTTCATGGTCTCGCCCGCGACCGTCCCGCGGCCATCGAAAAAATGGATTACCAGCTGCGGTCACTTGAAGACGAGTTAAGCAAGGCATCTGAAGAAGAGACCGTGGTGCAGAACCTGCTGGCGAGGGCCCAGGAACGATCCCATGATAATTATGTGCTGGACGTAAAATCGCAGCCATCACAAACGCGCCCGGACTCCCCCGTCCTTGACCAGGGACTGATTGATAGCCTGATTGCCAATGATTCATACAATTTTCTCCTGCACGAGGCCCTTAGTGCGGGCCTGAAAGTGAAGGATATCCAGGCTGAAAAGGCTGTCCTTTTGGAAAGACACAAGCGATTGGAAGCCCTCCCCGCCGAAAATGACACCATGACACAGGAGAACCTTATCTCGCTGGTTGAAAAATCACTGGTTGGACTGGAGTCAGCCTACCAGGAATTGGTCGATAATATCCGCAAAACCAACGAAGATTTTTCCCGGCAGCAATTCGCGGATGCTATCCGTCTCAGCGATGCCATTAGAACCAATGGAACGCGCAGATCCATGTACATCTCTTGCGCCGCTGGTTTTTTACTTGGTCTCGCTGCTGGCATGGGCCTCAGCCTGCTTGGCGTCTATCTTGGCTCCGCCAAGCCCAGCTAACGGATTCACTTGTTAATTGCTACCTGCCACTTGTCTCTTCATCCGGGCGCTCGGCTTGGATGACAAAGCCCTGCGCGGTCATATCCACCGCGACATTGCCATTAAGCCCGCTGACATACGCCGGAATGTGGTGCCCGGAAAAATAGTCCCGGATCCGTTTGCTGCGCAGAGAGAACCACAGCGCCTTGGGCGAAGGAACCAGCACGGCCTTGGGATCGACATGGTCGAAGAATGCGTTCGGCGCACAACTTTCGGTGCCATGGTGGGGTGCTTTGAGCAAATCGGCTTTGACGTCGAAATTGCTTTGGGCCAGCCACGTTCCCAGGGGATTATTCAAGTCGCCGGTGAAAAGTGCGCGGATTGGGCCATGGCTCAGGCGCACAATAATGCTGGTGTCGTTAATATCCGTTTTTCCGACAGGCGTGTGGACGCCGTCGTAAAGGCAGACAACGTCGAGTGATGCGGTTAGCCCGTGCGCCAGGGGAACCTCGATCAGCCGGTCTCCGGCCTTGGGTGTGAAATAGGCAATCTGCTTTTCGCGCAAAAACCGCAGCACAGATATGGCATCGTCCCAATCGGCCAGCGGCGTTCCCTGGTGTTCGCGATCCATCTGTTCCCGCGTAGCCGGAAGGTTGCAGGCCACCCGGTCAACTTTGATGCCTGCGTTAATTAAGTCACGCAGCCGTCCATAGTGATCTTTATGAAAATGTGAAACAACCACCAGGTTGATATGATTGATCTTGTGATTTTTTAGAAAAGCCAGGGCTGTACCTGGGGCATCCATGGCATCGGCGATATCAATGAGCACCTTCGAACCATCGGGAAACTCGATCAAATGACAGTCGGCCTGGACCTGGCCTGGCGTAACATTGATCATCGTCCATCGCGTTTCCGGCTGATGCCGGTTGCGGCACGAGATGAAACAAAACAGGAGCGGCAAAACCAACATCAAACGCTGAACGCTAAAGCTACGTCGGACAAAACGAAGGACAGGAAAGACAGCGAAAAGTCGTTGGAGTCTCACCTTCCAAGGCTACCAGTCCTTCCAAGCTGATACAGAAGAAAACGAAGACAACAGAAAGAAGGCAGCAGAGTTTTTCCGCAGGCTATTCGCGTCCATTCGTGTTCATTCGCGGTTCAACTACCTGTATCTGGCTTAAAGGGCGCTTTCTCCGTGGTTGAAATCACCGGTGGTTTAAAACTACATTCCTGGCTCCATGATGCTGTCCATTGTCGTTCCGGTTTACAACGAGGAGAAAACCATCCTGGAGTTTCTCCGTCGTTTGCGGCCCATTCTGTCCGGCCTCACGGAGGATTATGAAATCATTTTTTCCCTCGACCCATCCGCGGATCGGACGGAAGCCATCATCCTGGAACACCGCGCGGCGGATGATCGCATCAAACTGCTGAAGTTTTCCCGCCGCTTTGGCCAGCCCATGGCCACGCTCGCCGGCATGCAATATTCGAACGGCGACGCCGTGGTCGTGATGGACGTGGATCTGCAGGATCCGCCCGAGCTGCTTGGTGAAATGATGGCCAAATGGCGCGAAGGTTACGAAGTCGTCCTGCCCCAACGCCGCCATCGGACCGGGGACACCTGGTTGAAAAAACTGGTCTCAGCCGCCGGCTACAAGGTCATCAATAAAATTGCCGACGTGGGAATTCCGCCCAACACCGGTGACTTCCGCCTCATGTCACGCCGCGCAGTCAACGAGATCGTGCGACTCAAGGAATGTCACGGTTTTCTCCGCGGCATGGTGGCCGTCGTCGGTTTCAAGCAAATCATCATCCCTTTCGACCGGCCGCCGCGTTTCGCCGGCCAGACCAACTACAATCCTTTTCTCGGCTCGCTGCGCATCGGCTTCAACGGTCTTTTCTGTTTTTCCACCTACGCCCTCACGCTCGCGACCAAGATGGGGTTCATCATCGCCGGGGGTTCGTTCCTGTTGATGGCGGTTTATCTTTTCTACAAATTGATGGGCTGGGAAATCCTCTGGGGCAATCCGACCCTCGTCATCCTGGTGTCTTTCCTCGGCGGGGTACAGCTGATCAGCGTTGGCATCCTCGGCGAGTACATCGGCCGCATCTACGAGGAAGTCCGCGCCCGGCCAAGGTTCATTGTCGATCGCGCCGAAGGTTTCGAAAAACATCCCAAGCCGTAATTGGCAGTTTGTGATTGGTAATTTGCCGTTGGTCGGTGGTAATTGGTGCCGATCTAACGCTTGCCTGCCCTCCGAAGCCTTGGCGAAGTAGGGCGCCCAAACCAACGACCAATTTCCAATTCCTGCCCTGGCTCCCCCATGCAAAAAGTTTTTGTAACCGGCACCGCCGGCTTCATTGGCAGCAGCCTCACCGATCGTCTTCTCGCCGACGGCACAACCGTCGTCGGTTGGGACAATTTCTCCACCGGACAGGAGAAATTTATCGAAGATGCGCTGAAGAATCCACGCTTCTCGCTCGTGCGCGGCGACAACCTGGACCTTGCCGCGCTCACCCAGGCGATGGCGGGGTGCGATTTTGTGTTTCATCTGGCGGCCAATGCCGATGTGCGTTTCGGCACCGAGCACCCGCGCAGGGACCTCGAGCAGAATACGATTGCCACCTTTAATGTCCTCGAGGCCATGCGGGCCAATGGCATCAAACGCATCGGCTTCTCTTCGACCGGCTCCACTTACGGCGAGGCTGCGGTCATTCCCACGCCCGAAGACGCGCCGTTTCCGATCCAGACTTCCCTCTACGGTGCGTCGAAGGTCGCGGGTGAAGGCATGATCGCCGCCTACGCCGAGGGATTCGGTTTCGAGGCTTACATTTTCCGTTTCGTTTCCATCCTCGGCGAACGTTACACCCACGGCCACATCTTCGATTTCTACCAGCAACTCACCGAGCATCCCACCTGGCTCAAGGTGCTCGGCGACGGCTCCCAGCGAAAAAGTTACCTCTACGTGCAGGACTGCATCGACGCCATCCTGCATGTCACCCGCCTCGGCACCGCGGGCGACGCCAGGCACCGCACGCAGATCTACAATCTCGGCGCGCCCGAATATGTGCAGGTCAGGGACAGCATCGGCTTCATCAGCGGGGCGCTCGGCCTGAAACCGGAGCTGCGTTACACCGGCGGCGACCGCGGCTGGATCGGTGACAACCCGTTCATTTTTCTCGATACGAAAAAAATCCAATCCACCGGCTGGAAACCCAAGCTTACCATCGAACAAGGTATTGTCAGAACCCTCCGCTGGCTCGAGGCCAATCGCTGGATTTACGAACTTCGCAAATGAGCGACACCTTGCGCATCACCGTCCTCGGTCTCTGGCACCTCGGGTGCGTCACCGCAGCCTGTGGCGCGAAACATTTTCTCGTGACCGGCCTCGATTGTGACGCCGGCGCCGTCGCAAAACTCAACACCGGCCACGCCCCGCTGCTCGAGCCCGGGCTCGACGAGCTCATTTCTTCCGGCCTCGCCGCCAAGCGGCTCACCTTCACGACCGATGCAGCGGCCGCCTGCGCCGCGGCGGACGTGCTCTGGCTTTGCCATGATACGCCGGTGAACGACAACGATGAATCGGATGTGGACTCTGTGCTGGGTCACCTGCGCCAGAGCCTGCCGCACCTTCCGGCCGGAGCCCTCGTGCTGATTTCCGCCCAACTGCCAGTCGGCACCTGCCGCCAGCTTGAAGCCGAGTTTCCGCAATTTCATTTCGCGTGTTCGCCGGAAAATTTGCGCCTGGGCAAGGCCATCGACGCTTTCACCAAGGCGGATCGCGTGATCGTCGGCATCCGCAGCGACGCGAAAAAACCGCTCCTCGAAGAAATCTTCGCCCCCTTCACCGCCCAGGTGCTGTTCATCCGCACCGAATCAGCCGAAATGGTGAAGCACGCCTTGAATTCATTCCTGGCCGTTTCCATCACCTTCATCAATGAAATCGCCCGGCTCTGCGAGCACACGGGGGCGGACGCAAAAGAAGTCTCCGCCGGCTTGAAGAGCGACGTCCGCATCGGCCCCCGCGCCTATCTTGGCCCCGGCGGGCCGTTCGCCGGTGGCACGCTGGCCCGCGATGTCGTCACCTTGACCAAACTGGGAGCCGCCGCCGGCGAAACCCTCGCCGTCATCCCGGCGATCAAGCAAAGCAACGATCTGCACCGCGGCTGGGCTCTTCGCCGGCTGCAGTCCCGGCTCGGCGACTTGCGCGGGCGCCCCATCGCCGTGCTCGGCCTGGTTTACACCCCGGGAACCGATACGCTCCGCCGCAGCGCCGCAATTGAACTTTGCCGCGCGTTGCTCGCAGCCGGGGCCCAAGTTCGCGCCTTTGATCCAGCCGTAAAAGAATTGCCGGGGGAGTTCGCAAAAGTGGAGATCAGTCCGGATATCGCGGCCGCCGTGCATGGCACCGACGCCGTCGTCGTCTGCACCGAGTGGCCGCACTTCCGCCAGGCGGACTGGCCAAACATCGCCACCACGATGCGCCAGCGCGTTTTTATCGATGCCAACCGGTTTCTGGAAAAAGCATTGCTCACCGTGCCCGCCATTGAGCATCTGTCGGTTGGCCGGGCTTAGGCAAAGTATCAGTAACAGGTATCAAATTCCAATATCAACGCCGACTCCAGAATCCAATCTTTCACCACAAAGACTCAAAGGACACAGAGATCGAATCAGAAATCCGAGTTCGTGGTTTCCGGGTTTCCTGCTTAGACCGATCTGCGAGTATCCGCGTCATCCGCGGGAAACACCAATTCCCAAATACCAACTCCTCCCACCCAACATGAAATTAGAAGGCCTCAACGCACTTGTCACTGGCGGCAGCCAGGGATTGGGCGAGGCGATCGCCGAACACTTCCTGCGCGAGGGCGCCGATGTCGCCATCTGCGCCCGCAGCGAAAAAGAGCTCTTTGCGACCCGCGACAAGCTAGCCCGGCTTTTCCCTTCACGAAAAACCCTGGCGAAGACCTGCGACGTGGCCGACGAGGAGCAAGTCAACGCACTCGTTGAATTTGCCCTGCGGGAGCTCGGCCCACTGCACATCCTCGTCAACAATGCAGGTATCTACGGGCCCAAGGGCCCGACCGAATCCGTCGATTTGCCCGCCTGGCGGCAGGCCATGGAGGTGAATCTTTTCGGCGTCCTGTTGCCATGCCGCGCCGTCATTCCGCATTTCAAAAAGGCCGGGCGCGGGAAAATCATCATCATATCAGGCGGCGGTGCCACCAATCCCCTGCCCAACATCAGCGCGTACGCCGCCAGCAAGGCCGCCGTCGTTCGCCTGATGGAGACGCTGGCCGAGGAATTGCGGCCGTTTCAGATCGACGTCAACGCCATCGCCCCCGGCGCACTGGCCACCCGGTTGGTCGATGAAATCCTTGCCGCCGGGCCGGAAAAAGTCGGCCAGGCTTTTTTCGACAAGAACAAGCAATGGAAAGAAACGGGCGCCGTCCCTCTCTCCCTCGGCGCAGAACTCGCCGTGCACCTCGCCAGCGCCCAGACCGACGGAATCACCGGGAAACTCATCAGCGCCCAGTGGGATCCATGGGCCAAACTGCACGAGCACCGTGAAGCGCTGGCCAAGAGCGACATTTACTGCCTGCGGCGCATCGTGCCCGAGGACCGTGGGCAGAAATGGAATTGATCGACATCCGATGGAAAGCAACTCCCAACCCGTTTCTCGCCATCTTCTTCGACACTATTTCCACAGCGGCTGGGCATTCTTCATGCCCTATTTGTTCTTTTATCTGCTTTATTATTGGCGAAAATGGCCGGTCAACCCCTTGCCTGCCGACACCCTTGGCGCCAGCGGCC
>DATMNP010000117.1:0-12408 GCA_035568935.1 Opitutaceae bacterium | reverse complement strand
GCGAAACGCTCCGTCGTGCGGCTGTAGAATTCGCCGCCCATGCGGCCGACCGTATCAAGCTTGGCCGGGTCGGGCTGGCCATCGGGGCCGAGGATGGCGTCATCCACGTGCGCGAATAAAATGGAGCCAAAAATCACGTTGGCCGCGAGCGGGCCTTCGCCGATGTGGACGATGGAATGCAACGAGCACTCGAACGCCACGGGCGCGGCGGCCACCCGGGGCGGGCGCACCCGCGTGCTGGGCGAGGACGCGATGCCGAATTTTTCAAATTCGCTCTCGCCGTGCGGCAACAACGCCGAGGTGGCATTCATTTTTTCGGCCAGCGCGTAATTGACAATGTTCACGACAAACTCCGGTACCTGCTCGATGTTGAGCATGGTATCTTTTTTTACGCCGTCGCGCTTGTTGACCGGGACAAACATGAGTGTGGGCGGATTCGATGTGACACCCTGGAAAAACGAAAACGGGGCGAGGTTGGCTTTCCCGTCGGCGGAAATCGTCGAGACCCAGGCGATAGGCCGCGGCGTGATCGTGCTGATCATCCAGCCATAGGCCTCGGCCCCCGGGAGCTTGGAAAAATCTAGCTGCATGCTTTCACCATGAAACAATTCGGGGCGTCAGCAAGCAGTGACCAGCGGCACCCGATGAACTACGAATGGTTTGTATGGGTAGGGTGGCTGCCCTCAACCGACCACCAGTTTTGGTCCGTTGAGGGCAACGGACCCTACCAAAATCAGTTGTAACCGCACCGGTCCAATCGGCAAAAAGAGGACCGAGATGAATCAGTTTTTAAAGTCCAAATTCGCGTTCATTCGCGCCTGCCCTCCGTAGCCTCTGGCGAAGGAGGGTCCATTCGCGGTTAAAAAAAGCTTCGGCTCAATTTGTCGCTGCGCGCAGGCGGGTGATGAAATCGTCCAGCTCGCTTCCGGGGATGTCGGAGGTGGCGATAAAATTCATGCCGGCCTGACGCCAGGCGCGCATGCCATAGCCGAGTCGATTCGCGTCGGTGAAGGGCAGCGCGGTGGTCGCCGGCCAGATGAACACGGTGACAAAATGTTTGCGCCGCTGGTAAACCAGCGCCGCCGTGGTTTGTCCTTCGAGGCGCTCGACCCGAGCGCCGAGCAGCGGAAAGCCGTCCGCCGCCAGGTCCGCGACCGGCGGGGAGAAATCCAGTTTGCCCGCGAGCCACGGCTTGACGGTGTGCCGGTCCGATGAAACCACATCCAGCATATGATCGGCCAGGACCGCGCGCAGGTGGCTGGAAACGATTTCATCACCGAATTGCGCGGAGCGGGCGCGATAACCGCCCCACTCAAAACCGACCAGTGCCACCAGGCAAAATCCCGCCAGCACGCCGGCCATGTTCCAGGCCGGCCACCAGGACCAGCGCGAAGGCGCCGGCTCTTTGGCGCTGCGCAGTTGCGCGCGAATCCGCGTGGCCAGATGGGGCGGCGGCGCAAAAGCCGGTAGTTTTTCGCGCACGAGTGTGCGCAAGGCGGACTGCTGCCGCGCGGCTTCGGCGCAGCCCACGCAGGTTTGCAGATGGGCACTGACCTCGGCGTCGTGCACGAGATCGAGTTCGCCGTCGAGATGCGCGGCGAGCCAGTGGCTGGTTTCTTTACAGTCCATGGGGCGCCCCCTTGGCCAGACGGCCGAGCAACTCTCGATGCAAATGCCCGCGCGCGCGGGCCAGCCGCGACATGACCGTGCCGATCGGGATGCCGACCACATCGGCAATCTCGCGGTAGGCCAGACCTTCAAGATCGTGCAGCACGATCATCTCGCTCATTTTTTCGGGCAGTGCGGACATGGCTTCGCGCAAAAGTTCGGAACTGACTTCCCCTTGCAGGGGCCCCGCCGGCTCCGGCGCGTCCGCCGTGCCGCTGTGCACCGATTCGTCAAATTCTTCCTGCAGGTTCATTTTCTTGTTTTTACGCATGCGGCTGTAACAGACGTTGCGCAGGATGGTGAGCAGCCAGGCGCGCCCGTCGCCGCCACGAAACTGGCCAAATGCCTTGTAGGCGCGCAGGTAGGCCTCCTGCACGGAGTCCTCGGCGTCCTGCTCGTTGCGCAGGAGCCAGCGCGCCAAATTATAGGCATTGGGCAAATGTGGTAGCATGGTTTCTTCGAACGATGGCATGCAGTGTCGAGCGGAGCAGGCGGCACGGAGCAGACCTCCATAGATAACTAATACGCCGGCAGGACGTGTTTATTCCATATGGGACGAAGAATTATGCTTTTTGCCGCGGCGCGGAATAAACCAGCCGGGTGGACAGTAAGACATCATGAACGCTCACCGTTTAAAATCAACCTTTCAACCCTTGTCTCATGAATGATCTCATCCTCCACAATGACAATAACGACGGCATCGATCGCCGCGGCTTTCTCAAATGCATGGCCTGGACCGGCACCGGCGTGCTCTGGTCCGTCAGCGGCGGCCTGCTCACTTCGCGGGTGCTCGGCCAGACGACTGGCGGGGCGGCCCTGCCTGCACCGGTCGGCGAGCTGCACTTCGTGCAAATTAGCGACAGCCACATCGGCTTCAAGAAGCCTGCCATCAACCAGGACGTGACCGCGACGTTTCGCGAAACCATCGCGCGCATCAACGCCCTGCCGCACGCGCCCGAGTTTCTCCTGCACACCGGCGACCTCAGCCATCTCGCCGAGGCCGACGAGTTCGACACGCTCGAACAACTGCTGAAGGACTGCAAAACAAAGCAGGTCTTCTATGTGCCCGGCGAACACGACATCCTCAGCGACAACGGCGCGCAGTATATGGCGCGCTTCGGCAAGGGCTCGCTCGGCACCGGCTGGCACAGCTTCGACCAGAAAGGCGTGCACTTCATCGGCCTCTCCAACGTGGCCAACATCGCCGAAGGCGGGCTCGGCACGATCGGCGCCGAACAGCTCGACTGGCTGGCGAAAGACCTCGCGCCGCTCTCCTCGGACACGCCCATCGTCGTCTATGCCCACATTCCCCTCTGGTCGATTTATCCCAAGTGGGGCTGGGGGACAGACGACGCCGAGAAGGCGCTCACGATGCTCAAGCGCTTCGGCTCCGTGACCGTGCTCAACGGCCACATCCACCAAGCGCTGCAGAAAATCGAAGGCAACATCACCTTCCATACCGCGCGCTCGACCGCATTTCCCCAGCCCGCACCCGGCGCGGCGCCCAAGCCCGGCCCGATGAAGGTCGAGGCCGCGCGCCTGCGTTCATTTCTTGGTCTGACGAACGTTTCCTACGTGGAAACAGCCACCCCTCTGGCCATCGTGGACTCGACGCTCGCCGACCAAGGATAAGCCATGACCATGGACGCAAACTTCTGGGCGAATGTGCATGGTGGCACCACGCACTTCCCTATCGCCATGATTTTTGTGGCCTGCCTGTGCGACACGGCCGCGTTATGCTTCTGGCATAAGCCCGCGGCCGTGTCCCTGCGCACCGCCGGAAAATATTCGGCCATCATCGCCGCGCTCGGCAGCGTGCCCGCCGTCGTCTCCGGCCTCGTGATGACGCGGGGCGACATGCTCGGTGACGACCCCGCCCTGCGCCTGCACCACCTTTTCGTCTGGCCCGCGTTCACGCTGATGATCGCGGTGGCAGTGTGGCGCAGCCTCACGCGCGAGCAAGTCTCGCGGCGCGGGTACGCCGGCTACGTCGGCGTGATTTGTGTGCTCACCGGCCTGATCGCCGCCACCGGCTACTGGGGCGGCGAGTTACTGAAGTCGTTTCCGTGATTATTTTGAACAGAAGCGCACAATCCATTTTACACCAAGATCGCAAAGAACGCGAAGTCGGTTTTCAGGGGATGCTCCTTGTCATTCGGCGCGCAGCGAAGACTCCCTCGACCTCTCGTCATGCTCGGCTGCTTGGCGACCTTTGCGATCTTGGTGTAAAAAGTGTTTTGGAAAACCGCGGCGCGCCTACCCCAAAATTCTGATTCGAGCTGTAATTCTATGAAACCTTTTAAAGCCTTCCTCGTGAGTGTAGCTGCCGGCGCCTCGGCCCTGGGGGCTGCAGCCGCGCTGGCCGCCGCCCTTCGCCACCAGGAGGCGACGCATTCGCATGAATTGCCGCCGTATGTCGCGCCCGCGGATCTCGCCAGCGTACCGCACGATGTCCTGGTGGAGAACGGCAAAAAACTTTATTTCGGCAACTGCGCCCACTGCCACGGCGATGACGCACACGGCGACGAAGGCCCGGACCTGCACGGCATCTGGGTGAGCGACCGGCGCATCGCGACCGTCGTGAAACGGGGCATCAAGGGAGAAATGCCGACCTTCGCCACCAAACTTCACGACGACGAGATCGCCGCGCTGATCGCTTACGTGCGGAGCTTGGACTGAGGAGACTATCTCGATCATTTTTTACACCAAGATCGCAAAGAGCGCGAAGTCGGTTTTTGGGAAGACTCTTGTGATTCAGCGCACAGCGAAACACCGAGGCAAAGGCCGACAGTCCGAGATCTCTCGTCATACTCTGCTGCTTCGCGACCTTTGCGATCTTGGTGTAAAAAGTGTTTTGGGAAAAACCCGGCGCGCCCGGCGGTCGCGCCCTACCCCAGACACGCTTATTATTTCGGAGCCTTGCCGTGTTTGTGATGCAGCGAGAGGAGCACGGGCAGCACGATCAGCACGACGGGCATCTGCAGGGTGAGCCCGGAGATGATGGCGATGGCCAGCGGCCGCTGCATGGCCGAGCCCGCGCCGATGCCGAGCGCCAGCGGCAGCAGCGCGAGGATCGCGGCGAACGTCGTCATCGCGATCGGGCGCATGCGGTTGAGGCCGGCTTGCACCAGCGCCTCGCGGGGATCGAGATCGTCGGGCAGCGACACGAGCTCCGAGACGTAGAAAATCGCCACCTCGGTCGCGATGCCGACGATCATCGTCATGCCCATCATCGAGGAGATGTTGAGTTCGGTGCCCGTGAGCCACAGGCCGATGGTCACGGCGGAGAGCGCGAGCAGCGTGCAGCCGAGCATCGAAAGCGCCGTGCGAAAGCGTTCGTACAGGAACAGCAGCAGCAAGAACACCAGCGCGACCGCGCCCGCGAAGACCGCCATCAGGCCGGCGAATGCCTTCTGCTGCTCCGCATAAAGGCCGCCCAGCTCCACGTAAACGCCCGCCGGCACAAGGCCGGGCTCCTTTAGCGCGGCCTGCACGTCGCGGATCGTCGAGCCGAGATCGCGGCCGGTGATGCGGCCGGTGACAGCCAGCATGCGCTTGAGATTATCGCGCACGATCTGGGGCTGGCCAGTGACCGTCAAAATTTTCGCCACCCGCACGAGCGGGAAAAAATGCCCATCGGGCGCACGCAGTCGGAGATGGCCGATATCGTCCGCCGTGCGCCGAGATTTTTCGGGAATCCATACACGGATGCCGATGAGCTTGGGCCCGCTCTCGACTTTCGTCGTGGCGACCGCGCCGCTGAGCAGCGAGTTGACTTCCTGAGTAACAGAATCGGGATCCATGCCCTCGAGCGCGGCCTTGGCCCGATCGACGCTGATGGTGAGCGCATCACCCGCCAGCACGGTGCCATTCAGCACATCGACCACTCCGCGAATCTTGCCGATGGCATCGGCCACCGTCTGGCCGGCGGACTGGAGCAGCGCGTTGTCGTCGGAATAAAGTTTGATCTCGATCGGTTGCGGCACGGCCGTGAGATCGCCGATCAAGTCCTCCATTAGCTGGGCCATCTCAACATCGAGGCCGGGCACGGTTTTTTCGACTTGTCCGCGCACATCGTCCATCACCGCTTCGATGCCGCGGCGCGGACGCGGTTTCAGCCGCACAAAAAAATCGCCCTCGTTGGCCTCGGTGAGGCCGGCGTCCCCCAGCTGCAGGCCGGTGCGACGCGAATAGGTTTGGACCTCCGGCGTGGCCTGCAGAATGGCTTCCACCTGGCGTAGCAGCCGGTCGGTTTCAGTGAACGAGGTGCCGGGATCCGCGTGGTAGTCGATGATGAATCCGCCCTCGTCCATCCTGGGCATGAAACCCGTGCCGACGTTTTGATAGCAAAGCCAGGCGACGATCAGCAGGGGCATGACCCCAAAAAGGACAAGCACGGGACGCGCGAGCACGCGCCGCATCATCCGGCCATACCAGCCGTGGACGCGCGCGGTGACCGCCCCGCCTTCGTGTTCGGCGTCTTTCTCCCCCAGAAAATGATTGGCGAGGATTGGCACGGCGAGCCACGCGATCAGGAACGAAATCACGAGGCTTGCGGCCATGGTGAGGGAGAGCGCCTTGAAAAACGCGCCGGTCACGCCGGAGAGAAACGCCAGCGGCGCGAAGATGATGATGGTGGAAAACGACGAGCCGACGAGCGGACGGGTGAACTCGGCGGCGGCCGACCACACGATCCCGTGGTGCACGCCGGGATGGCCGTGCAGGCGGCGCACGATGTGCTCCACCATCACGATGGCATCGTCGATGATCAGGCCGACCGCGGCGGCCATGCCGCCGAGGGTCATGATGTTGAAACTGCTGTGGAGCAGCTTGAGCAGCAGGACTGTGGCGGCGAGCGTGGCGGGCACGCAGGCCATCGCAATGAACGTGACCTTTTTGTTGCGGAGAAAGAGCATCAACACCACGCCGGCGAGCAGCACACCGATGAACACCGCGTCGCGTACGCTGCCGGCCGATTCGATGATGAGCTGGCTTTGGTCATACCAGTTCGCTATCTTCACGCTACGCGGCAACTGCGGCTGGAATTCCTTCAGCTTGGCTGCGACGTCGCGGGCGATCTGCACGGTGTTGCCGTCGGGCTGCTGGTAAACCTGGAGAATGACGGCATCGCGGCCGTCGGCAGTGACCCGCGTCCATTGCGGCACGGCGTCGGAAGCGATGGTGGCGATGTCGGCCACGCGCACGAGGCCGGCCGGACCCTTTTGCAGGACGGTTTCGCCGAGCTGGCTGTCGGCGGTCACGCGGCTGTCCACGATCGCCAGGTAAAGTTTATAGTGATCCTCGATCCGGCCGACGGCATTGATCGTGTTGGCGGAAGAGAGCGCTTTCGCCACATCGTCCAAGGTAAGCCCGTGCGCCTCGAGCCGCGCGGGATCGATCGTCACGCGCCACTCGGCCTCGGCCCCGCCCTGCACGGTGACCTTCGCCACGCCGGTCACCGTCGAGAGCAGTGGACGAAGCTGGTAATAAGCGGCGTCACGCAGCTCGACCGCTGAAAGCCGCGGTGAGGTCAGGCTGTAGGCCATCACAGGAAAGACCGTCGGATCCATGCGCCGCACATCGAACGTCGTGCCGGCGGGGAGCGAAGGCAGCGCCTTGTTGACGGCCGACTCGACCTGGAGCATCGCGGAAACCATGTCCTGGCCCCAATCGAAATTCACAAAAATGTCCGAGCTGCCCCGGCTCGAATTGGAGCGGATGCTACGCAGGCCGGGCACGGAGCGCACCGCTTCCTCGATGGGCATCGTGACCTCGGCCGTCATGCGCTCGGCCGGGCGGTCGCCGGCATCGAGAGCGATCACGATACGCGGAAAATCCACGTGCGGAAACAGCGCGACAGGCAGCGACCACGTCGCGATGATCCCGCCCAGGATGAGCAGCCCCAACATGAAGAGGACGGACCTCCGGTGGTCCTGCATCCATGCGACAAAATTCACGGCTTGTTTTCCCCCGGAGCCTGGATGGCCATGCCGTCGTCCAGTTCGTAGTTGCCGAGCGTGACCACGGCATCGCCGACCGCGAGATCATCCGCAATCACTTCGACCAAATCACCCGACGTGATGCCGACTTTGACTTCGTGGCGGACGGCCTTGCCATTCTTGACCGTGAACAGCGCGAACCTGTCACCGGCGGGCAGGACGGCACTGCGCGGAACCACAAACGCGGACGTTTCTTTTTTTACTTCAATCGTAGCGCTGACGTGTTCGCCGACATACAACGGCGCGCCGGCCGGCAAGGGCGCGCGCACCTCGGCCGCGCCCGTGGCGGCATCAATCGCGCCACCCGCCACGCGCACCACCGACTGAACCGGCGCGGCATCCGGCCGGTTCGCCGAAACCAGCACCACGGCCTGTCCGGGACTGACCCGGCCGATGTCCGCCACTTCGACGCCAAGCCGCGCCTCGAGATGATCGCCCGCCGCCACCGCGACCAGCAACGTGCCGGCGGCGGCAAACGAACCCGCCTGCAAATCGAGTTTGCTGACAACGCCGGCAGCGGACGCGGTGACCTTGCCGTCGCCGCCACCAAGGCCGCGGGCGGTGAAGCTGGCCAGCTTGAACCGGGCGTCGTCTGACGCCTGTTGGGCCGCGAGCAAGTCCTGGTTGGTCGCCAGTTTCAAATCGTACCGTTCCTGGGTAGCCGCGAGCGCCTTGTCCGCCATGGCTTGCAGGCTGCGCGCCGAGTCGAACTGGAGCTTTGCGTCGGGACTTGGATCGATCTCCATCAGCACGTCGCCCGCAGCCACCGGCGCGCCCACGCCGACATTGATCTTGCGAATCACACAATCGTAAGGCGCCGAGGTCGTCGCTTCGGCCGAGGGCGCGGAGCCGATCACGCCAAAGACATTCAATGTTTCCGCAATGGCCTGGCGCTGCAACGGGGTGGTCTCGACCTTGGCGGCGGGCACCGCCTCGCCTTCCGACCCGCTCGCGGCAAAATGCTTGTAGCAATACCACCCGGCAACCATGAGCACGAGGGGAAGGACGATCTTGATCGGTTTTTTCATGACGGAAAATACTCCCTGACGAGACTGAGCCCAAGACTGGCGGAGCGCGTTGTCGTCAACGCGCTGGATTGACTCAAACGCCCGCCAAGCGCGTTGGGGACAACGCGCTCCACCCGCTTGGAAACTTGATCTGTCCGCAACAAGTTTTTCATTTCGATGATTCTAATTGACCGCGCCGCGGTTGAGCAGCGGCCGGCCGGTGGCGATTTCGAGGGCGACACTGAGTTCGAGCAGGGCTTGCTGCAGCTGAATCTTTTCCATCCGCCGTGTCGCGAGGGTGCCGCGCGCATCGCGGTAGGCCAGCACGTCGGCATTGCGGGCTTGGTATTCCTTGGTGAGCGAAGCTGCAAGTTGCTCGGTCTGCGGCAGCGACTCGTTGACGGCTTGCAACTGGGCGCGCGTCACCTCGAGGTCGGCGAGAATCTGCGTCACCTCTGAACGGGCCTCGGCCACCCGCGCAATGTATTCATCGAACAACTGCTGGCGGGTGGCCCGGGCCATCGCGATCTGGCCCTGGTTGCGATCGAACACCGGAATGTCCACCGTCACGCCATAACTGATGGTGCGCACGTTGCTCGTGTCATTGGCCTTCGCGAGGCTCAGGCCGATCTTTGGAAATTGGGCGATCACCGCCGCGCGCAACGTCGCCTCCTCGCTTTGGTAGCCGAGAGTGAGGGCGACGAGATCGAGCCGCCGTTTTTCCAGACCCTGCAACAAATTGGGCGCGATGTCGGCGGGCAAAACGGGAAAGACCGTGGCGGGCTTAAGGCGCATCGGCGCATCGGCCGGCTGGCCCAGCGCCAGGTTGAGCGCCGCGCGTTCCGCGGTAATCTGCTGCTCGAGGGCGAACCGATTGTTTTGCGCCTGCGTCCACGCTTCCGTGGCCGTCGTGAGATCCATGGACGTTTTTTCCCCATGTTCCATGGCCTGTTGCGTCAGCTTCGCATTGTCAGCGAGATCGTCTTCGATCTCGCGGGCCAACGGCAGGCGCTGGTCGAGCGAAAGCAGCCGGAAGGCGCGGAGGCGCGCGTCCTGCGCCGCCTGCCACTCCTGCCAGGCGATCGACAGGTCGAGAGCGGCCCCACTCGCTTTCGCCGCGGCGACCGCATCGTGGTGGACCAGCAATGACGTGACGTCCCAGCTCAAGCCAAGGCTTTTGCCGTTGACCAGCGTCGGATCGGTGTGCGCCTGCAATTGGTCGATTGTGTAACCAAACTGCGGGTTGGGCAGGATGCCCGCCTGCAAAACCTGCGCGTTCGCCACGCCGCGCTGGTCGCGCAAGGCGCGCAGCTCCGGGCTCACGATGACCACCATCACAGCGATTTCATCGGGCGAAAATCCGTCGCGCCCGTCGATCACGATTGGCTTGAGCAGCGGGTGCTCGATCTTGGCCGCGGCGATTTTGACCGCGTCGAGCCTGGGCGGCTGCAACGCAGCCCCGACCGAGGCGGAATTGAGCGGCTGCGGATGATAAATCGCGCAGCCCCCGGTCAGCGCCAGCACCGCCAGCCCAAGATAAGTGAAGCGGAAGATCATTGGCCCACCACAAGCACCGTAAAGGTGCCGGGTATAATCGGCGGATGGTGTGAAGAGCCATCCGTCGGCATCGGGCCGAACTTGGCCGCCGGCAGAAAGACCCGTCCGGTTTTTTCGTCGAAGGCGATCGTGCGCGCGCCATATTGGGTGGCCACGGTTTGCAGGACACTGAATTTATCGGGCGATTCTTCCTGCACCACGGTGAGCGTGCCGCCCCTGGAGGAAGCAAAGGCCCGGCCAGTCGTGGAGTCAAAGGTCGCACCATCGGGATCTTTGCCAATCGGAAGGGTGGTAAGGATTTTGCCCGTGTCGCTATTGAGCACGATGAACTTCCCGTTGCCGCAGGCGGAGAAAATACGCTGGTTCGCACGGTCAATGGCGAGACCGGTCGGCCCTTCGCCGGGTGCGAGGGGCCAGGTGGCGATCAATTTGAGCGCGTGGGTGTCGACCACAAAGACGACGCTTTTATCCTCATCGTTGACGAACATGTGGCCGCGTCCGTCGAAGACCAATCCCTCCAGCCCCTCGCTCAGTGCGACCGTGGCTTTAAAATCGCCGGTGGCGGCATCGATCACGGCGATTTCGCCGCTGCCGCTGTTGCAGACAAAGACCTGCCTGGTCTCGGCGTCGTAATCGAGGGCATCGGGCTTTTTGCCGTGAGCCGGGATGACCTTGAGCGTCTGCAGCGTTTTGAGATCGAACATCGTGATGGTGCGATCCTTGCCGTTGGTGGTAAAACCGTGATTGAATTCCGGCGCGACCGCGACGCCGTGAATGCCGGCCGTGGGCGCGATCTCGCCGACTTTTTTGCCGGTGTCGGCGTCGAGCACTTCGACCCGCGTGCCGTGCGACAGGTAAAGACGGCGCGCCCCGGAATCGGTGCAGAGCAAATCGTAGCCGCCTTCGCCGCCGACCTTGAATTGCGCCAGCACATGGTAATCGGCCAGCGCAGTGGCACTGGCACAGAGCAAGGCCGATAACAGTGAAGCGATTTTGAGCAGGAACCGCATGAAGGAAATTTGCATAAATGTTAGACGGGGACGCACCCACGATTTTCAGCCGGCCAGCGCCGACAGGCAAACACGGAATTCGTCAAAACGGGTCGGACCTCAACGGGACCGGCTGCATCGGCTTCAGTCATCGTTCTCTTACTCGTTATTGTTCTCATTATCGAACCGATGGTTTTTGAGAGAACGGGCACGATTAATAGAATGAGAACGATTCGAACCACCGAAAGCGCGTCAGGGACGACACGCTCCACCTCGAAAAAACTGGACGACGGACTCGGTGCACCAAGTCCGCCGTCCAGCTGGAGTCGATGTACAACCCCTGTGCGTCACCCCTTGCCCACCTGGAGCACTTTTCCATCGCCGGCATCGATCTCGATCCCGACGACCTTCTTGTCGCCGCCGACAATCTTGATGGCATACAGGAGGCTGCCCTGCTTCATCTTGAGATCGGCGCCGATCACGGTGCCGGGAACCTTCGCCTGCGCGGCTTTCATCGCGTCGTCGAGGGATATTTTGGCCAGCGTCGGGAGGTCGGCGCGTTTGACTTTGCCGGTCGGGTGGATGGAGCCGACCGGGACGGTTTCCTCCATTTGTGCCATGGCGGGAATCGCGGTGAGTCCAGCCAGCGCCGTGAGAAACCCCACGGCCATTAACGTGCGTATTTGTTTTTTCATGGTTCGATCATACTGCGTTTGAGTTTTCGCCCTGCCGCGGTTTTGCGGCAGCGCACGCCATGGTAGCAGCGAAAACGGAGCGGCTGATAAATTCCGAAGCCCGAATGACGAATTCCGATTTTCAGGCATTCACCGCGGAGTTCGCAGAGAACGCAGAGGTCGATCCCTAAAGTTCCTGATTAAGCACTGATGATCACTTATATCTGGCTCCACTCACCAACTACCAAATACAAACTACCAACTACTCCCAATGACCCATGACCCACAACCAATGACCATGCGCGAAGCGCCCTGGCATGCCGGCTTGCGCGCCGCGCGCGCCCACCTTGTGCCCGGCCTCGTGCTCCAGGCCTTTGCCATCGCGCTGGTCGTCGCCTATTACTGGCACCCGCCCACGCATGCGGCGCTCGACGCACTGGCGGCTTTCCGCGAGCGCACCGGCTGGTTCTATGGCATCGTGGCCACCGGGCTTTTTGGCGGCGTGCTGCCGTTT
>DATMNP010000116.1:0-11848 GCA_035568935.1 Opitutaceae bacterium | reverse complement strand
GCGCACACGATGAGCGCGAGGGCGGCGAGCGAGGGCGTTGCGATGCGGGCGGCGCTCGCCGGCGGGGCGAGCACCAACGCCTGTTTCAAAATCAGCAGATAGTAATAAAGCGACACGATGCTGAGCAGCAGCGCGGCCAGGGCCAGCCAGCCGGGCGGGCCGGCGAGTCCGCCGATGTTGAACGCGGCGGAAAAGACAAAGAACTTTCCGAAGAATCCGGCCAGCGGCGGAATTCCCGCCAGCGATAGAATGAATACCAGGAGGCAGCCGGCCAGCAGCGGCGAGCGGCGGTGCAGCCCGGCGAGATCGGTGACGCGCTGGCACTCCCCCGTCCGTTCGACGACCGCAATCACCCCAAAGGCGCCGACGGTCGCGAGTCCGTACGTGGCGGCGTAGTAAAACACCGGGCCCGGGCCGGCCGTGCCGACGGTGATCACGCCGAGCAAGAGCGAACCGGCGTGGGCGATCGCCGAATACGCGAGCAACCGCCGGACGTTCGTTTGCGCGAGCGCAGCCAGGTTTCCAAGCGTCATCGATGCCGCGGCCAGCAGTGCGACGGTCGGCACCCAGCCCGGCAGCAACAGGTTGCCCCCCGCGGAACCGAATCCCGTCCAAAGCAGGCGGGTGAAAAGCACGAGCGCGCTGAGCTTGGACGCGGAGGCGATGAGCGCGGCGGCCGGCACAGGCGCGCCCTCGTAGGCGTCCGGCGCCCAGAGATGAAACGGCGCCGCGGCCATCTTGAAGCCGAACGCGACCAAGATCATGATGAGCGCGACCGCGAGCAGCGGGCTCGACGGCTGGTGCACGAGCACCGTGGCGATCTGCGGCAGCTCGATCGATCCGGTCAGGCCATAGATCAGGCTGAATCCGAAAAGCAAAAACGCGGCCGACATTCCGCCAAACAGGAAATATTTCAGTGCGGCCTCGGCGGATTCACGCCGTGACAGGTCAAAGCCGGCCAGCACGTAAAGCGAAAGGCTCGCCAGCTCGAGCGCGAGGAAGACGACCAACAGTTGCTGCGCGGCAGCCATCAGCGTGAAGCCCGTGGCGGCAAACAGCAGCAGTGCGACATACTCGGCCGGGTTGCTCGGCACGCGTGCGCCGGCGGACACTCCCAGCACGAGGAGGACAAGCGCCAGCACGCCGCAGCGCGTCGCCACCGCGAGCGAATCGAACATGAAAACACCGCCGAAAACCGGCCCCTGTGTTTCGGTACAAATCGCCTGTCCGAGCGCGGCGGCCACGGCCACGGCGGCAAAGCCGAGGGCACAGCGCAGGCGAAGCCCCGGGTTGCAACGCTTGAAAAATGCCAGGTCGAGTCCGAGCACGGCGAGCGCCCCGCCGATCAAAAAGATCTCGGGCAGGAGCGCACGGGCAAGGCTTATGTAGTCGGGGATCATATCGTCGAACCTCCGATATCCAACGCTGAACGCTGAACGTCGAACGCTGAACGCCGAAGGCATACCCGCCAGGCACACCCAATATTGGGTCTCAGACGTTCAGCGTTCAGCGTTCGACGTTCAGCGTTCGGCGTTATGTTTATACAAGTCATTTTCCACCTCCGAATACCGCGGTCATCACTGGCGAATGCAGACTGGGAATGATCCAGTTGAGCAACAGGTCGGGTTTCAGTCCGATCAGGACCGCGGCGGCGACCAGCAGGATCGCGCCGACGCGTTCAGGCAGCGTGATCGGCGGCAGCGCATGCGCCTCGGAAGGCGCATTGGCAGTGGCCTTTGTCTGCCCAAAAAATGCGACCTGGATCGCGCGCAGCGTGAAGGCGGCGGCGACGAGGATGCCCAGCGCGGCGACCGCGGCCCACGTCGGCGAGGTTTTCCATGCGCCGACGAGAATCGTGAGCTCGGCGGGGAAACCGCTGAAGCCCGGCATGCCCATCGAGGCGAGTCCCGCCACGACGAAAACCAGCGCGGCGAACGGCAGTAATTTGTAGAGCGGCATCGCGCGCAGCTCCTCCAGTTTGCGCGTGTGCGTGCGGTCATACACCATGCGCCCGACCACGGCAAACAGCAGCCCGGCGATTACGCCATGCGAAAACATCTGCAGCACCGCGCCGCTCACGGCTTGGATATTTGCCGCGGCCAGGCCGAGCATCACGAAGCCCATGTGGCTCACGCTCGAGTAGCCGATGACGAACTTGAAATCGTCCTGCACGAGTGCGACGAGGCCCGCATAGACGATTCCGATCAGGGCCAGCCAGGCGATCGTCGTTTGGAAAAACATGAAACCGACGGGGAAGAGCGGCATGGCGACGCGCAGGCAGCCGTACGCGCCGAGCTTCATGACGACGCCGGCAAGCAGCATCGAGGCTGCGGTGGGCGCGGCGACGTGGCCGGTCGGCGCCCAGGTGTGGAAGGGAAACAGGCCGGCAAGCACAGCGAAACCGAAGAAACTCAGCCCGAAGAGGCCGATTTGCTCGGGACGCGTGAAGTGGACGGCCGCAGCCGCCATATCGTTGAGGGAAAAACTCGGCGTGCCGATGGCATGGGCCCAGAGCAAGGCGGCCAGCACGAGCGCGCTGCCCGCAAACGAGTAGATCGCCAGCTTCATCGCGCCGTACTCGCGGTTGGTCGAACCCCAGTTCGCGATCAGGAAATATTTCGGGACGATGGCGATTTCGTAGAAAACGAAGAGCAACAGCGCGTCGGCGCTGAGGAAAACGCCGTACACGCCGCCGATCAGCGCGAGATAGAACGCGAAAAACTCGCCGGTGCGTTCGGTGATATTCCAGGAGAAGAGAATGCCCGCGGTCGCGGCGAGGCCGGTCAGCACGAGAAGCGTCAGGCTGATCCCATCGGCGGCGAGATGATAGCGGATGCCCATCGTGGGAACCCACGGGACATTGACCAAATCCTGAAGCCCAGCCGTCGGCGTGAAGCTGATCGCAGCGAAGAGGACCACGCCCCACCCTGCCACGGCCGTCGCGAGCGCGACCCAGCGCGCCAGGCTGGCCGAACGCTTTCCCGCAACCAGCGCGAGCAGCGCGCCGACAAACGAGAGGTAAATCGTGTAGGGAAGGAGGCTCATCGCACAAAGAGCAATTTCGATTGATGTGGGACGGGTGCCCCCACCCGCCATTGTGCATTATGCGGGGTGAGGGCACCCCGCCCACAATTGGAGACCGGTCGCATTATTCTTAACGCGCCGTTCGCCCCTGCCGTTGAAAGCATGTCCATTGTATCCATTTAAATTTTAATAATTGATCGCCTGTCCAACCCAGGACGTCACCAGCGGATTGAATAGGCCGATGAGGATTTGGGGGAGAACGCCGAGGACGATCATCAGGACGACCAGCGGCACGAGGACGGCGCGTTCCGAGCGATCGACGTCAGGGAAATTTTCCACGGTGGCGTCGGCGCGCGGCCCGTGAAAAACGCGCTGCCAGAACGTGAGGAGGAACAGCGCGGTCGCGAACAAGCCGAGGCAGGCGATGGTGGCGGAACACGGAGCGAGGCCGAAGACGCCGCGGAAGATGAGGAATTCGCCGACAAAACCGTTGAGCCCGGGCAGCCCGAGGGACGAGAACATCGCGAAGCCGCAGAGGCCGGCAAAGATGGGCGCCGCCGAGCGCACGCCGCCGAAATCGTTGAGCCCGCGCCGTCCGCCCGAGCGCGTTTCAAGGATGCCGATGCAAAAGAAGAGCGCCGCAGCGGAGATGCCGTGGTTGAACATCTGGAGCAAGGCGCCGGAGAAGGCGGACACCGCGGCGTTCGCGGACAAAGCGCCGCTCGGACCGGCGGCGTAGGCCACCCCGAAAATCGCAAGCAGGCAGTAGCTCACGTGGTTGACCGAGGAATACGCCACCATGCGCTTGAGGTCGGTCTGGCGCATCGCGGAGAAAGCGCCGAGCACCACCCCGCCAAGCGCGAGGCACAACAACGGCACGGCGGCCTCGTGGAGCTGATGGGGAAACAGCGGCCAGAGAATCCGCAGGAAACCGTAGACACCCATTTTCGACATCACGCCGGTGAGAAACATCGAGGCGCCCGTCGGGGCCTCGGCGTACGCCGACGGCAGCCAGGTGTGGAACGGAAACAGCGGAGCCTTGACGGCAAGCCCGAGGAAAACGCCGAGGAAAACGGCCTTCGGCGCGAAGGCGCCGGCGGTGGCGAGCTTGGCGTTCAATGTGCCGTCAGCCGCCAGGTGGGCGAGCTGCACGAAATCGAGCGTGCCGGTGGCCACAAAAATCGCGGCGAACGCGAGCAGCATGAACGCGCTCCCGGCCATCGTGTAGATAAAGAACTGGTACGCCGCCGGGGTCGCGCCCGGGCCGCCCCAAAGTTTGATCAGGAAAAACGCCGGCACGAGGCTCAGCTCCCAGAAAATAAACCAGTGGAAAAAATTCAGCGCGAGAAACGTGCCGAGGGCCGCTCCCTGCAGCACAAGGAACAGCGCGTTGAAAAGTCGCGGGGATTGCGCCTGTTTCCATGAGGCGAGCAACGACGCGGGGGCGACCAGGCCGGTGAGCAGGACGAGCAGGAGGCTAAGTCCGTCCAGGCTGAGATGGTACGTGACGTTAAGCGACGCGATCCACGCGTGCTGTTCGACGAACTGGCCGCCGATCGCACTCGGGTCGAACGCGCGGAGCAGCGGGATCGCGAACGCGAGCGTCGAGAGACTGAAAAACAATCCAATCCAGCGGCAGGCCGCGGTGCGCGGAACCAGGGTCAGGACGAAGGCGCCGATCCAAGGCGTGAAGATGATCAGGCTGAGCCACGGAAATGGATTCACCGGCCACCTCCAGCGAAAGCGAGGAACACAAGTACCGCGAATGCGACAGCGATGGTGCGAAGGTAACCATGGGCCTGGCCCGTTTGCGCCTGGGAATAGGCCTGGCCGCTCTCGCGGAGCGTTTCGCTCGCGGTGTCGAAACCGGCATTGAGCCCCTGCTCGTCACTGCGACGATTTATTTGCCCCGCGACTTCGCCGCTGCGCCCGACGAGGGAAACAAGACGGCCGATCGCCGTTTGATCAAGGTCATCGGCCAAACGCGCGGCCAATGCGGTTAGTTTTCCGAACGTGGCGGCATAAAATTCATTGAATTTCATCTGCCCCTCCAAAAACGCGAAGAGTCCGGGCGCGCGCGCTTGCAACGGATCGGGAGTAGTCGTGGCGGGACGCGGCCGGCGGCCATAGAGCGTCCAACCAAAGCCGAGGCCGGTGCCGACCAGCGTGATCGAGAGGAGAACCTTGGGGCCGCTTTCGATGAGAGAACCGGGAACAACGGGATGGCCCGTTAATTGCGCCTGCAGCCACGGCCAGGCCGGCGTGCCGATGAAGCCGAGGACGACGGCAAACACGGCGAGCACCACCAGTGGAACAGTCATGACCGCGGGGCTTTCGTGCGCGTGGGCGGCCACCGCGGTGCGCGGCTGGCCCAAAAATATCTCGGCAAGCAGCCGCGTCATGTAGAACGCGGTGAGCACGACGGCGGCGAGCCCCATGAAAAACGGCAGTTGGGACACGTTCCATTCACCGGCCGCCATGAGAATCGCCTCCTTGCTCCAGAAGCCGGAGAAAATGAAAGGGAACCCGGAGAGCGCCAGCATGCCGATGGCGAATGTGGCGAACGTGACGCGCATGCGGAGCGAGAGTCCGCCGAGGCGGCGCATATCCTGTTCGTGGTGGGCGGCGTGGATGACCGAGCCGGCGCAAAGGAAAAGCAGGGCCTTGAAGAAAGCGTGCGTGAGCAAATGGAAAATCGCCGCAGTCCACGAGCCGACGCCGAGCGCCAGCATCATGTAGCCGAGCTGGGAGATGGTCGAAAACGCGAGGACGCGCTTGATGTCGCTTTGCGCGACGGCGATGCACGCGCCCATCAGCGCCGTGATCGCGCCAATAAACGCGACGACGGTCAGGGCATGGAGCGGTACAGCCGCGAGCAACTGGTCCGCCTGCATGAGGGGAAAAACACGCGCGATGAGAAATACGCCGGCGGCCACCATCGTCGCCGCATGGATCAACGCACTGACGGGCGTGGGGCCTTCCATGGCGTCGGGCAGCCAGACGTGCAGCGGGAATTGTCCGGATTTTCCCATGGCGCCGCAGAAGATGAGCAGCCCGATGGCAGTCGAGAGCGCGAGTCCGCCGGTGACGAAATGGGCGTTCAGTGCCGCAAGCACGCCGGCCTCGAGGCAGCCATGTCCGCCGTCGTAGAACAGCAGCGTGTCGGTGGAATGGTAAAGCCAGAGCATCCCGAGCAGGAATCCGAGATCGCCGATGCGCGTGACGATGAAGGCTTTTTTTGCGGCGGCGGCCGCCTCGGGCTTGTGGAACCAGAACCCGATGAGCAAATACGACGCGAGGCCCACCAGCTCCCAGCAGATGAAAAGCAGCAGGAGGCTGTTCGAGACAAGGACGCCAAGCATCGCAGCGGCAAAGAGGCTGAGGAAACAGAAGAAACGCGTGAAGTTTTCGTCTTCGCGCATGTAGCCAAGGCTGAAAATAAAAATCAGCAAACCGACGAAGCTGACCATCACGCACATGAACGCGGTGAGTGGATCGAGCAGCCAGCCGAGGCGCACCGCGCCACCACCGAGGTCAAACCACGCGAAGTTGGAAAAAAAATGTTCAGCGGGCGACGCCCCTTCGACCGGGCTCAGGATCTGCGAGAGGGCGATGATTGAGAGCAAAAGGGATCCACCCAGCGCCGCGATGGCCGCACCGGCGGCGAACGTGCGTCCGCGGCGCGGCGTGAGCGCGCCGAGGCCCGCGGCGAGAAGCGGCAGCGCGGGAATGAGCCAGAGATGCGCGGAAGGGTTCATCGCGGCAATCCCTTCGCGCTGAACGCTGAACGTCGAACGCTGAACGCCGAACGCCCAATGACGGCCGGCAAAAACCTCCACCGCCCCTCAACAAGTTCGGCGTTCGACGTTCGACGTTCAGCGTTCGGCGTTCGGCTATAATTGTCGCAATTGATCATGGCAGCCGTTTCATCCTTTGAGGCGATCGGCCTCCTGGAGCCGGATATTCTTTTGATGGCGGTAGATCGAGATCACGAGGGCGAGGCCGACCGCGGCCTCGGCGGCGGCGACCGCGATGGAGAAAATCACGAAGATGACGCCGGTTGCGGGGGTCGGCGTCGGGCCGAAGCGCCAGAAGGCGATGAAGTTGAGGTTCGCCGCATTGAGCATCAGCTCGATCCCGAGCAGCACGAGAATGGCGTTGCCCCGCGCGAGCGCGCCGGCGAGGCCGATGCCGAAAAGCAACGTGGAAAGAAGAAGGCAGGCCTGGAGCATGTTCATGAGGCGAGGCTCCGATTCATTAGGTCGGGCGGATTATCCTTAATCCGCCGCGGCGCGTTAAGGCCGCCTTCGCCAAGGCTTCCGCCATCGCTGAAGCTATGGCGGACAAGTCGGCGGCCAGGGATGACGCGCCCCACCCCAAGACGCTCCAAGCGCGTTGAGGACAACGCGCTCCACCTCGGGCCTTCAACACTTGGACGTTGAGTGTTGGACGTTCGATGTTGGATGTTCACCGGGTGCCCTCCCTGTCCGATTTTGGAGGTTGGGCGGCGATGACGACCGCGCCGACCAGCGCCACAGTGAGAATCGCACCGACGACGAGCAGCGCCGCGGCCTGCGGGCCCATCAGTTGCTCGCCGAGTTCGCGCACCGTAACCGTCGGCGCCGGCGTCGAGGCAACGGCCAGGGAAGAATGGAGAACCGCATAGCCGATGGCGGCCGCCACGGCGGCGCCCGCAAGCACGGCCGCGAGGGCACGGCGCCGCGATTCGGAGACCAGGGTGAAATCACCGAGGGTGCGCTGGGTGAGCAGCACCGCAAAAAGGACGACCATCGAAATCGCCCCGGCGTAAATCAGGACCTGGGCGAAGGCCGCGAACTCGGCTCCGGCCCAGAGGTAAAACATGGCCAGCGCGAACCAGCTCACCACAAGCAGCAGCGCACTGTGAATGATGTTGCGCAGCGCCATCGCTGTTGCGGCGCTGGCCAAAAGCAGAAATGCGATGAAGGCGAAGGCGAGGTTCATCATGACGGGGCGTACTGATAAACGCGCGGGCCGAAGCCGGTGCTGAGTTTGCGGCCGAGCAGAAAGAATGACGTAGCGAGAATAGCAATGGCGCCCGCCCACCGCACGAGCTGCAACGGCTCGCTCCATCCTGCGCCCAACTGCCAGACAGCAGCGACGGCGAGATTGGCCAGCGAGAGCGGAACGAGAAATTTCCAGGCGAACCGCATGAGCTGATCCATGCGCAGGCGCGGCAGCGTCGCACGAATCCAAATAAACCCGAGGAGCAGCCCGAGCAGCTTCGCGCCGAACCAGACATACGACGGGATAACGTCGAGGCCGGCGCAGGGCGCCTGCCAGCCGCCGAGGAAGAGCGTGACACCGAGGCCGTTGAGCGCGCACATGCCGAAATATTCGGCCATGAAGAAAAGCGCGTACTTAAAACCGGAGTATTCGGTGAGATGCCCGGCGACGAGTTCGCTTTCCGCCTCGGGCAGGTCGAACGGCGAACGGTTGGATTCGGCGAGGGCGGAGATCAGAAAAATGACAAACCCGGCAAAGCCCCACGGGGTGAAAACGTACCAGTGCGGGAGAACGCCGAGCGTCCAGGCGCCCTGCGCCGCAACGATCCCGCTCGGCGAGAGCGAGCCGGCCGCGAGCACGACCGGCACGATCGAGAGGAGCAGCGGCAGCTCGTAGCTGATCAGTTGCGCAAGGGCGCGCATCGCGGCGAGCAGCGAATATTTGTTGTGACTCGCCCACCCCGCCATGAAAACCGCGAGTTCGGTCGAGGCGCTCGCGGCAAAAAAGTACAGCACGCCTGCATCGAGATCGACGGGCACGAGGTGGCGGCCATAGGGAATGACGGCGAAAGTGAGGAGCGAAAACGCGACGAGCGCGACCGGGGCGAGAAAGTGCAGCAGCTGGTCGGCGGCGCGCGGGACGATGTCCTCCTTGGTCAGCATCTTAATGCCGTCGGCGAACGGCTGGAGCATACCGAAAGGACCCGTGCGGTTCGGACCGGGGCGGTTTTGAATGCGGCCGAGGATTTTTCGTTCGGCCAGGGTCAGGAAAGCGAAGAGCAGCCCGAAAACGGCGAGGATCGCGATGATCGCGATGAGATCGTTGAGCACGCCGCGCAAGGCCGTGGGAAAAAACCCTGAAACCCAGTCGCGCAAAAGCAGCGGCGCCCATTCGAGATATGAATCGGTGGTCCAGGTCATGGCGTGGGCGCGGCGGGTTTGGGCGGTATCGCGGCTTTGGCGGCAGCGGCGACACGTGCTTTTTCTTCCGCTGCCTTGCGGTCGGCGGCGAGGCGCGCATCGACGTCGTGGGCGTCGGTCGGGTGAATCTCGTGAAAGTAGCTGTTGGGTTTGGCGAGCTGTTCCTTGCGGAGCATCAGGCCGTTGAACCGGTCAGTCGTCGCGATCTCGAAGACCTGATCCATCTCGATCGCGTCGAAGGGACAGACCTCGACGCAAATCTGGCAGCTCATGCAGACCGAGGTATCGATGTCGAAGACCACCGGGTAGATCTGCATCTTGCCGGTCGCGTCGGGCTTCTTGTCCTTGCTCTTCTCGATGTAGATGCACTGCGGCGGACATTCCTTCTCGCAGATCTGGCAGGCCACGCAGCGCAGCGTGCCCATCGGGTCCTCGGCCTTTTCGGCGACGAGGAACGGAAAGTTGCGGTAGGCCTCGGGCAGCACGGTCCGCTGTTCCGGATACTGCGTCGTGGTCAGGCGCTTGGGGTCATGGAAGCTCCCCACGAAATTTTTCGCGGTGACAGCGAGACCTTGAAGTAATCCGGAGCCGAACATATTAAAGGGCTGAAAGGCTGAAAAACTGAAGGGCTGAAGAACTGCAAGTGAAAGTCCGGCGCTCTAATCGAGCGCCTGGTTTTGAAATGGATTTTAATTCAGTCATGTTTTTACGGGTTCAGCCTTTCAGTTTTTCAGCCCCTCAGCCTTTCATCACCGGTCCACTTCGCCGAGGACGATGTCGATACTGCCGAGGATGATCACGGAATCGGCCACGGTGTGGCCGAGGCAGAGGTCCTCGAGGATGGTGAGGTTGACGAAAGAGGGTGCACGCACGCGGTAGCGGTACGGATTGGGCCCGCCATCGCTGATGAGGTAGAAACCGATTTCGCCCTTCGGTCCTTCGATGCGTCCGTAGGCTTCGCCGGGCTTCGGGCGGAAACCGCGGAGCTTGGCCTTGGGATCCATGATCGGGCCCTCCGGAATATCCATGAGCGCCTGGCGGAGGATCGCGATGGATTCGCGCATCTCGAGCACGCGAACCATGTAGCGGTCGTAAACATCGCCGTGGGCCCCGAGCGGCACGCGAAATTTGAAACGCGGATAAAGGCCGTAGGCGTCAACCTTGCGCAGATCGTAGTCCACGCCGGAGGCGCGGAGCATCGGGCCGGTGACGCCGGCGGAAACCGCGAGCTGGGACGAAAGCACACCCACGCCCTGGGTCCGCGCCATGAGGATTTCGTTGCCGGTGATCAGCGCCTCGTACTCGTCGAGAAACTCGCCGTAGCTCCCGGTCAATTGCCTGGCCGCCGCAAGCCAGGCGGCCGATGGGTTTATCCGGCATCCGCCGAACCGCTGGTAATTGCACATCATGCGGGAGCCGCTGAGCGATTCGAAGAGATCGAGGATCTTTTCGCGCTCGCGAAACGCATACATGAGCGGCGTGCCGCTGGCGCCGCAGTCCTGCAGGAGAAAACCGGCGAGGCAGGTATGGTTGAGCAGCCGCGTGAGCTCCGCGAGGATGACGCGGATGTATTCGGCGCGCTCGGGCACGGCGAGCCCCGCGAGCTTCTCGACCGCCAGCGCATACGACCAATTGTTCGTCATCGAACACAGGTAATCGAGCCGGTCGGTGTACGGCATGGAGCCGAGGTAAGTCGTGTTCTCGCCGAGCTTCTCGTGATTGCGGTGCAGGTAACCGAAAACCGGCTTCAACTTCACGATCGTCTCGCCGTCGAGGGTGGCGACCATGCGGAAAACGCCGTGCGTGGACGGATGGTGCGGGCCCATCGAGACCTCGAGCAGGTCGCCATGGAACTCGTCGTGCACCGCGCGCACGTGGGCGCCGGGCACGGGTGCCGCCAATGGACTGTTGCCGGCCTGCTCGAAAGAATCGGGCCCCATCATGGCTTGGATCCCTCCGTGGGCGCAGGCGATGCGACAGCCGCCGACGCTAACGCACTCGTCGCCGCCGAGGCTGACGCACTCGGCGCCGGATAGTGTTTCTTCGCCTTGGCCAAAACTTCACCATGCGGCGTCGGCTCCCACTCATAGTCGTCGGGCTCGACATAGTCTTTGCGCATGGGGTGGTCCTTGAATTCGTCCCACATCAGGATGCGGCGCAGATCGGGGTGGCCCTCGAAGACCACGCCGAACAAGTCGAAAATTTCGCGTTCCTGAAACTCGCACGACCGCCAGACTGGCGTCAGCGACGGCAGAATGACCTGGTCCGTGCGATTGGCCGTGCGCACGCGGAGAACCACGGGGCCTTGTTTGCGCGCCATGGAGTAAAGGTGATAAACGACTTCGAGGCAGCCGGGTTCGATCCGTTTTGTTTTTTGCTCCACCTCTTTTTCGGAGCCGTCGGCCCCCGTAATTTTGGCTTTCACCGTCTCGACGATTTCGCGATCGGGCCAGTCGACGCCGGTGACATTGGAGCAATAGTCGAGGCCGAGCGCTTCGTCGTCGCGGAGAAACGTCGCGACGGCCCGCGCGTGCGCGGGATCAACGAGGAGCGAATGCTGCGCGGACGGCGAAGCGTTGGAGACAAGCACCACCTTCGCCCCGGGAAAACGGAGGATGAGTCGGTCGCGCAACTGTTCG
>DATMNP010000115.1:0-6142 GCA_035568935.1 Opitutaceae bacterium | reverse complement strand
AATTGCGCGGCGAGGTGCAACGCATGGGCAAACAGCACGTCGCCCATCAGCACGGCCGCCGTCGTGCCGTAGACGCGCTCGGCCGTGCGGCGCCCGCGGCGAAGATCGGCGCCATCCATGATGTCGTCGTGCACAAGCGTGGCGAGATGCACCATCTCGACAATGGCCGCGGCGCGGACGAGGTCGGTGGAAATGGTCTTGGCGTCGCGCCAGCCGCTGAAAAAAACGAGCGCCGGCCGAAGGCGTTTGCCGTGGGTCTCGAGGCAATATCCGGCAAATTCACGAATCTCCGGCTCGAAGGCCGTGAGCTGCGCGCGCAGCATGCCATCGAGCTGGGCCAAGTGCGGCTGCAGCAGCACGAATAGATCGGCAAATCCGGCGGCGGGTGGCGGGCTGACGGCTGGCATGGGATGAATAACAGACTCTAGGCGCAAAACCGCCGGATACCATTTTAAAATTCAAAAGGGTCATCCAATTTCACCGGTTCACCACGCTCGGCCGAGGCATAAAGGGCGCGGATAAGCACCATCGTTTTACGCGCTTCGTGGCCATCGATGGCCAGGGGACGCCCGGTATGCAGGGCGTCAATTAAGTCCTGAATCTGCCGGAGATGACCGTGATGACTGATGGCATTTGGCGCGCGCGCGCCGGAACGCATGCTTTCGTCCGGTTTCGCGGCGCGCACCGTGTCGTCGCCGGGCATTGGCGTGCGAAAGTCCCAGCGCGTGATAAAATCGTCCTCCAGCGCGACCGAGCCGTGCTCGCCGCAAATCTCGATGCGCCGCTGCCAGCCCGGGTAGATTGCGGTGCTGGCCTCGATCACGCCAAGCCCGCCGTGCGCGAACCGCAACGCAGCGCAGGCGGTGTCCTCGGCCTCGATGCCGGTATGCACGAGGCGGGTTTTCCACGAGAAGACTTCTTCCGGCAGTCCGGCGAACCACTGCAGCAGGTCGATGGCGTGGATGGCCTGGTTGATGAGCGCACCGCCACCATCGAGCGCGAGCGTGCCCTTCCAGCCGGTATAATACTCGGCGGTTCGGTGCCACTTCACATAAGCGCTGCACAGGACGAGCCGCCCGAAACGTCCGGCGTCGAGGGCGGCTTTCACCGCACGCACGCCCTCGCCAAAACGCGCCTGGAAAATCGGCGCCACCCGCACGCCGGCCGCATCGGCGGCGCGCAAAATTTCGTCGGCCCGCTCAACCGTGATCTCGAGCGGTTTTTCGATGACGACATGCTTGCCAGCGCGGATCGCAGCCAGCGCGACATCGAGGTGCGCACCACTCGGCGTGGCAACGCAGATCACGTCGATATCAGGACGCGCCACCAGTTCCCCGACGCGCGTCGTCGAGAACGGCACGCCATGCCTTTCAGCGAAAGCCCGGACTTTTTCTTCCGAGCGTCCGGCCATGCCGACCAGGCGGGCGCCGCGGGCTTCACGAATCGCCTGCGCGTGGTAGTCGGCGACCATGCCGACGCCGATAATGCCAAAGCCAATCGATGGAGGGACATTCACGGGGCGAAGAAAAACGAACCACCAAATCGAGAGCGCGGTCGCATCTCAACAGGAATAGCACATGGCCGGCCGGTGATTTGATGGTCGTCATTAACCATTTTTCGACGTACCATGCCTAACAGGCACGATACGTATTCCAAAAATGCACAGGGTTCGACAGATTATGCGGAGGCGGTCGCGGACATCCGTGGTAATAATAGGCATCTTATGAAATCAGCCACATTCAATCCTTCCGCTTCCACTGGCCGCACTCCAACTGTGCTTGGCGAAGAAAACCCTTCCCAGCCAAACCGCGTTGCCCGCGCCTGGGTGCAGGAAATGATCGAGCTGTGCCTTCCTTCGCATGTCGTGTGGTGCGATGGCTCCGACCAGGAAAAGCAAGCCCTGACGCAGGAGGCCGTCAAGAGCGGCATTCTCATCACCCTGAACCAGAAAAAGCTGCCCGGATGCTACTATCACCGGTCGAACCCCGACGATGTGGCCAGGGTGGAGGAATTTACCTTTGTCTGCACCGAAACCCGCGACGATGCCGGCCCCACCAACAACTGGGCTGCCCCCGCGGAGATGTACAAAAAGCTCCACCACCTCTGCGCCGGGTCGATGAAGGGGCGCACCATGTATGTGGTGCCGTATTTGATGGGCCCTCCGGGCTCACCCCTGACCAAGGTCGGCATTGAACTGACCGACTCGATTTACGTCGTGCTGAGCATGCGAATCATGACCCGCATGGGCGAAGTCGCCTGGCGCCAGCTGGGCACCAGCAACGATTTCAACCGGGGGTTGCACTGCATGCTCGATGTGCACAAGGACCGGCGTTACATCGCGCACTTTCCGCAGGACAACACCGTGATCTCGGTGGGATCGAATTACGGGGGCAACGTGCTGCTCGGGAAAAAATGCCTCGCCCTGCGGCTGGGCTCCTGGTTGGGCAAGAAGGAAGGCTGGATGGCCGAGCACATGCTCATTCTCGGCGTCGAGTCTCCCGAAGGTGAGCGCACCTACGTGGCGGCGGCCTTTCCCAGCGCCTGCGGCAAGACGAATTTTGCCATGCTGGTTCCGCCGGAACCATACAAGGGCTGGAAAATTTACACCATCGGCGACGACATTGCCTGGATGAAACCCGGCGATGACGGGCGGCTCTACGCCATCAATCCGGAAGCAGGATACTTCGGCGTGGCCCCGGGCACGAATTTCAAAACCAATCCCAACGCGATGCGCACGATCGAGCGCGACACGATTTATACCAACGTCGCCCTGACCCCGGACGGCGATGTCTGGTGGGAGGGCAAGGACGGCCCACCGCCCGCCGAATGCCTCGATTGGCGCGGGAATCGCTGGACCCCCGAATCCAAGGAAAAGGCGGCGCATCCCAACAGCCGGTTTGCCGCCCCCATGCGCAACAACCCGATGCTCGCGCCGGAAGTGAACGACCCGAAAGGCGTGCCCATCAGCGGAATTATTTTCGGCGGCCGGCGCGCCACGACCATGCCGCTCGTCTTCCAGGCCTTCAATTGGATCCATGGCGTATTCGTGGGCGCGACGATGGGCTCCGAGATGACCGCCGCCGCCGCCGGCAGCGTCGGCAAAGTCCGCCGCGACCCGATGGCGATGCTCCCCTTCTGCGGCTACAACATGGGCGACTACTTCGGCCACTGGTTGAAGATGCGCAAGCTGATCAAGCGCCCGCCAAAAATTTTCCACGTCAACTGGTTCAGGAAGGATGCCGACGGCAAATTCCTCTGGCCCGGGTACAGCGACAACATGCGGGTGTTAAAATGGATTGTTGACCGCTGCATGGGCCGCACGGGAGCGGAAGAAACGCCGCTGGGCTGGATGCCCTGGCCGAAAGACATCAACATCGAAGGCATCCCCGGCTACCGCCCGGAAGACCTCAACAAGGCCCTGGCGATCGACGTGGAGGAATGGAAAAGTGAAATCCTCCTCCAGGACGAACTGTTCCTCAAACTCTACAACGACCTGCCGAAGGAGATTCTCTTTCAAAAAGAGCTGCTCATCGCACGGCTATAAACACCCTGCCTCCTTCGCCCCCCTGGCGCGAAGGACGACCCGACAGCGCGTCCGACTCATAAGTGGTATAAGCTGACTTAAGCTGTCTGTTGTTCGCCAGCTTCACGATTGCGCATTGGCAGAATCCTTCTAGGATTTTGCCCTTATGCTGCCTTCCGATAGCAAAGCTCACGAGAGCCGTGCGCTAGTCGAACAGTTGCAAAAGTCGCGAATTTATCGCGACTATGAGAGGGCGTTTCGTGAAACCACCGGGCTGCCGATCAGTTTGCGGTCCATCGAGGCGTTCAATTTGCCCCACCATGGGGACGCCAAGGAAAATCCATTCTGTGCCCTCATCGCCCAGACGAATCATTCCTGCGCCGCCTGCCTGCAGTTGCAGCGCAGCGTCGAGGAGCAGGCGAAACTCAAACCGAAAACGCTGAAGTGTTTCGCCGGCCTGTGCGATTCCGCCGTGCCCGTCCGGGTCGGCGAAAACCTGATCGGTTTTCTCCAGACCGGGCAGATCCTCCTGCATACCCCGGAGAAAAAGGAATTCACCAAAACGTCGCAGCAACTCATCAACTGGGGCGCAAAGGTCGACCTGAAACGCCTGGAGGAAGCCTATTTCCACACCCGCGTGCTCACCCGGAAACAATATGAGTCGATCCTGCGGCTGCTGACGATTTTCGCCCAGCATCTCTCAACCTTGAGCAACCAGCTCATGGTCAAGGCCGCGGCGGAAGAATCGCCCGTCGTGACCAAGGCGCGCGTCCTCATCGCCGAGCGCCATGCGGAGGAAATCTCCCTCGCGCAAGTGGCCAGTGCGGTCAACATGAGCGCGTTTTATTTCTGCAAGATTTTCAAGAAAGCGACGGGCATGACGTTCACCGACTATCTCGCCCGCGTGCGCGTCGAGAAAATAAAAAACCTGCTGCTCAACCCGCACAAACGCGTGAGCGAGGCGGCCTACGAGGCGGGGTTTCAGTCGCTCTCACAGTTCAACCGCGTATTCCGGCGCATCGCCGGCGAGGCACCGACCACTTATCGCGAGCGCCTGCATGGGGCCGAGCGGGGCTAGGGTGTTTTTAAAATTAGTCTAGCCACAAAGGATCACAAAGAACACAGAGGATAACCTTTCTTTGAGCTCTAGGTGATCTTTCGTGGCAAAAAATCCGGGCGGCCGGCTTACCAAGCATCCGGGCGCAGGGAACGACCATCCTCGCCGTGGTCCAGGCGATGTGGCTACGGTTTTAATTAAAATGGTCTAGGGTTTTATCGGCGAAGGAAAACGACAGCGGCGGCGCACACACCCGATGACAGCCTTCGCACAAAGCCTCGATTTCACCTTGGGCAAGAAAATGCCACGCTTGGCAGACCATGGCTTTTTGCCCGTTGGTCAGATCCTCGGCCAACACCAGCTTCAATGCCCCCCCACCCGTGCTGAAGTAAGCCAGCAGCGGATTTAGCCCACAGGGACAAAGCGAACGAAGCGGCTCGAGATGGGTTTTGCGCAGCGTGAGCCAGCGCGAAGCAGGCCGGGCGCGCACGAGGGACTCCAGTTGCTCCAATGTCTCGTCCATCAGATGAACCATGCAATCGGGATCGGCCTGCGGTGTACTCATGGGATCGATCCGCAGGCGGCGGCGCCACTCGGCTTTAAGACGGGATCGATTGACACGAACGAGCGCAGAAAGGCGGGAGCGCACCAATGAAATATGATGCCAAAATCGCCGGTTCGCTGCGCATAACTTGCCCAAGTTCGTGCATCCATTGCCGCACCGATTTTTCCAGGGGCCGGGCGGCGCATCGTTTGCCCCCGCATGTTTTGCCAAAAAGCAAGATATGCGCAGGCCCTGTCAAGGAACGCGTAGTCGGGTCCCAATGCGGCTGATAAAGTACTGCGGTCAAATTCAAGAAAGTCACCACCCGATCATACTATCTATATCAATAAGGTAATCACCCACCTTTGCCGCCCTTGTGCAGGTTCTACGCAAATCGTTTAATAAATAATATCATGAAAGTATCCCTTCTCGCCCCGGCCCTGTTCGCCGCAGTCATTGCGACCGCTCCCGCCCTCCATGCGGTGCCGGCTTTCGCCCGGCAAATGAACATGAGCTGCACGGCCTGCCATACCGAGTTTCCGCAGCTCAACGATTTTGGACGCCTGTTCAAATTGAGCGGATACACCATGAGCGCGGAACAGACCGATTTGCCGCCGATCGCGGTCATGTTGCAGCCGTCTTTCACCCACACGCAAGCCAGCCAGGCGGGCGGTGCCGCCCCCGGGTTTAAGGACAACAATAATGCAGCCCTGACCCAGGCGAGTATTTTTTATGCCGGCCGGCTGCTCGGCCCGTACGCCAAGGATATTTTCGGCCCGGATACCGCAAGGGTCATCAACAAAATCGGCATTTTCTCCCAGACCACCTACAACGGCATCAGCAAGACCTGGGCGATGGACAACACCGAGCTGCGCTTTGCCAACATCGGGACCCTTGGCGGAAAAAGCGCCAACTATGGCGTCTACCTGAACAACAATCCCACCATGGAAGATCCATGGAACAGCACTCCGGCCTGGGGCTACCCTTTCGCCGGCTCCGGCCTGGCACCAACCCCAGC
>DATMNP010000114.1:0-3921 GCA_035568935.1 Opitutaceae bacterium | reverse complement strand
CTGGCCGCGCTCGACGTGGACGCACTCATCGCCGATCTCAGCAAGGTCCCCGACGCCATCCGCGGCGTGGTGCGCAACAACGGCGGCGGCCACAGCAACCATTCCTTCTTCTGGAAAATCCTCGGCCCCGGCAAAGGCGGCGCGCCCAAAGGCTCGCTCGGCGACGCGATCAACGCGACTTTCGGCGGCTTCGACAAATTCAAGGAAGAATTCGCCAAGGCCGGCGCGACCCGCTTCGGCTCCGGCTGGGCCTGGCTCGTCGTCGGCGCGGACAAGAAACTCTCCATCGGCTCCACGGCCAACCAGGACAGCCCCCTCATGGGCAAGGCCATCGCCGGCATCGAGGGCAAACCGGTTGTCTGCCTCGACGTGTGGGAACACGCTTATTACCTGAATTACCAAAACCGCCGGCCCGATTACATCGCGGCGTTCTGGAACGTGGTCAACTGGGACCAGGCCGAGGCCAATTACCAAGCCTGATAAATTTGCCTTACGCAAAGATCGCGAAGGAACCATTTTTCCCCGCGGATGGCCCAGATAGGCGCGGATAACTGCATTAATCCGCGTTCATCTGTGTCCATCTGCGGTTAAAAATCTGAACTAAATCCGTGTTCATCCATGATATCCGCGGTAAAATTTCCGATTTCGCTTCCTTCGCGAGAAATCACTTCCTCACCGTCACGAGTTCGCACTTCGTCGCGCGTTTGGTCCCGGGATCAAACGCTACCAGCACCGCCGACAGCCGCACATCGCCCTCGGCCACGTCGAATTTCCGCGGCATCCCGTCGAGAAAACGCCCGATGACCGGCTTCACTTCGCGTCCGAGCACGCTCGCGTAGGGCCCCGTCATGCCCGCGTCGCACAGGAACGCCGTGCCGTTGGGCAGCACGTTCGCGTCCGCCGTCGGCACGTGCGTGTGCGTGCCCACCACCGCCAGTGCGCGGCCGTCGAGATGCCAGCCGAGCGCCTGCTTCTCCGATGTCGCCTCGGCGTGCACTTCCACAAAAAAACCGTCGGCCTGGCCCGCGAGCTGCGCGAGAAGTTTGTCCGCGCATAAAAACGGACAATCCGCTTTCATATTCAGGTATTGCCGTCCGAGCACCGTAAAAACCGCGAGACGGAAACCTTTCGCCTCCAAAATTAAAAACTCCCGCCCCGGACACACCGCGGGCAAATTTGCCGGACGGCACACGCGCTCGAGCAGGCCGATCTCGGCCTCGAAGCCCTTCTGATCCCACACATGGTCGCCGAGCGTGAGGGCATCGACCCCCGCCGCGAGCAACGACTTCGCGAGTGAGCCGGTCAGCCCTGCGCCCGCGGCGGCGTTCTCGGCGTTGGCGATGACGAAATCCAGCCCCAGCTCCGCGCGCAGCTGCGGCACGCGCTCGATCACAATGTCGCGCCCCGGCCGCCCCACGATGTCGCCGATGAAAAGAAGTTTCAGCACGCCGCCAGCCTCGCACCCAGCGGCAGTGAGGCAACGCCAATCCTTTTTTCGCCAAATGAGGGCAGCCTCAATCCGACTCCTGCTTTCCCTTGCTCCAAAAGCGGTCAAATACCTTGAAGATCAATGCACCAATCGAAAACACCTCGGACAGGCTCGAATGCACATAACTATACCACCACGTCCATTTGTCTACCTCGGTAAACTTACTATGATTAATTACGTAATAGTGGCCGTTCGTTACAGATCCACTTTCAGCAACACCCCCAATGAGTATCGCGATGAGAATAAATACTCCGAAATTGAGGCATGCCATTTGGAACACCGTATCAATTGTTTTTTGCCTAAATTTCATAATTTCCAGTGTTGACGCCAGAGCGTGGCAAGTCGGTGGCGCGCGGAAACTCGATGGTTTCATCCTTCGGAATGCTCCAGAGATAGGCGAGGAAGTCGCGCTGCGGGTCAGCGGGCTCGATGTCATGGACAGGAAGTTTAGGCACGACGAAATTGCGGTACCAATGACTGGATCGGTCAAGTCGGATTGTAGATGTCTCACAATGTGGGCGGGGTGTCCTCACCCCGCGATTGTTCTTGATGCGGGGTGAGGACACCCCGCCCACAACAATCCATTCCTTGTCAGTCGTGCTTTGGCTCACGAATTTCACGGATCAGGAGGCTGGCCTGGATATAATCCGGATCGTAGGCCGCCTGAAGGTCAGCCGCATAACCGTGCGCCTCCTTGAATTTCTTCACCGGCGAAGGCGCCGAACCGCATCACCTAGCGGCCGAAGCTTCTCCGGATGGGCCGCCGCATCCTTGGCTCGTGCATCCAAAATCGCAATTTGCGCCGGAGTCGGTCTCACTTTCGCTTCTGATTCCCGCCAAAGATGATCAGCCAGCGCAGCCTTTTCACGGGGAGAAAGCCGCCGAAGATGCGAAGCGAGACTGGCAGTTACCGGCATGCAGACAGGCTAAGAAACACCGCCGATAGCGCAAGCAGGTAGTCGCCCAATTTGCCGAAATAGATCGATGTGGGAGGGGCTTTATGCCCCGACTTCAGGCATTCACCACAAAGACACAAAGGTCTCAGGGTAAAAACAAAGTTTCTTTGGATCGATCTTCGTGTTTTTCGTGCCTTCGTGGTTAAGATTAATCGACCAGCAATGCCTCTCGTCGGGGGCATAAAGCCCCTCCCACAATTTACTACCCACCCCCAAAAACCTAGACTTGCCCGGCTGGCAAAATAGCTTTTTAGTTTCCGACTCTCTCTCGCCATGAAAACATCCACCTCCCCCACCACATTTCCCCAGGCTGAAATCGGCCACGAAATGAACGGCGCCGACTGCGTCGTCGAGTGCCTCATTCGCGAGGGCGTGGATGTCATCTTCGCCTATCCCGGCGGCGCGTCACAGGACCTGCACCAGGCGCTCGCGCGCACCGACAAGATCCGCACCATCCTGCCGCGCCACGAGCAGGGCGGCTCGTTTGCGGCCGAGGGCTACGCGCGCGTTACGGGCAAGGTCGGCGTGTGCATGGCCACCAGCGGTCCCGGCGCGACCAACCTCGTCTCCGCCATTGCCGACGCCTTCATGGACTCGACCCCGCTCGTCGCCATCACAGGCCAGGTTAAATCGAAGTTCATCGGCAAGAGCGCATTTCAGGAGATCGATTTTTACGGCATGACGCTGCCCGTCGTGAAGCACAGCTACCTCGTGATGAATGCGCAGGATCTGCCGCGCATTTTCAAGGAGGCTTTCCACATCGCGCGCAGCGGCCGGCCCGGCCCCGTCGTCATCGACATCCCGAAGGACGTGCAGCAGACGAAAATCACGCCGGTGTTTCCGGCCACGGTTGAGTTTCGCAATCCCTACATCAGCACGGTGCACCACGCGACCGACGAGCAGTTGAAGCAAATTCTCCCGCTCATCGCGGGGGCGAAGAAGCCCGTGCTCTACGTTGGCGGCGGCATCATTTCCGCCGAGGCCCACGCCGAGCTGAAAGTTTTCGCGGAAAAGACCAACATTCCCGTCGCCACCACGCTCATGGGCGTGGGAGCGTTCCCCGAGTCGCATCCGCTCTCCATGCAGTGGTTCGGCATGCACGGCGCGGCCTACGGCAACTGGGCCGTGGACCAGAGCGACCTGCTGTTCTGCCTTGGCGCGCGTTTCGACGACCGCATCACCGGCGACGTCGGCAAATTCGCCGCCAGTGCGAAAATCGTCCACATCGACATCGACGCCTCCGAACACAACAAGAACAAACACGTCCTCCTGCCCGTCCTCAGTGACATCAAGTACGCGCTCGGCCGCCTCAACGAGCTCATCGCCGCGCATAAATTCACGCCGCCCGACACCGCCGCGTGGCACGCGCAGATCGCGCAGTGGAAAAAAGAGCAGCCTTTCGACAGCTCCGCCGGCTTCGGCAAATCGCCGCACATCCTCCCGCAGGAGGCCGTGGCCGCGCTTTACGAACTGACC
>DATMNP010000113.1:0-18549 GCA_035568935.1 Opitutaceae bacterium | reverse complement strand
GTGTCCCGGTTCTCCGCCCAAAAGGTTCGCGTGGAGGAGCGACCGTCGGGATCCAGGCGAAAGCGGCCCCTGGCTTCGAAATACGCTGAAAAAGCGGTGCCCAGCCTTCGGGCCTCTTCCGAGGCCGCTTCGCCTTCGCCGAGGATTTTGGCCTCGCCGGTCAGGAGGCGGGATGCCGCGCTTTCCCATTCGCGCATCGCAATATCCTGCAGGAAGGCGAAGATCGCGGTGCGCACGAGCCGCTTGAAGGCGGCGGTGTCCCGGGTGACATCGAAGATGCTCGGCCGCTCGGGCTTGTCGGCGCCGTCGCTGGCGACGAACGCGGGATTGCGTAGCCGTTCCCACTCTTCCAGCAGGCTTGAATCCACGCCCCGGATCAATTCACGAAAATAATCCTCCAGTTCGAACACCTCGGGCGTCTTGGCGCTTTCGGGAACGGTTTGGGCGAGCACTTTCCAGACTTGGGACAAATGGCGAAGGAGCAGGCCTTCGGAACGCTGGAGTTCGTAAGCCCTCACATACTCGGCGAAAGAAAGGTAGCGTTCGTACATTTCCCGGGCCACGGACTTGGGTCGCACCGTCTCCTGTCCGGCCCAGGGATGCGCCGCGACGAAGGCATTGAACGTGTCGTAGATGAATTCTCTCAGCGGCTTGGGGTGCTCCACCTCCTCCAGTCTCTCCATGCGCTCTTCGTACGGTATCCCGGCGGCTTTCATTTCCTCGATTTTCTCCCCTTTGAGTTTGTCCACTTGCCGGCGGAGAATCTGGTCCGGATCCTCGACGATCGACTCGCAGAGCGTCAGGACATCGAAGGGGTAGTCGGCACTCGCCCGATCAAGCAGGGGCAACGTATCAATCAGGAAAAGCGAAAGGGCCTGGTGCAGGGAGAAGTCGGCCTGAAGATCGATATTTACCCGGAGTTTTCGGCCGGAGGGCTCGCGGGGAATCCACTCGACGATCCGACGGTCAACCAGGGCCTGGAAGAGCTGCCATGCGCGGCGCTTCAGGGCGCGCTTGCGCGGTGGTGTCTCGTGACAGTCGTTGATGAGATCGCGCACGGCACGGCACCCGTCGGCCTCGCGGCCGAGAAGAAAGAGCAGGATCCCGTGCGAAATCGTGAAGCGCGATTGAAGCTCCTCCGGGGCGGCCGTCTGCAGTCGCTCGGAAGTCTTAATATCCCAGATCACGCTTCCCTCCGGGGCCCGCTGCTTCACGATTTTTTTCTGCCGGCCGTCCCGGCTCGCCTTCTCTTCGGCGCGCTTGTTGGCGATGACGTGCTCCGGGGCCTGGACAATGACATACCCCTGGTCGTCATACCCCTTGCGCCCGGCGCGGCCCGCCACCTGGCGGAAGTCGCGGACGCTGAGGACCGCGGATTTTTCGCCATCGTATTTCCAAAGCTGGGTAAATACCACCGTGCGGATCGGCACGTTGATGCCCACGCCGAGTGTGTCCGTGCCGCAGATCAGCTTGAGCAGGCCCCGCTGGGCGAGCGTCTCCACGAGGATGCGGTATTTGGGCAGCAGGCCGGCATGATGCACCCCGATCCCGTGGCGCAGCCATCGCTTCATCTCTTTTCCGTATGGGCTGCTGAATCGAAATCGCTCGAGCTCCTGTTGAAGGGCAGCCTTCTCCTCCTTGGTGCAGACATCGAGGCTCATCAGGCTCTGGGCGGCCTCGGCGGCCGATCGCTGGGTAAAATGGACGAGGTAAACGGGAGCCCGGTTGTCCGCGAGGAGCGCGGCCACGCGTTCCTGCAGCGGCGTTTCGGAGTACTCGAATTGGAGCGGAACCGGGCGGTGGTCGCTCCGGACAGTGACGCAGGGGGCTCCAGTCAGCCGAAGAAGCTCTTTCTCGAAAAACGCGGTCGCCCCGAGGGTCGCGGACATCAGGAGAAAGCGGGCCCGCGACAGGGTGAGAAGCGGCACTTGCCAGGCATAGCCGCGCTCCGCGTCGGAATAGTAGTGAAATTCGTCCATGATCACCGCGACAAGATCGCTGTGCTCGCCGCGGGCCAGTGCAATATTGGCGAGGATTTCCGCGGTGCAGCAGAGCACCGGGGCGCGTGGATTGACGCTCGCGTCCCCGGTCATCATGCCGACATTTTCGGGGCCGAAGTCCCGGCACAAGGCGAGGAACTTTTCGTTGACGAGCGCCTTGATGGGACAGGTATAGACCGAGCGTTCGCCCGCGCAGAGCGCCTTGAAATGGAAGGCCGCGGCGACGAGCGATTTCCCCGAGCCGGTCGGTGTATTGAGAATCACATTGTTTCCCGAGAAAAGCTCGAGGATCGCCTCCTCTTGTTCCGGGTACATCTGGATGCCCCGGTCCGTCATGACGGTGGAGAACCGCTCCATCACGACCTCCGCCGCCGGGTGGCCCAGGAGAGGCGCCAACGGCGGACTGAGCGGTGGAACAGAAGTCATGGTTCTTAACAGGACTTTGGCAGAAGGCGGTGACAAGTCCCCTTTCTCGATTAGCCACAAAGGATCACATTCGCCTTCGCCCCGTTCGACAGGCCCAGGGCTTCGGCGGACAAGAAAAGCGCAAAGAAAGAACCTATTTTCGAAGGCTTCTTCTTCGTGATCAGGAACTGAACAGAGAGGGATGCTTGAGCCACGAAAGGGCACAAAGATTTCAAAGGGATTCTCTTGTGATCGATGTGATCTCTCGTGGCAAAAATGCCCGAGCGGCCTGCTTGAGTTTTCCCCTCCCCCGGTCAGAATCCGTGGGAATGAACGAGCCTCGACTCGACAAAGTCCTTTGGAGCCTGCGGGTCTTCAAGACGCGCCCCCAGGCCACCGCCGCCTGTCGCTCGGGCCACGTGCGCATCGGCGAACTCGAATCGAAAGCGGGCCGCGATGTCCACCCTGGCGAGGTTCTCGTCGTGCGCATCGGCACCATGACCCGAACGCTCAAGATCCTCGCGCTGCCGCCCTCGCGCGTCAGCGCGAAGCAATTGCCCGAATACATGACGGATCTCACTCCCGCGTCCGAATATGAGCGGGCCAAGCAGGCCGCCTTCGAGCACATGCTCGCCCGTGAGCGGGGCCGCGGACGCCCGACCAAAAAAGACCGCCGCGAACTTTCAAATTTTTTCGGTCCCGAGGGCCTCTGAAAGCGGGCAGCGAGCTTTAACCACAAAAACACGAAGTCCATGAAGCTCGATCCGGAGTTTACCTTTTTGCCACAAAAGAGCACAAGGAGCACAGGGACCAATCCACAGGGATATGGGTAGAAATCAGGGACCAAAGCATTTTGTTTTTCTGCTTTGTGCTCCCTGTGTTCTTTTGTGGCAAAAAAAGCCAGGTATCAGTGCCTATTAGTGCCCATCAGTGGTTAAAACTCGGGTTCGGGCTTGGTGTTCTTCGTGCCTTCGTGGTAAAAGTGCTCCCATGACCCAATCGAGCGAGCCCCGGCCAGTCGTCGTTTCTGCAACACCCATCGAGCTTTGCCAGTTCCTGAAATTTGGCGGCCTGGCGGGAAGTGGCGGCGAGGCCAAGCGGGCCATCAGCGACGGGGAAGTCCTCCTGAATGATGTCGTCGAAACGCGCAAGGGAAAGAAGCTCACTGCCGGCGACCGCGTGACCTTCGCCGGCCAGACGATTGTGGTGAGCAGCAACCCGTAGTTGGAATTGGTCGTTCGTATTTAATGGCGAGTCCTTCGGTGTTCAATGAATTGCAATTTGCTTGCACATGCGCGCAATGCTTTGAGATAATGTTCCTGTCCTCAGTATTTGTCCCATGTACAGTTTCGCACCGAAACAAAGGACAGCCCAACCGGCGGACACGGCCAAGTCGGCCGGACGCTCCATCCGGGTTCAGCCAACATTGGCCGTCAACGCCCCGGGAGACGCCTACGAGCAGGAGGCCGATCGCGTCGCCGCGCAAGTGATGCGCAAGCCGGCATCCTCCTCTCCTGTAAACACAAGGCGAACCCAATCAAATGACTTTGGCGAAGCGGCGCCCCAGCCCGCCGTGGACGAAGCGTTGCGCTCTTCCGGCCAGCCTTTGGATTCCGCCACGCGGGCTTTCTTTGAGCCGCGATTCGGCTACAACCTTGGCTCGGTGCGGGTTCATGCCGACGCCCGGGCATCCGGAGCGGCCAGGGCCGTCAACGCAAGGGCGTTCACGGTCGGGCAAGACATGGTGTTTGGGCAGGGCCAGTACGCGCCCGGGACCAGCGAGGGCCGGCATCTTCTGGCCCATGAACTCACCCATACCGTCCAGCAAGGTGCCGTTGGGCCCGGGAACGGCCGGGCCATGGCTGGCGGGACCATCCAGCGCCAGGCCGCTCCCGCTCCACGCAGGGCAATCTGGGTCAATGTCGGTTTCGACTCCAGTGCCCAGGCCAACGAAGTGACGATGGCCAAGCTGAGAGCATCGATTGCGCGCGAACAGGCGGCCATCACCAGTTGCTGCAGCGCCCATAGCCTGGCGTGCAACATCGACGTGAAGACCCGCTACGATTGGAATCGCGTCAACAAGCCGGCGCCCGCCGATCACGATTATGACGATGACGACGCCAATGACCGCACGCTGCGCGACCGGAATCTCGACAACATCACAGGGCATGCGGGAGGCTTGAAGGTGTTGGTCACCGAGTGCACCCTGAGCCAGACTTGGCAGGGCGGCCGAATCTTTCCCCGCGCCAATACGGGCGCCCACGGAGTGTTGTGGAACCGCAGCCTGGCGGCCGACGATACCATTGCGCACGAATCCGGCCATGCCGCAGGCTACAGAGGCGACTCCGAAGGAGGTTCCCATAGTTCCGATCCCCATAATTTGATGAGCCCCGGTTCGGTTCGCACCGCCGATGCGGCACCGGACACCAACTGGTGCACGCAGATGGCGGGAACTGCGCAGTAGAGCACCGAACGTTGGTGGCTGGTAATTCGTTGTTGGTCGTTGGTATCGTTCCGAATTTGCCATTCGTCATTCGGGTTTCGTCATTCATGATATTTCCCCATGCCCCCCTCCCCGCGTTCCGTCCTGCAAGCCATCGCCCAACGCGTCATGATCGCGCGGGGGCTCGCCCCCGAGTTCACGTCCGCGGCCCTGGCCGAGCTCAATGCAATTCACGGACCCGCGACGGCAACCGACTCGGTAACGCGCGATTTGCGCCAGCTGCTCTGGTGTTCCATCGACAACGATGACTCGCGCGACCTCGACCAGCTTTCCGTGGCCGAGGCGCTGCCCAACGGCGCGACCAAGCTCCTCGTGGCGATCGCCGACGTGTCCGCCGTGGTAAAACAGGGTTCGGCCCTCGATGCCCACGCACGGCAAAACACGACGTCCGTTTACACCGCGGCCCGGATTTTTCCGATGCTGCCGGAAAAACTTTCGACCGACCTCACATCGCTCGGCTTCGACGCCGACCGCCTCGCCATTGTCATCGAAATGGTCTTCGCCGCGGACGGCTCGCTCGCCTCGTCGGACATCTACCAGGCGACCGTGCGCAATCGCGCAAAGCTCGCCTACAACAGCGTGGCCGCGTGGCTCGACGGCCGCGCGCCGATGCCGCCGCCGATCGGCGCCGTGGCCGGCCTGGCCGACAACATCCAGCTCCAGCATCGCGTCGCCGACCAGCTCGCGGCGCTGCGCCATCTCCATGGCGCGCTCTCCCTTGAAACGATCGAAGCCCACCCGGTGTTTGACGGCGCAGTCCTCACCGGCCTGGTGGCGGACACGCCGAACGCGGCCAAGCAACTGATCGAAGATCTGATGGTCGCGGCCAACGGCGTGACCGCGCGTTATCTCGCCGCCAAAAAATTTCCCTCGATTCGGCGCGTCGTGCGCACACCACTCCATTGGGATCGGATCGTCGAGCTGGCCGCCGAACACAAATCGGCCCTGCCGAAGGATCCCGATGCGATCGCACTCGAAAAATTTCTGCTGGTGGCAAAAGCCGCCGATCCGGCTGGGTTTCCCGAACTGTCGCTCAGCGTCATCAAGCTGTTGGGCGCCGGGGAATACGTCCTCGAGCTTCCCGGCAGCGCGGTCGCCGGGCACTTCGGCCTCGCGGTCAAGGACTACTCCCATTCGACGGCGCCGAACCGGCGTTTCCCCGATGTGATCACCCAGCGGCTGCTCGGGGCGGCAATGGCGGGACTCCCCCCGCCCTACTCAAACGACGAACTGGCCGCGCTCGCCAGCCATTGCACCGAACAGGAAGATGCCGCCAAGAAAGTGGAGCGGCAGGTTGGAAAATCCGCGGCGGCCATGCTGCTCAGCACGAGCATCGGCAAACAGTTCGACGCCATCGTGACGGGCGCATCCGGCAAGGGAACCTGGGTCCGCATTTCGCAGCCGCCCGTCGAAGGCAAACTGGACAACGGTCACGCCGAACTCCGCGTCGGCGACCGGCTGCGCGTGCAACTGGTCCGCACGGACGTGGAGCGGGGCTTTATCGATTTTGTTATTGGTGATTAGTCATTCGTCCTTGGTCATTTGTCATTCGAGCCATCAAAGACCCTTGAACATCCAACACCCAACATCGAACGCCCAACGTCCAAGGCCTGATAACCAGATACCGATGACCAAGGACAAATGACCAACCCTCACTCCGAATAACCCAGGCACCGCGAAAGTTCGTACGCGGCCGTCTGCACGTGCCGGGCAATTTCCGCCATCCGGTCGAGCGGAAAGCGCACCATGGCCGCGGTGATCCCCACGGCGGCGACCACCGTCCGGTCGGAGCCGCGCACCGGCGCGGACAGGCAGCGCACCCCTTCGTGGAATTCCTCGTTGTCGAAACTGTAGCCACGCTTGCGCGTGAGCTCGGTCTCTTTTTTCAAGCTGCCCAAGGTCGTAATCGTGCGCGGCGCATAGCGCTTGAGGGCGTGATGGCCCCCGTAGGTTTTTTGCAACAGGTCCGGCAGAAAGGAGAGGAAAATCTTTCCCGTGGCCGAAGCGTGCATCTCGACCAGGGTCCCGGGGCGTGAAGCCGCGCGCAAAGGATGAGGGCTGTCACAGACGGAAACAATCAGGGACCGGTTGTCACACAACACGGCCACGTGGGAGGTTTCGCCCGTTTGCAGGGTGAGCTTCTGCAGCACCGGTTGCGCAAGCGCGTGCAGCTCGGTTGACGCCAGCGCCCGGTTGCCCAGGTGGATCAGGACCGGGCCCAGGAAAAACTGGCCGCGATCCTTTCGCACCAGCCCTTCGAGATGCAAGGTGTTCATGATGCGCAGCGTAGTGGTCGCAGGCAGGGAGAGAGAGCTCGCGATATCGTGCGCAATCAAGCCGGTGTTGGCCTGGCCGAGATGCTTCAGGATACGGCAGGCGTTTCGTAAATTGGGGATAATGTATTTGTCGGGCACTATGTCTCCATAATTATGAAAAAAAACGTTGACGCAAGCCCAATGTTCAATTTTGAACTATATGTTCATTAGCGAATAACTCCACCTGCCGCAATTAAATTGCAATGTTGGTTTCACCCTGTTCCGTCTTCGGCCCGTCAACCTCAACCTCTACCAATAACCATGCCAACGACGATAGATACGCCTCCCCATCCCCTTCGCTCCCATCGTCATCAGCTACGCCGATGGATCAGCCTGCCTTCCACTGCCCTGCTGCTCGCCGTCTCTCCCTTGACCCAACTCCGGGCCGACACCGCGGCTGGCGCGACCGACGAAGTCGTCAAACTGCCAGAGTTCACCATCAGTTCAGAAAGGGAAACGAGCTACACCGGCACCTCATCGTTGAGTACGACCCGCAGCGGCGTCCCACTGTCCGACCTGGCCCAATCCGTCACCGTGCTTAACCGGGCTTTTTTCAATGATTTCAAACCGTCCATCCTCGCCCACTCCCTCAACTATGTCGGTGGCACCCAGACCGGCACAATCAACTGGTCGGTTGACCGTTTTATCATCCGCGGCTTCGTGGGTGAAGGCGACTACGTGGATGGTTTCCGCACCATGACGGATCGAAACACCGACATGAACCTCGTCGACCACGTGGAAATCATCAAGGGCCCGGCCGCCATTTTTATTTCCAATGCGGTGAATAGCGCCGGGGGCGTGGTCAACAAGGTCTCCAAGAGCCCGACCGATTACAATGTCGGAACATTAACCGCGCAATGGGGTATCTGGGACGCCAACCGTGCCGATCTCGACGTCGGCGGGCCCATTACCGCCGACAAGAAGCTCATGTATCGCCTGCTCATCAATCGCCAGCAAGCCAAGGGCTATTCCGACCATACCTATGACAACCGGACGTCAATCGTGCCCATGCTCGCCTACAAGTTCAACAACAACACCCAGGTTTGGATCAAGTACGAGAACTTCGACTCCCACTATTCCTCTTACAACGGCATTCCGCTCGATGGGTCCGGCTATGTTCCCGGACAGGCCAACGCCCCGCACATCCTAGCCGTCCCGCGGCGATGGAATATTGACGGCGAGGATTCGCCCCGCAACTGGCGCACGGATTATTTTTACCGCCTGTGGGGTCAATTTACGACCCGCCCCGCCGACTGGATCGCCATGCGCCTTGCGGCCTTTGACTCCGCGGACACCCAGCGCCGCGTGGAATCGATTATTGGCACGACGAATATAACGGCAAACCTGGCTGGCGGCGGAACCACCACCCTTCCCACGGGCTATCAAATTCCCCCCGGCTACACCCGTGGCACGCTGCTCAATCGCACCACCACGGCCGTCGATGGGGACTATCAGCCTCGCCGCGAACTGCAAAACGACTATGTCTTCACTTTCGACACCTGGGACGTGAACCACAAGCTGCTCGTGGGCTGGGATGCCTACGACTCTCCTGACGACACCAAGACCTACAGCAGTGGCGGAACCAGCACTGCATCCAGCAGTGCGATCGATCCTTTCAATCCACCTTACAAATCCGGCGCGGCGGACACGGTCACCGTCAACACCAAGCAGCTTCCGACCAGCAACCGCCATATCCGGCAAAACTTTTCCAAGGCCTATGTTTTGGAGACCGCCAGTTTTCTCAATGATACGGTAATTCTCGATTGGGGTGCCAACCGCAGCCGCTACAAAAGTTCGTTGACCAACGACACCTATAACCAGAAGACGGGCGTATTTACACCAGCGGCTTCCGGCACTTCCAACCTTATTCCTAATTCGGTCGCCTATAAGAACCTGGTCCAGTACGGTGTCGTGTTCAAACCGCTGCCCAATGTTTCGTTGTTCTTCGACGACAATCGGAATTTTGCCTTCACTGGTTTTGGCGCGACCGGCCCACTGCCACCCAATGTCGGGCACCAAAAGGAAATCGGCATCAAATCCACCTGGCTCGACAGCCGGCTGAGCTTCAATGTCACTTACTTCGACGCCACCAGCGCCAACAACACGGTGCCCGCCTTCCCGCAACTCACTCCCCCCGTTTTCCTCACGTTGGGAACCGAGACTTCCAGGGGAATTGATGGCGACTGGACGTTTGCCGTCACCAAGAACCTCTACCTGCTGGGCTCCTTCGCCTGGTTCAACGCCAATATAGGCCTGACCGGCGTGGGAATTTCCGCCGCGGCGGGATCGCCCACCTGGAATCAAGTTATCCAGCCCTATGACGGCAAGGCGCACGGCAGCCTCCCGGTTGACAACGTTTCCCAGCGCAATGCCTCCTTGTGGGCCCGCTATAGCTTCACGGAAGGTGCCTTAAAGGGCCTTACGTTTGGCCTCGGCGCAAACTACCTGGACAAGCGCGCCATCACCGACAACACCAACAACGTGTTTTTCGGCTATATCCCGGCCCGCACCCTCGTGGATGGAGTCATCAGCTATGCTACGAAGCACTTTATTTACCAGATAAACGGGGAAAACCTGCTGGATACACGCTACATTTACTCGGCGCGCAGCCAGCTTGTGATCATCCCGGGTGAACCGCTGAACGTGAGTGCGTCCGTCACCTACAAGTTCCTTTGATTTTGGCTCCGGGGGTTACCCATCGGGAAAGGCCCGCGAGAAATCGCGGGCCTTTTTATTTTTCAACTCCAACTACATCGAACCAGCCCAAACCCGGATTTTGAATTCAAAAGCCAGGAACCCAGGAGCAGAGTTTTTCGAACTCATGGTTTCATGGTTTCCGAATCAATTTATCGCTTCAATACTTCACCGAGCAGCCATAGGGTTCGCTCACGGGCTTGGCGATGGGCTGGCCGGATTTGAGTGCGTCGAGCGCCGCTTTCACGTAGTTTGTCGCCTTCGCGACGTCGTCGACATTGGCCGAGCGGATGCTGTCGATCGCGCCTTTGTAAACAAGGGTGCCGTCGGCGTTGATCACATACATGTCGGGCGTGGTCTTCGCGCCGTAAAGGTGGCCGACTTTGCCGTCGGCATCGTGGAAGTAGGCGGTGGGCGCGGCGCCATTTTTTTGCAGCCAGGAGTTTATCTCCGCCGGTGTATAATCCCCGCCCTCACCGCCGGGCGAGCCGGAGTTGATCGTCAACCACACGATACCGCCGGCCGTGGCGGCCTTTTGCAGCGCAGGAATATTGCCGCTGTCGTAGTGCTTTTTCACGAATGGGCAGTCGGGGTTGTTCCATTCCAGCACGACGATTTTGCCTTTGTAGTCGGAAAGCGAGTGGGTCTGTCCGTTGATGTCGGTGAGGGTGAAGTTGGGCGCGGGCGAGCCCACTTCGACGCTGGCGCGAACCGCGACGGCCAGGGCTGCAAACGCGGCGAGAAAGGGAAGGAATTTGCTCAGGATATTCATAGGCAAGGAAATTTCGTCCTCATTCTAATCAAAATCCCGTCGATTTCCAGCCCACAACCCTATTTCATGTCCACATGCCCGGCTGGCTCGCCGACTTTTTTCGATTTTGTTGGGGATTGCTCTACTGGAACGCACGCAAAACCGTCTTCCGCTGGCGCGGCGGGCGCTGCCCATGCCAGAATCCAAGCGACTCCGGCCGCGCGCTCGAGACGACGTGCGACGCCTCCATGCACTGGCACCAGCCCGCCCGCTTCCGGCGCGTGTGCCCGCTTCTCGTCACCACGCCGAAGGGCCTGCGTTGCTCGGCCAACACCAAGGACGTGCGTCCGTTCTGGGGCCGTGCAGCCGGTTTCTACAGCGGGACTTTCGTGGCCTCCATCCTGGCCGCGGTGCTGGTGGTATTCGCCTTTATGCGGGCCATCGGGTATCCCGTGCGCCTCATGGCCGTGGCGTGGCCGCCGGCCTGGTCGGAGATCCGCACGGCCCGCGGCGAATATTTTTTTGCCGAGGCCCGGCACGCGCTCGCCGCCAACCAGCCGAAGGAGGCCGGGCTCGCGCTCAGGAACGCCTATGATTACAACCCGCACGACTATCGGGCCGGCCTTATGCTGGCCAAGCTCTGGCAGGTGGGCCAGCCGGCGCAGGCGGATTTCATTTACGCCCGCCTGCTCAACGACGACACCGCGCAGTCCACCCTGATCGCCGAGGAGTGGTACCGAAGCATGCTCGCCCGCGGGGATTTCGCAGAAATCGCGCAACTCGTACCGGTATTCATCGCCCGCGATGCGGCGCACGCCCAAGTGTGGATGCATGCGATGTTTTTTGCGACGCGACGCCTCGGTGACACCAAGCCGTTGCTTAAGATGCTCGAAAAAGACTATCCGCTTGCCCCCAGCCTGCGCCACTTGGTGGAAATCGAGCTGCTGGTCGAGACCGGCCGCACCGACGACGCACACCAGGCCTTGCGCGACCTGCACGCGGATTTGTCTTACAGCGCCTACTACCAGGCCAGCGAACTGACCGCCCTCGGGTTTCCGGATGAAGCGTTGGCGGCCATCAATGACAACGCGAACCTGCTGCCCAAGCGCGATGGCTTCGCCCTGCTCCTCGACGCGCTGGTTGCCAAGGGCCGGTTCGGCATCGTGTACGATCAAGTGCAGGCGGTTCTCCGCGCACCGTCCAGCGTTCCTGCCGTCGAGATCCTTTGCACACAATTCATCCGCCATCCCGACCCAGGATTGCTCGCCGCACTTTTCGAAAAGCTCCAGCGGGAACCCTTGCCGCCGGCGGCCGACACCTACCAAGCCACCGTCGCCCTTTTCTTTGCGGCCGGCGCCAACACCGACTGGCCGCACGTGCAGGTCGCACGCAACTGGCTCCGGCAACTCGGGCTCCCTGCCAGCAGCGACCTCGACCTGGCCGAGGCTTTTTTTCGCGGGCAAGCCGACCAGCGGCGGCTCGGGGGCATCCTGCCCTTGTTCCAGCCACCCCCATTCGAAATTTCCTCCGCGACCACGAATGGCAGCTTGTCTTCGCCGGTCATGATCCAGCCGCTCGCCCTCGACGTGACTTACGCCTTGTATGAACATTACAGCGGCAAACCGATGGCCCCCAATCGATGAATCCGGCCCCACCCAGCCCGCTTCGGCCTCTCCCACCGCTCGCGCGAATCAACCTCGCCCTGCTGGCGGTGCTGGCCGCCGCATTCAGCGCGCTGCTCTGGCCGCAATGGCGCCACAACCCGGAGTTGTCGCACGGGCTGTTCATGCCGCTGATTTTCCTGCTGCTGCTGCACGAAAGCCGCACCTCCGGCCCGGCGCGGTTTTTACCCGCGCATGGCGCCGCCACGGTCGCGCTGGCCGGGCTGCTCGCCGCCGGGCTGGCCGCGCTCGCGACCGGCGGCCTCTTCACCGCCGCGCTCGACTGGTCGCACGCCCTGGTGGACTTCACGCTCGCCCTTGCGCTCGTACTCATCCTGCTGGCCGGCTTGCTGGTCTTCGCGAGCGAGCCGGTGCGCCTCGTGCCAGTTAACTGGATCTCGTTCACGGCCATTGTCCTGTGGCTGCTGTGCGCGCCCATTCCACCCGGCACCTACATGCGCCTCACGCTCGGCCTGCAGCTGTGGGTCACGCGCTCCGTGCTGGCCACGCTGCATCTGTTCGGGGTGGCTGCCATCCGCGACGGCAACCTCATCGAGCTGGCCAGCACCACGATCGGGGTCGAGGAGGCGTGCAGCGGCGTGCGCAGCCTGGTCTCCTGCGTCTTCGCTGGTTTCTTTTTTTCCGCGGCGCTCGTGCGCCGGCCGTGGTCGCGCGCCCTCCTCATCGCGCTGGCCGCGCCGCTGGCGCTCGCCATGAATTTCTTCCGTTCGCTCACGCTGACACTGCTGGCCAACCGGGGCGTGGATATCAGCCACACCTGGCACGATGCCACCGGCTATGCCGTCCTGGGCGTGACGGCGCTGCTGCTCGGCGGACTCGCGCTGGGGCTGGCCCGCGGCGAAAGAACTGAACCGCCGGCATCCTCCCCACCCGTTGCGCGCGCCCCGCAGGCGCTTCAACCATGGCTGGCCACCGGGCTCGCGCTCGCCGCCGCCCTGGTGATTTTATTCGTCGCCAACACGCGCCGCGCCCCGGCCGCCGCGCCCGTGCCGGACCTTGCCGCGATCGTGCCCGCCAACGCCGGCGGATGGGAGGTGCAAACGGCCACCGACCTTTATCGTTTCGCCGACACCCTGCAAACCGACCACCTGATTCAGCGCACCTATCTCAGGCGCGCACCCGATGGCAGCCTGCAGCAAGTCATCATTTACGTCGCCTACTGGTCCGCGGGCCAGGCACCCGTCAGCCTGGTGGCTTCACACACGCCCGACGCGTGCTGGCCGGGCGCAGGGTGGCAACCCGAGCCGACCGTGGATGCGCGCGCCAGCCTCTCGGTCGCCGGCCGCGTGCTGCCGGCGGCTGAATTCCGAATTTTTCGCGGCGACGTTTATCCCCAGCACGTCTGGTTCTGGCATCTCTATGACGGCCGATCCATCGCCTATGAAAACCCCGATTCGCCGCGCGAACTTTTGCGGCTGGCCTGGCACTACGGTTTTGGCCACGAAGGCTCGCAGTTCTTCGTCCGCGTCTCGAGCAATTGCGAATGGGCGGCCATCGCGGACGATCCGCTGTTTCGCGACGTGTTTAGTCGCCTCCAGCCCTACGGACTGTAGTTGGTAGTTTGTAATTGGCAGTTGGTATTTCGTACTTCGCTGTTCGACGTTCGGAGTTCAGCGTTCGACGTTGGAAGTTCAAGGAGCCCCCTTTTCCGTGTTATGCTGAGAACATGCCCTTCCGCCTCACCCGACAGGAGAAACACATTCTCGGCTGCCTCGCCGTGCTGATCGTGCTTGGCCTGATCGGATTCGCCTACCTTTAGGAGCCCGTGGACGTCGCCCACAGCCCCTAAAGGCAAGGTAATTGGCCTTGCATTTTGCAACCTTGGGAGCAGTTTGAAAAATAAGTTGCATCGACCCCTCATGCACCAAGGCGCTTTCCGGATTTTTTTGCTGGGCCTTCTTTTCACCAGCAAATGCCTGGCCGTTTATCTCGGAATGGATCGGATGGCATTAGTGCAGGAACTCGGCTCGCCGGTTTCTCACGCCGCCATGGGTGCCCATGAGATCCTGCTTTATCCCAACGGGGTGCGCATCGAGCTTGAAGCCGGCAAAGTGGTCGATGTCCAGGGCATGTCCTTCGACGCAAAACCTCTGGCGATTTATCTCGGAATGGATCGCGTGTCGTTAGTGGGGGAACTTGGCTCGCCGGCTTCTCGCGCCGCCATGGGCACCCATGAGATCCTGCTTTATCCCAACGGGGTGCGCATCGAGCTTGAAGCCGGCAAAGTGGTCGATGTCCAAGGCATGTCTTATGGCACGAAACCACCCGCGGTTTCCACCGTGCAGAACACGCCGAAACCCGTGGCAGAAACGCCGAAAGTACAAAAGCCGGCGCAGAGCGAGGCGGATAAAGCCGCCCAAGCGGAGGCGGAAGTGGAAAAGCAGGCTTATGCCGCCCAGTCCAAGGAACGGGAGGATGCCATCCTGGAGATGGAAAAAGCGCACACCGCGCCGCAGGAAACCACCAACCCGGGCATGGATCCAACAAGATTGCTGGTCGAATTATTCCTTCGCTGGGGAGTCATGGTTCTCGCACTGAAACTCACCTGCCTGTTTTGGGGAGTAACGGTGGAATGGCCCGGACTCATGCTCGCGGCGTTGGCTGACGCGGTGACCAGGATGATGATGCATATGGTGGCCAACTACTTTTTGCACCTGCCTTCTTTCTTCTTTGTAGAGAATGGCATTGCCGCCATTGTGCTGGTCATCGTGCTGACGAAAGTGAGCATCAACCGCTCCGTGGGGCAGGCCGTTCAGTTGGCCATTTCGTCCAAGACCTTCTCCCTGGTCGTATGGGCGCTGTTGGTCACCACCATGATGAGGTCGTTTTTTGGTTAGCCGCTAAACGCTTGCCGCGCGCAAAGCTTCTGCAATTGACTGAAGCAACCTGTGCATCCCGCGGTTTCCTCGATTCGTATACATCCATGAGATGTTTGCCACCCATGCCTGCCTGCCTGCCCTTGCCGGCCTTGCCGGTGCCAATTTACCTTCCTGCATGAGCGAACCCGCCGAGGATCGGAGCGATATCGATGCCCGCCTGCTGCAGCGCATGGCGGGCGGCGACCGCACGGCCTTCTCCGAACTTTACGATCGCTTCAGCCGGCCCCTCTATTCCGCCGCACTGCGCATCCTTGGCGACGCGAGAGAGACCGAGGACATCGTGCATGATGTGTTCCTCACCATCTGGGAAAAATCCGCGGCCTTTTCCCCCGGGCGCGGCACCGCCTTCGGGTGGGCGGTCACGCTTACCCGCAACCGGGCCATCGACCGCCTGCGCCTGCGCAAGCGCCGCGGCGAGCTGCTCAGCGCCGCCGTGCCCGCCGACCTCGGCTACGATGAAGCGGCCGGCACCACCGACACCCTCGTGTTCAAGGAAAAGGCCCGGCTCGTGCGCTCGGCGCTCGCCGCGCTGCCCATCGAGCAAAAGCAGGCCCTCGAACTCGCATTTTTCGGCGGGCTCACGCAGGAACAAATTGCCGAAAACCTCAACCAACCGCTCGGCACCGTGAAAGCCCGCATCCGCCGCGGGTTGCTCAAGCTCCGGGACGCCCTTCGACCCCACCATGATTGACGAACGCACAGAGGAACTCGCCGCGCTCTACGCCTTCGACCTGCTCGAAGGCGCGGAACTCGCTGCGTTCGAAGCCGCGCTCGCACAAGACGCCGGGCTGCGCACCCTTGTGCATGAGCTGCGCGAGAGTGCCAGCGCACTTTCGCTCGCCACACCCGCATCCGCACCCCCGGCCTGGTTGAAATCGCGCCTGTTCGTATCCCTCGCGGAAAAATCGAGCGCGGAAGACCAGCGCATCACGCCCTTTGCGCCGCCGGCCTGGATCCCGTGGGCCCTCGCCGCGTGCCTTGCGCTCACCGCCGCGTGGCTCGCCCAGCTCTATTTCACGCAAAAGTCCGAATCCATCGCCCTGCGCGAGCAAGCCGCACTCGCGCTAATGGAAAGCCAAAGCGTGCAAAACCAGCTTGAGGCCGAACACATCCTCGCCAGCCGGCAGCTCGCCGACCTGCAGGAGCAAATCAAGACAAACAACGACCCCTCCCACCTGGAAATCACCAAACTCGTCTCGCTCCTCGGCCATTCGTCGCAAGCCCGCGCCATCGCCGTGTGGAACCAGGCCACCCAACAGGGCGTACTCACGGTCGAGAAGCTGCCTGCCCTCGCCGGCGATCAGGATTACCAACTCTGGGTCATCGACCCGAAGTATCCCGACCCGGTCAGCGGCGGGGTTTTCACCGTTGATGCACACACGGGCACGGCCCGCATCGCCTTCCATCCCGGCCAGCTCATCGCCACCGCCGCAAAATTTGCCGTCAGCTGCGAACGCAAGGGCGGCCGGCCCAAGCCGGAAGGCCCCATTGTGCTGCTCAGCGACTAGGGGTTTTAAAACCTAAAAACGCAGTTGTACCCCGCGGATTGCACGGATGATCGCGGATTCGGATTTTGAACACGAAGGTCGCGAAGAACCCTACTTCGCTAAAGCTACGAAGGGCAGGCGCAGAGGGGTCCATACATTCGGATCACTGATATATTTTAACCGCGAATGGACGCAAATCGACGCGAATAGGCTGCTGGAAAACTGTGCCGCTGCGCGGCACACGGCCGCAAGCCGTGTAGGCCGTCTTCCGCAGCCAATTCATATCCGCCCTACCCTTCGAAGCTCTCGGAGCGAAGCAAGGGGCCAGTCCGCGGTATCCGATTAGCGTTCATTAGCGTCCATTAGCGGTTAAAAACGGATCGAATCCGTGTTCGGGATTAATAAGTGCCGAAAAGTGTTCATCAGTGGTTAAAACGAGTTCCAAGAACGTTTAAAACTTTTCTCGACGCCCCCGGGCCGCTCCCCAACGCTAGCAGGCTGTGATCATAAAACCCAAGGTTAGAGGATTTGTCTGCATCACCGCCCACCCGGCCGGCTGTGCCGCCCATGTGCAGGAGTCGATCGATTACGTTCGAAAAAAAGGCCCGCTCAAAAACGGCCCGAAAAACGTGTTGGTCATCGGCGCATCCACCGGCTACGGCCTCGCCTCGCGCATCGCCGCCGCCTTTGGCTCCAACGCGGCCACGCTTGGCATTTTTTTCGAGCGCCCCTCCGAGGCCGACCGCCCGGCCACGCCCGGCTGGTACAACTCCATCGCTTTCACCCGCGCGGCCCGCGCGGCCGGCCTCAAGGCGTTCAACCTCAATGGCGATGCGTTCTCCGACGATCTCAAGCGCCAGGCGCTCGACCTCATCAAACGCGAGATGGGGCCCATCGACCTCGTCGTTTACTCGCTCGCCTCACCGCGCCGCACCCACCCCAAAACCGGCGTCGTGCACAAGTCCGTCCTGAAACCCATCGGCGCGTCCTACACGAACAAAACCGTGGACACCGACAAAGGCATCGTCAGCAACATCACCATTGAACCCGCGGGCGAGCCCGAGGTCGCCGACACCGTGGCCGTGATGGGCGGCGAAGACTGGGAAATGTGGATGGATGCGCTCGACGACGCAAAGCTCCTCGCGCCCGGCGCCACTGCCGTCGCCTATAGCTACATCGGCCCCGAAGTCACCTGGCCCATCTACAAAAACGGCACGATCGGCCTCGCCAAAAACGACCTCGAGCGCGCCGGCAAGCGCATCGACTCCCTGCTCAAGCTTAACCGGGGCCGCGCCTTCATCTCCATCAACAAAGCGCTCGTCACTCAGGCCAGTTCGGCCATTCCCGTCGTCCCGCTCTACATCTCGATCCTCTACAAAATCATGAAGGCGCACGGCACCCATGAAGGTTGCATCGAGCAGGTCCAGCGCCTTTTTGCCACGCAGATGTACGGCGGCGGCGGCCTGGACTTCGACGCCAGCGGACGCGTGCGCATCGACGACCTTGAAATGAAGCCCGACATCCAGGCGGAAATCGCCCACATCTGGCCGCAAGTCACCACGGAAAACCTCGAGGCCCTGACCGACATCGCCGGCTACCGCGCGGAGTTCCTGAAGCTCTTCGGCTTCGGCCTGCCCGGCATCAACTACGACGCCGACATCGAGCCGCACATTCCCTTGGAGTAAGGGGAAATGTGCTTCCCCCGATAATTCGGACAGGCGTTAAGAGTAATATGTTTTGAGTTAATTGAGGTTGGACTCGTAGTCGAGGGGACTTTTATAGCCGAGCGCAGAGTGCATCCGCCGGCGGTTATAAAAGGTCTCGATGTAGTCG
>DATMNP010000112.1:0-11335 GCA_035568935.1 Opitutaceae bacterium | reverse complement strand
GCGCAATCGCACCAACTCGGCGATTCGGGTTCTGCGGAACCGCCGCTGGCGTTCGGCGTTAGTTTTCCGTTTCTGTTCGGCCGACTTGATCGGTCGGCCCGCGCGCAGCGACAGCGGAAGATCGACCGCCGGCGTGAAAATGTTCCTGCGCTTGAATGCCAATGGGGCGTGAGCAAGCGCGAGGGCGCGTAAAGCTGGGGTGTCGCCGCCTTCGTCGAAAATGGGCTCAACGGCTGTACGCCAGGGCGCAAAAGCCCACTCCGGCGCAGGCAAGCCCACCTTGCCGGCCACGTGCTCCGCGTAGGCGGCCAGCCAGGCATCGGCCACGTGCCCTTGCGGAAACTTCTCCCGAAGACGCGACGGTTCATCGGCAATCGCTGCCACCGCTTGGGCTCGAGACGAAATTCGCCGCAATTCATGCAACCAGTCGCGGAGGTGCCGACCGAAGTCACCGAGTGACTCCGAGCGCTCGGCAATGTCTTTGAGGGTGGTTGGGCGTGGGCTCATGGGCGCGGCGGTGCAAGCGATGTTCTCACGACTTCTTTGGCGGCATCTGAGAGGACATCGTGCGGGAAGAATTTGTCATGAATGGCCTCGGCGGCTTCTACCGAACTGATTTCCATTTTTTTGATCAAAAATCGAATGTCGCCATAATCGCCCGCATACCCGGGCAGCGGCGGACGACAGGCGCGAAGCTTCATCGCGAGCAGATAGGCTGCCGTGGGAACAGAAATACGAATACCTTCGCCAAAGTCGCTTGCGGTCAACTCGCGCTTGGCCTCCTTCTCGGCCAAAAATTGCTTTACGTGGTCGTTGAGCCAGTCCTCCGCGAGACCGAGTTCATTGGCCACCCTGACCGCCAACTTCTTCGCGAGCTCGCTCTGGCGAACCACGTCATCGACGTCTTTGGTGCCCTCGCGCAACCCATACACCAGCGTGAAAACAGCTCCGCCATAGAGCGAAACTTCCAAGGTTACTTTTTGCTCACGCGCCAACTCGCCCAGGCGACGCAACGCTTGGGTGATCCGGGCTCGACTGAGAGATTCGTACGGCACGATAAAACGTTACGTAACGATTAATCATTTTGCAAGAATATCGTAAAGCAGCGTTTGACCCTTTCCGACCAACGTTCCTGCCGTGTCCAGAACGTCAATCCGCGCCTGCAGCGAATCGGAACAGAGCGCCGTAGTCGCCGGCATCGGCCTCGCGCAGGGCCACCAGATAACGCGCCCGGACATCGCTCGGCGCGACGAGATCCACGCTGCGGCCCCAGGAAAATGGTTTAACGCCCTGCATACAGACCAGAATGTCCGCCATTAAGCGCGCATGCCGGCCGTTGCCGTTCACCCACGGATGAATCGCCACGAGGCGATGATGGAATCTCACGGCGGCCTCAACGGCCGGATACGTTCCGTGCTCGCGCCAGTAGCGCGCATCGTCGACGAGAGTGCGCACGTCCGTCGCCAGCGCGTGCACCGGTCGCCCCATATTGCGTTCGCTCGTGCGAAGCCGCCCTGCCCACCGCCAGACCCGTCCAAACATGCGCCGGTGTAGCTCGCGCATGAAATCCTCCGACAGGAGATCGTTGCGCCGCAGCGTGCGCCGGGACAACGCCCATGCACGCGCTTCCAAGATGTTCTCGCGCTCGAATGCGTTCAGCTCCTCGCGCGATTGAATGCTGACGCGCAGCTCCATCGCCTCTTCGGGCGTGACGGGCGTCGGCCCGTCCGTCGTATTACCGTTTGCCATGGCGGCGGATTCCGCGTTTCGCGCGTTCGTCGATATTTCCGACAGCCTGCGCCTCCAGAGTCATAGTGTGTTCGGTGTCCTCAAGGAGACGCCGGTCGCCGGAAAGCCCTGCCTCCAGTTCGGTAAACGTCTGGCCATCCCGCCCCGGCACGAGCACATGCACCACGCGACATCCCATCGCTGCGGCGACGCGTTCGAAATTGCGCAGCGTCAGCGTACCCGCCGCCTCGTTCTTTTCGAATTGATGCACTGACTGCGGACTCAGGTTTCCGATCATCCTCGCCACGTCGCGAAGCGACAAGCCAAGCCCCTCGCGCACGGATCGCAGCCAGCCGAGCGGAGGCTTCTTGAGCTTTCGCACGGGTTCTGCATCGGTCGCCACCTGGTCCAGATTATTTAAGCGTATGACTTGATATTCATTAATCATTGCAATTTTATAACATGATATTTTATCATTTTTGTCAATCTATAAACTGACAATTAAAACGCCTCAAAAACGTATTTCGCCACGTTTTTTTGACCTGTCCCCATCTAAATTCTCCTAATCGTCTTCGATTTCGGGTGGTTTGATGGCGGTGAGCAGGCGATCGAGTTCCGCCTGGGTCGGATTGCGGATGGAGCAGACGGTCAGGATCGCCTCGCCCGCAGGGAGCGCGACCGTGGTCTGAGCGTTGACCGCCAGGCCCAGCACCGCTGCGGCAAGGGGGGAATTGTGAGGCAGGCATTCAATCCCCGACTCGGGGTCGCTCGCCGTCTCGCCGTGCGTGGTCACGAGAAACGTGAAACGGTGGCTTCGTTTCGTCGCCACGTCCTGCTTTGCAATCATGGCCACGTGCCCGAGGAGCAGCGTGTCCGTCGGTTTGGTGAGCCAGGTGGCGGGATCGATTTCAACGAAGGTGTTGCGGGCGACAAAGCGATCGAGCGCGGTCATCTTGCGGTCGACGGCACGAATGGCATCCTTGGCCGCCTTGAAACCGAAGTTTTCGCGCAGGTCGCCCTGGCTATGCGCCTCAACCTTGTCCTTGACCAGGTCAACGCGCTTGAGCTTAAGCGCCTCGAACTGCTCGGCCAGCACACGGTTGTAGCCCGGCCGCACGTAGATCGTGGTGGGTGCCGGAGGTGGGAGGCGGAAAATCTTTTTTCTGTGCAGTGGCATGCGAGACGATCCAACCAGACACCCCGGCAGTCCACGGTGTCAAAGTCAGACCACGGAAATGTTTTTTCGACCTGTCCCCCCTCCCACAAAAAAACTGCCACGAAGGATCAAAAAAACAGGCCATTTAAAAGTTCCTTGTGACCTTTTGTGGCAATCCGCTCCTACTACCAACTGTGCATGGCGCGTTATGGGTCGGGAGCCATTCGACGTGCAGAACATCAGTGTGCATCAGTGGCTAAAGAGCATCCTCCCTTCGCAATCTTGCGTTTTTAAAGGTCGAGTTAGCCGCTCATTCAATCCGGAATCTCGGGGTCGACCAGCATCGCCAGCTGGGTGAGCGAGTCCTGCCAGCCAAGATAGCACGCCTCGGCCGGAATGACGGCCGGCACTCCCTCTTGCACGATGTTCACCTCGGTGCCGCAGGACACTTTTTTGAGGGTAACCGTCACGTGGATTTCCCCGGGCAGGTTCGGGTCGTCGAATTTGTCTGAGTATCGAATATGTTCATGGGGCACCAGTTCGAGATACTCCCCGCCGAAGGAGTGACTCTTGCCAGTCGTGAAGTTCGTGAACGACATCTTGAAGGTGCCGCCAACTTTGGCGTCCAAGTGATGGACTTTCCCGGTGAACCCATTTGGCGGAAGCCACTTGCTCATGGCATCGGCGTCGAGAAACGCCCGATACACTTTTTCGGGCGTCGAACGGAGGACGCGGTGAAGACGGATGGTATGGGTGGACATGATTTTTCCTTTCGATGGCGGTGGTGGGTGCTTCACGGATTTGAGATGTTTGACTACTCAACGAAGGAGCTAAAACAAAACGGACATCGCTGTGTCCAAGTTCAAGGCTCAAGGTTCCAAGTTCAAGACGCGTCATTGGTCATTGTCGGTTCAGGATTGGCCACTTGTCACTTGTTACGTGTTATGAGTCGGTCGGATTTTTTTGCCACAAAGAATCGCCTTCGCCGAGACTTCGGCGGACAAGAAGACCATAAAAAAGCCGGTCATTTTTGTGTTCCTTGCGACCTTTTGTGGCCATGGTATTTTTTAAATCGGCCCAGTGTGACTCCGTGGCTAAGGACTCCAGATAGCTTGGATTTTTCGGTTTTCTGTGTTCTTTGTGACGAATCCAACCATGAGTAAAATTCGAGTCCTGGTCGGCACAAAAAAGGGCGCGTTCATCCTTACCTCGGATGGCAAGCGCAAGAACTGGAAGGTCAGCGGCCCGCATTTCGCGGGCTGGGAAATTTATCATCTCAAGGGTTCGCCCGCGGACCCCGACCGGATCTACGCGTCACAAACGAGCAGTTGGTTCGGCCAGATCATCCAGCGTTCCGACGACGGAGGAAAAACCTGGAACATGCCGGGCAGCAGCCCGGAGGAATTGAAAAGCCCGGAGGGTTTCCCGAAAGGCGAGAGCAACAAGTTCGTCTACGCCGGCGAGGCCGGCACGCACAAGTGGTACGATGGCACGCAGCATCCGTGGGAGTTCAAACGGGCCTGGCATCTCGAACCATCGCTCACCGACCCGGACACCGCCTTCGCCGGCGTGGAGGACGCCGCGATCTTCAAAACCACGGACGGCGGCAAAACATGGAAGGAACTGCCCGGTTTGCGCGGCGCCAAGGGCCATCTCTGGCAGCCGGGTGCGGGCGGCATGGCCGTTCACACCATCATTCTCGATCCCAAGAATTCGAACCGGATTTACGTCGCCATTTCCGCCGCCGGCGTATTTCGCAGCGACGATGGCGGGAAATGCTGGAAAGCCATCAATCACGGGTTGAAATCGCCCTATGAACTGCCCGATCCCGATGCGGAAGTCGGGCACTGTGTTCACCGCATCGCCATGCACCCGTCGCGGCCGGACGTTTTGTTCATGCAAAAGCATTGGGACGTGATGCGCACCGACAACGCCGGCGAGCAGTGGCGTGAAATCAGCGGCAACCTGCCGAGCGATTTCGGTTTCCCGATCGAGGTTCATGCGCACGAACCCGAAACGGTTTTTGTCGTGCCGATCAAGAGCGACTCCGAGCATTATCCGCCGGAGGGCAAACTGCGCGTCTATCGCAGCAAGACCGGCGGCGACGAATGGCAGCCGCTCACGGAAGGCCTGCCGCAAAAGGACTGTTACGTGAATATCCTGCGAGAAGCCATGGCCGTGGACTCGCTGGAACCGTGCGGGGTGTATTTCGGCACGACGGGCGGACAGGTTTATGCCTCGGCCAACGGCGGTGATTCATGGAATGCCGTCGTGCGCGACCTTCCGGCGGTGCTGTCGGTCGAAGCGCAGGTGTTGCGATGATCTTATGAAACCACGGCTACGGATTTTTAAAAACCGTTTTAGCCACGAAAGGTCACAAAGAAAAGTCAGTCGCCGACAATACGCTTCCTTTGCGTTCTATGTGATCTTTGTGGCTACAGTATTTTGTAGACTGCCCTAATCGGTGTTTTCCATGCCTTTATCCGTGTCCATCCGCCTGATCCGTGGTCGATCACTGCTGACTTTCATATGGTCCGGGTGATTCTTCCTTTTCATTTGCGCAACCTGGCGCGCGTCGAGGGCGAGGTGGAACTGGAGGTGGAAAATCCGGTGACACTGGGCGCCGTGCTCGACGCGCTGGAGGCGCGTTACCCGGTATTGCGCGGGACAATTCGCGACCACGGCACACTGAAGCGCCGCCCATTCGTGAGGTTTTTTGCCTGCAAAGAGGATTTTTCCCTCGAACCCCGCGAAGCTCCCTTACCCGCCAAAGTTGCCAGCGGCGCGGAGCCATTCCTGATTATCGGGGCGATCGCCGGGGGGTGAAAAGGTTCACGGTTCACAGTTTTCGGTTCACAGTCGGCCAAGGTGATGCCCCTATTTTCAGGTGAAAAACGCCTTTCTTTTATACCTGTTGTTATCGCAAACCGTCCGGTGTAATAATTATTCAAACTTTTAAAATAAAGCCGTTTGAAAACTTTCGGATATTACACGCAAAGTGAGGTTATTGCAAAAACGTAAAAAAATACTCAGTTTCCTCCGATTGCCGTGCATCGCCAATTATCATGAAGCTCCCTAAAGTAGCAGCGCCTCGTCCCCCGATGGTGTCAACGCTCAGCGAAACCTTCGGGTTCAGCAAGGCACTGGCCACCGTGGTCGCGCTCCTCATCGTCGCCATTTGCTTCTTCGCCGTGGTTTGGTTTGTCCGGTCGGCTCCCCCGAGCGTGCTCACCATCTCCAGTGGCCGGCCGGGCAGCACCTACCTGCGGTATGCCTACCAGTACCGAAAAATCCTGGCCGATCACGGAGTGGAGCTCCGGGTTCTTCCCTCCGCGGGTTCGCAGGAAAACCTCCATCGGCTGCAGTCAGCCCAGTCGGGCGTCGATATCGGCTTTGTCCAGGGAGGAATCGCGGCGGGCGAGAACCTGGACGACCTGGTTTCCCTGGGCAGTATCGCCTACCAGCCGATGCTGATCTTCTACCGCAGCCTAACGCCCATGAATCGTCTTTCGGAGCTGGCCGAAAAGCGGATCGCGGTGGGCGCGAAAGGCAGCGGAACGCGTGCGCTCGCCCTCACCCTCCTCCAGGCCAACGGAATCACCGGCCCCCCCGCCACCCTGCTGGATCTTGATGCGGATACAGCGGCGGCCACCCTGCTACAAGGGAATGTGGCCGCAATTTTCCTCATGGGAGATTCAGCATCGGCCCAGACTTTGCGGACGCTCATCCGAGCGCCCAACATCCAATTATATCATTTCCCGCAGGCCGACGCCTACATCCGAAAATTTACTTACCTGAACAAGATGGAACTCCCGGAGGGTTCGATCGATTTAGGCAAGGATTTACCGGCCCACGATATGGCGCTCATCGGCCCCACCGTGGAGTTGGTGGCAAGGAAGGATTTGAATGCGGCCATGTCCGACCTCCTTATCGAGGTGGCGCAGGAGGTTCACGGGAACGCAAGTATCATCCAAAAACGCGGGGAGTTCCCTGCCCCGCTCGAACATGAATTCAAGATCAGCGATGATGCCCTTCGCTATTACAAATCGGGCAAGGGCTTCATGTACCGCGCGGTCGGCTCCTTCTGGCTCGCGAGCCTCATCAACCGGATACTGGTGGCCTTTCTCCCGGTGGTGCTCGTCCTCATCCCGGCCATCCGTTTCTTTCCCAGCGCCTACAAATGGAGAGTCCGGCTGCGATTTTATCATTGTTACCGGCGGCTCATCCGCATCGAACGCGAGGCCTTCGGCGAGCTAACTGGCGAAAAAAGGCAGGATCTGCTCCAGCGTCTCGACGAACTTGAGGAGGCCGTCAATAAGCTCAAGGTACCGGCGTCATTCGCCGACCAATTTTACGCGCTCCGGGGTTATATTATGTTTGTGCGCGGACGGCTGAACAACCCCGCAACCGCTGCGAAGACGGGTTGAATCGAAGAATAAACAGATGAGATAGTCACAAGAGCACAAGGAACACAAAAATGCCGGGTTGATTTCGGTGCGTTGAGGACAACAGCCCCTACCGCGGAATCCGGTTGCACTTTGGTAGGGTCGGCTGCCTTCAGCCGACCGTTGCTTTCGGATTTTATTTAAATCTTTGTGCCCCTTCGTGGCAAAAAATCGGAAAGGCGAGCGCAGCGAAAAGACCGTGACCGCATGAGTTTAATCATTCTAACCGAATGGCCCGCCAACGGATTGACCGGGGAAGCGGTCATTCCGTGCGATATACGTCGTGTTCGGCGCCACGGGTTTTTAGAATGACGAGTTCAGCCAAGAACAGATGTGAAAACGGCGGAATCCTTCGCCCTCGCAGCTGCCTTGCCTGCCTTCCAACCATGAGAGACGATTACCTCAAGGCCGCACTCAAGACCATCGACGATCCGAACATCCTGGTCAACGTGGTCTCACGCCGCGTGAAGCAGCTGCGGCGCGGCAGCCGCCCGCTGGTCGAATCGCTCGAGAAACTTACGGCCGAGGATACGGCGCTGCGCGAGATCATCGACGGCAAGATCAGTTATGAGCACGTCGACGCCAACGCGCCGCAGGATTAGGGTCCGTGGCTGGCAAGATCGCCCAACGCTGCAGGCGTCAGGGACCGAGGTTGCTCTCTGTCACCGGCAGGCAGCCCCAGCTCAGGGCATAGTCGGCAACCAGGTCCCCCGGGTTGATCACGCGGAGAATATAAATGCCGTTCGCGAGTGTCGGCAAACAGATGTGCTGCAGGTTGTCGACCGGGCTCCGGCTGGCCTGAAGCAGGGAAAAGGCGCCATTGGCAAACGTATAAAATTCCAACTGCAGATGGGCCAGGCTGGCAATATCAACCGTGCGGGTGACGCCCGTGCTTGTAATTTTTCGATGCCAGTTGAGGGTGGCGGCAAAACGCTTGGCAGTGCTTTCGTTCAGGATGAAATAATACAGGCGCGTGTCGGCTGGCGCGACGTTTTCTTCATAGGTCCAACCGATCGAGCTGATCCAGCCCGGGAGCTCACGGCCGGCGGAGAGAATCAACTCGGAATGGTCGATATCCACCTGGCCGGCCCCCTGCTGAAAGTCGAGCGGGGCGGTCTCGGTGGCGGCCCAGCCCGGCAGTTTGTTGGCCCCGGTTTGCAGGATGGATTTGATCACGGCCGGCTTCACCCCCTTCACAAAATTTGCCTGGCCGGCAGCCGTGCGCTGGTGCACTTCGTCGAGCAGGAGGGCGGCATAGGATGAAATGAGCGGCACGGCTGCGCTGGTTACTGGCATTGGCGCCACGATATCGGGTTTGCACCGGCCGGCGGTCACGCCGTTGGTTTCCTGAAAACTCGTGGGGCCATGAGTGGACGGGCCGGATGACACCCCAACCGTGATGCCGTTGTACATACTGCTCATGAGCTCGGGCATGGGCGCCGTGGCATCATTCGGCACGCCGCACGCCACGACGATGTCGTAGGCATCCGCCAGCCAGTCCATCCGCCTTACGAGTTGCGTGGAAAGATCCTGGATGCCCGTGTTCGACGCCCAACTGTTGTTCAACACGTCCACGCCGATGTTCACCGGCCCGGCCGGATCAATCCAGTTGAGTTCCTGGGGCGAAAACAGAAACCCGCCGCCATAGAAGTCCGCGCGGTAAAGCTTCACCTGGGCAATGCCGTGCGTGAGCGAGAGATCCTGCCCATACAGGATCCGCCCAACATCGGTCGCGTGCGTTAACACTTGTCCGCTCCCATCCTCGATTTGAAAATTCACCGGCGAGAAAGCGGGGTTCGTGAAGTCGGGCAGGTAGGTGCCGCTGACGACATCCGCTTCGACCTGGCCCATGACGATTGACTGCCCGTTTGGCACGTGGCCCTGCAAACGGTCGGACAGCCGAAGGTAGCCGGTTTCCAGGGGGTAATTGTAGTTTTGGGCCGCAGCGGGCCTTGCGACACAAGCAAACCCCACGAAGCCCAACAGGGTGAATGCGATGATCCTGACAATCTTCTCCAGAAAGGGAGCGTCCGTGCTTTGATTTTTTTGATTAAACATCGGCGTGCGGCGCAATACAGGCAGCTCACACGCTCCTTCAAGCATAGCAAGGGCGTAGTAACATCGGCACAAAACAGGCCGGCGAGCCATGGCCCGCGTTACGTTAATGTGACCGAAGGCCCGCTACTCCAGGCTTGCCCGCCACGCCGGTTTTCTTTTCGCTCCGCCGCAGGATTTCTCATGCTTGGACGAAAGGATTATTATGAAACTCGTCGAATGGTCCCTGCAGGGCGTGGAATTTGGGCACTGTAATTGCGACTTCGGTTGCCCCTGCCAGTTCAATTCGTTGCCGACCCATGGCGACTGCCGGGCGCTCACCTTTGTGCAGATTGAAAAAGGCCGCTTCGGCGACGTGCCGCTCGACGGCCTGCGCTGGGGCATTCTTGCGTCCTGGCCGGGGCCCATCCATCTCGGGAACGGCACCTTCCAGTCGGTCGTGGACGAACGCGCCGACCCCAAACAAAGGGCCGCCCTCGAGTCTATTTCCCATGGCCGCGAAACCGAGCCAGGCAAACTCATCTGGCAGGTATTCTCCACCACGGTCACCAAGGTGCAGCCCACTCTTTTCAAACCCATTGAACTGACGATCGACGTCAAGACCCGCTCGGCAAAAGTAAACGTGCCTGGCGTCATCGAGGCGAGCGCCTCATCGATCAAGAATCCCGTGACCGGCGGCGATCACCAGGCACGAATCACGCTCCCGACCGGCTTCGAGTTCACCGAGGCAGAATTCGTGAGCGGGAAATCCAAGGGAACCGCCGGAACCATCCAGCTCGAGTTTGACGGCACCCATGCCCATCTGGCGCGCATCCATTGGGGCACACACGGTGTCGTGCGCTGAGAAGTTGTGAAAGACCGCACGCCCATCGAAACGCTGGTGCGGCACGATCGCTGGCTGGTGGGCGGCGCGCTCGCCGTTGCCACCATTCTCTCCTGGGCATGGATCGTGCCGATGGCGCGCGACATGGATGGCGCGATGGATGGCTCCGCGGCGTGGATGATGCGAAACACGTGGGGTCTCACTTATTGGGTGCTGTTGTTCGCGATGTGGGTTGTGATGATGGCCGGCATGATGCTGCCGTCCGCAGCACCGGCGATGTTGTTGTATGGATGCGTCGTCCGGAAAAGCCCCGAGGCCGAACGCGCTCCAGTACAAGTTTATGCGTTTGCCGGAGGGTATTTGCTCATCTGGACCGCGTTCAGCCTCGTCGCGACGGTGCTGCAGTACGCGCTCTCGCGGGCGCTACTTTTGTCGCCGATGATGGAATCCCGCGATCCGATCTTTGGCGGCGCTTTGCTCATTGCCGCCGGGATTTATCAGTTCACGCCCTTTAAACGCGCATGTCTGAACGCCTGCCGTTCGCCAGCGGAATTCCTGACGCGGCACTGGAAAAACGGCGTGGCCGGCGGTTTTTGCATGGGTGCGGCCAGTGGCCTGTACTGCCTCGGCTGCTGCTGGGCGCTTATGCTCCTGCTGTTTGTCGGCGGCGTGATGAACCTGTGGTGGATCGCTGCACTCACGATCTTCGTTTTACTCGAAAAAGTGGCGCCCTTCGGTGCGCAAGGCGGACGCCTGTCGGGCCTCGCACTTTGTGCCATGGGCACATGGAGCCTGATCCGGGGAATTTCCTAAGGCCCCCGCCTCCCGGATTTATTCGAGCCTTAATTTTTCCGAAACCAAAAAGGAACGACTGACACCAGCGGCATAAGTATTCTGTAAAAATTTGATGGCCATCGCAACTGCTTAGCAATGACCGATGGACTTGCCCCCGTTTTTAGCCTCTGGAAGGCATAATATCTTATCGAAGGGAGTACGTTGATTCAATAGTCCAAAAAAGCTCGATTTCCTCCCTATAATACCCGAGCCTACAAGAAGGGTCTAAACCCCATTTTTGCAGCCTGCCACCCCTCGGGCTGTAAATGAAGATAATACCCTAATATCAGATGA